>JAHHRJ010000037.1 GCA_020025885.1 Butyricicoccus sp. | reverse complement strand
GACTATGTAAGACCTCGCACGGTGCAGGCTGCGGTCAGCGAACCGAGAATCCCCCTGCTTTAGCCGTGGGGAGTGTCAAAGTAGACGGTGCAACACAGGTTTGATTTCGGTTCTATAATAAATGTTGGGGTCAGGATTTTTTCCTGACCCCAACATTTATTATAGAAGCAAAAAGACAGGTGTTCCTGAAAGGATTCCCTGTCTTTGCATTGTTTAAACAAAAGAAATGTTGACTGGTATGTTGAGATTTCACGTGTTTTCTGCTATGATAAGTTTGAATAAAAGTACTTCGAGGGAGTTACCATGAAAATGAAACGATGGGTGACCGCTGAGCCTGATTTAGACAAAGTGCGGTCGCTGGCACATGGCTACGGAATGACCCCACTTGCGGCGGCTGCGCTGTGCGCACGCGGCATTGATACCCCAGAAAAAGCACATGCATTTCTGGAAACCGATGCGAGTTGTCTGTATGATCCATTTTTACTGCCGGATATGGATAAAGCAGTCAGCGTTGTGCACGAGGCAATTACACAGGGCGAGCGAATCGTTGTCTTTGGCGATTACGACGTGGACGGCGTGACCTCGACCTGCGTGATGACGCGTATGCTGCGTTCCATGGGCGCGAATGTCCGGCATTATATTCCCGATCGCCTGAGTGAAGGCTATGGTTTGAGTGTTTCCGCGATGGATCATCTCGCGCAAGAGGGAACACGGGTGATTATTACGGTGGATTCCGGCGTATCTGCATTTGAGGAAATCGCACACGCAAGAGCACTTGGCATGCAGGTGGTTGTGACCGACCACCATGCGTGCCGCGAAGAACTGCCCGATGCAAATGCAGTGGTTAACCCCAAACGCATGGACAGCAAATATCCATTTCGCGAGCTTGCAGGCGTTGGCGTTGCCTTTAAGCTCGCCTGTGCACTTGCAGGGAAAGTTGGGCAGCAAGCCATTTTGGAGCGGTATGCCGATCTGGTGGCGCTGGGAACAGTTGCGGATGTGATGCCGCTGCGCGGAGAAAACCGTATCATTGTAGCAGCTGGACTGCGCCGCATGGCAGAGACGAGCAACATTGGTCTTTCGATGCTGCTGCGTGAGTCTGGACAGTATGGCAAAAAGCTGACTGCGTCGGTCATCAGCTTTATCCTTGCACCGCGTATCAATGCGGCAGGACGACTGGGGCACGCAGATATGGCGGCAGAGCTGTTTTTGACGGATGACCCAAGACGGGCACAGTCCTTGGCGGCAGCACTCTGTGAACAGAACAAGCAGCGTCAGGAAGCCGAAAACGATATCTTAAATCAGGCACTGCAAAAGCTGCGGCATGAATATGACCCGCTTGAGGATCAGATGATCGTACTGGCGGGGAAAAATTGGCATCATGGTGTCATCGGTATCGTATGCTCACGCCTGTGTGATCGGTATGCGTGTCCAACCGTATTGATTGCGCTGGAAGATGGCATGGGAAAGGGCTCTGGACGCTCGGTCAAGGGCTTTAACCTGTATGATGCGCTCTGTGACAGTGGATCGCTTCTCGAACGCTTTGGCGGGCATGAATTGGCGGCAGGTCTCACCATCAAGGAAGAGAATATTGCTGCGTTTAAGAAACAGATGGCAGACTGGGCAAAGGAACATGTAGACCCAGCTGACCTCATTCCCATTTTGCACATTGACTGCCCGATCGAGCCAGAGTTTATTACGACCCATGCCATTGATGGGCTGGATATCTTGGAGCCATTTGGGATGGGCAATCCACAGCCGATTTTTTCCATGAATGATTTACTCGTGGAAGAAATCACCCCAATTTCTTCAGACAGACATGTGCGCCTCACCTTGTCAAAGGATGGCACACAATACACGGCAATGCTATTTGGAACAGGGCAGGGTGGCTGTGGATTTGCACAGGGCAACTATGTGGATGCAGCATTCTGCTTAGAAGTCAATGAATATCGTGGGCGCAGAAGTGTACAGCTCATTATCCGCGACATTAAACTGAGCACTTGCGAAGTGCTGGCAGACCAGAAGCTGCTGAATTTATATAATCACTTTATGTCCGATGGTGTGCTGACCGCGTGGGAAGCCCGCGTTTTGCTGCCGGATCGGAAAGATCTTGTGGCAGTATGGCGGCATATCATCAGCCGCAGCGAAGATGGACGGCTTACCGTGCCAGATGGTGCACTGTCCCGCAGAGTTTCTTGGGAGAGCCGGAGAGAGATCAACATTGGCAAGCTGTTTGTCTGTTTGGACGTATTTAGTGAAAGCCAGCTGTTGAGTTACCACTTTAGGGAGGGGCAACTCAACATTCTGCTAAAACATATTGAGGGCAAGGCAGATATTTCAAAGTCTGTTGTCCTCAAAACCTTGCAGTCGATGAGCAAATAACAAAAGACTGTAAAGGCTGACTTGAGAGCGAAGGAAGTGGTAAGGTTATGAGTGCTCCGATGAAAAATAACATCGATTTTTTGCTCGAATGTGTACAGGCGCAAAATCCCGCAGCCAACTTGAAAAAGATCCGTGCGGCATATGAATGCGCCGCTGCCGCACATGAGGGACAAAAACGCCGCAATGGAGAGCCATATATCATTCATCCAGTTGCGGTCGCAAAAATTATTGTGGAGATGGGTTTGGATACCGACTCCATCTGTGCAGGACTGTTACATGACTGCATTGAGGATACCACGTTTGGGTATCGTGAAATTGAAAATAAATTTGGCACATCAGTTGCCGAGCTGGTAGATGGTGTTACCAGACTGGGCATGCTCCGTTACTCTAAGGAGCAGGAACAGTTTGAAGATTTGCGCAAGATGTTTATGGCGATGGCAAAGGATATCCGTGTTATTCTCATTAAACTTGCAGACCGTTTGCACAATGCGCGTACATTCCAATTCCTGCCAGAGCGCAAGCAGCGCGATAAGGCACTGGAAACCATGGAAATCTATGCGCCGATCGCGCACCGTCTGGGTATGAGCCGCATCAAGTGGGAGCTGGAAGATCTCTGTTTGCAGATCCTTGACCCGATTGGATACCAAGAAATTGTAGACGGGCTGGAAAAAGAGTCGGAACGATATGATGAGTTCTTAGACCATATCAAGGAGCGCATTACATCCAAGCTCGATGAAGCGCAGATTTTGCACAGCATCTCCGCGCGTGTCAAGCACATCTACTCCATTTACCGCAAGATGTATGCACAGCATAAGACCATCAATGAAATTTATGATATCTGTGCCGTGCGCGTGATTGTGGAAGACGTGGCAGACTGCTATAATGTACTGGGATATGTGCATGACCTCTACAAGCCCATTCCGGGACGCTTTAAGGATTATATTTCCACGCCGAAGCCAAACGGCTATCAGTCTTTGCACACAACTGTCATCGGGCGCGAGGGTATCCCATTTGAAATCCAGATCCGTACCGGAGAAATGCACAAGATGGCAGAGTATGGCGTTGCGGCGCACTGGAAGTATAAACAGGGACTTGACCGCGTCGGCAATGAGGAGGCATTCTCATGGATTCGTCAGCTGCTGGAAGCACAGCAGGACACCGAGGCAGAGGACTTCATTAAGGCGATTAAGGTGGAGCTGTTTGCGGATGAAGTGTTTGTCTTTACCCCGAAGGGCGATGTCATCAACATGCCAGCGGGTGCAACCCCCATCGATATGGCATATGCAATCCACTCGGCGGTGGGCAACCGTATGACAGGTGCAAAGGTCAATGGACGCATTGTACAGATCGACAGCCACCTGAAAAACGGTGATATCGTTGAGATCCTGACGAGCAAGGAGACACATGGTCCGAGCCGTGACTGGCTCAAGATCGTGCGCACGACAGAAGCGCGCAACAAGATCAAGCAGTGGTTTAAGAAAGAATGCCGCGAAGAAAATATCGTCAAGGGCAAGGAAGATCTGGACAGAGAACTCCGCGCAAATCTGCTGTACAATGGCTTCTATGAAAATGAGGAAGTCATGCAGAATACGCTCAACAAGTTTATCTTCCAGAACATTGATGAAATGTATGCGGCGATCGGTTATGGCGGTATCACCATTACCAAGGTCATCAACAAGGTCAAGGATGAGGTAGGACGCATTCGCCGTGCGGCAGAGCGTGCCGAAAAGGCTGAGCAGATGGTCGCACAGGCACAGCAGCCGGAGAAGAAAAACCGCCACAGCCAGTCGGGCGTGATCGTTGAGGGTATTGATAACTGCCTTGTAAAGTTTGCGCGCTGCTGTACTCCAATTCCGGGCGATGATATCATCGGATTTATTACCCGCGGATATGGTGTCTCCATTCACAGACGCGACTGTGTGAATGTGCGAATCAACGAAGAAGACAAAGACCGCAGCCGTTGGGTCAACTGCTGGTGGGACGAAGATCTGCTCGAGCGAAGCAACAAATTTTCCACAGCATTGCAGATTTCCACGCGCAGCCGCACAGGAATTTTGGCAGAGGTCATGGTATTGCTCGCACAGACCAAGGTCAATGTGCGTGACCTCAGCGCAAGAGATCTGGAAGACGGCTATGGCGTGATCAATGTGGTCATCGATGTAACAGATGTGCGTCAGCTCAAACATATTATGACGCGCCTCAAAAATACAAAGGGCGTTATGGATGTTGCGCGTATTTCCAATGATGCCGCCCATTAAGAGAAGGAAGATATCATGCGAGTTTTGATTCAGCGCGCAAAAAATGCCGCTGTTGCGATCGACGGTAAGGTACAGGGACAGATTTCCCATGGGCTTGTGATCCTGCTGGGTGTATGCGAGGGAGATACTGTACAAGATGCGGACTATCTGGCAGACAAATGCGTAGGACTGCGTATTTTTACTGATGAATATGACAAAATGAACTTATCTTGCGCCGATATTGGCGGTGAACTGCTGATCGTTTCTCAGTTTACCCTATACGGAGATTGCAGAAAGGGCAAGCGTCCGAGTTTTGTTCGTGCGGCACGTCCGGAAACGGCGATCCCGCTCTATGAACACTTTATTGAGCGCTGCAAGGCGAGTGGGCTGCCAGTCGCGACTGGCACGTTCGGCGCAGATATGCAGGTTTCACTCACCAATGATGGTCCTGTGACCATCTGGATGGATACGGCAGAAATGCGTCCCCAATAAAAGGAGAACCAAAGATGAAGATTTTACAGCTGCGTGTTGGCATGGTCGGCACAAATTGTTATATTGTATTTGATGAAGATACCAAGATCGGTGCAGTCATTGACCCGGGTGAAAATGCCAAGGGAATCGTGCAGGTAGCAGAACAAGAGGAGGTCAAGCTCACGTGGGTGCTTTTGACCCATGGGCACTTTGACCATATTCTTGCCGTACACGATGTACAGCAGGCAACTGGTGCAAAGATTGCCATCCACAAGGAAGATTTGTGGATGTTGCAGCCAGAGAAGCTGGCAAAGTCTATGCGCTCGTTTGGACTGTCTCGCACAGGCTATGAAGCACTGAAACCGGATGTGCTCGCAGAGGATGGCACAGAAATTGCAATTGGCAGCCTGACGGCGACCTATCTGCATACGCCTGGGCATACGCCGGGTTCAAGCTGCATCCGCGTAAACGATGTTCTGTTTACAGGGGACACCCTGTTCCGCCATGAGTGTGGACGCTGTGACTTGGAAGGCGGCGATTTTCCAACCATGCTGCGTTCGCTCAAGCGTCTGAGTGAGATTCCGGAAAATCTGCATGTATTGCCCGGACATGAAGGCGCATCCACATTGGACGAGGAACGCCGCATGAATCCTTATATCCGTCAGGCGGTTGGAAAATGAATTATACACTGATTGGGCATGATCTCAAACATGCGGCAGAGGAAATGCTGTTCCAGCTCTTGCCCACTGCCCTGCTCAGCAGACAGGAAGACGATGGGCAGAATGATTTTTGCTGTTCGACACTTAGAGAGGAACAGGATGCGGTCATCATCACGACAGAGACAAGACTTGCTGGCGTGACACGCACGAGCACCCGAACAGGCGATATTGCGGGTCAAGATGAAATGGCACGCAAGCGCACATTTTCTGAGCTTGTGAAGCTGGGGATCTATGATACCGTAGCACCGACGCTGGAGACACTGCCGGCATGGGGGGCACTCACTGGCGTGCGTCCTGCAAAACTGGTGCGTTCTCTTTTAGAACGGGGCATGACACGCGGCGAGGTGGCAGACCGCTTCCGCACGCGATATTTCGTTTCACCTGAGCGGACAGCACTGGCAGTACGCTGTGCGGCGTATGCACAGCAGGCGGTGGACAGTTTGTCAGAGGATGAAGTATCCTTATACTTGGGCATTCCGTTCTGTCCGTCCCGCTGTTCGTACTGTTCCTTTGTATCCAGTTCCATTGAACGCTCGGCAGATATGATTGCACCCTATTTGGATGCATTGTGCAAAGAAGTGACGGCAACTGGTGCACTGCTGAAAGAACTTGGCAGGAAAGTAACCTCGGTCTATATTGGCGGCGGTACCCCAACGACCCTATCCGCAGACCAGCTTGCAAGACTGATGGAAACAACAGCAAATGTAATGGATTTTTCTGTACTGCGTGAATATACTGTAGAAGCAGGACGCCCAGACACCATTACACCACAAAAACTGCAAGCCATTCGCGCAGGTGGTGCGGATCGTGTGTCCATCAACCCGCAGACCATGAATGACGCGGTTTTGGCGCGAATTGGGCGCAAGCACAGCGCGGAAGATGTGGTGCGCGCTTACGAGCAGGCAAGAGCACTTGGGTTTCCGGTCATCAATATGGATACCATCGTGGGACTTGCGGGAGATACGCCGGAATCCTTTGGACGAACGATCGAGCGTTTGTTGGAGCTTGAGCCAGAGAATATTACGGTGCATACATTGGCGATCAAGCGCGGCGCGGACTTATCTGACCGTGCGGCGAATGCGGCACAGCATGACTGTGTGGCAAAGATGCTGGATTTTGTGCAGGAACAGCTGCCAAAGCATGGCTATGGTCCATATTATCTGTATCGGCAGAAATTTTCTGCGGGCGGATTTGAAAATGTTGGCTGGTGTAAGCCAGAAACTGAGAGTTTTTATAACATTGCGATGATGGAAGAGATTCAGACGATCCTTTCTTGTGGTGCAGGTGGTGTGTCCAAACGTGTGGAGCCGGAAAGTGGGAAGATCACCCGATTCAATGCGCCCAAATACCCAAAAGAGTATATGAGTGCTGGTGTACGGATCGATACTGGAAAGCGTCATTTGCTCGGGGAAAAGGAGGAAAACTATGCTGAAAACTTATGAGCTGAATACGATCAATACACGCGCAAAACTTGACCCCAAAGGCTTTATCGAAGAAAGCGAAGCGGCATATCTGAAACAGATTGATGACACCGCAGAGATTTTGGCGGAACGCTTAACAGACCGCCCGATTTTATTGCTCAATGGTCCGTCCTCGGCGGGAAAAACCACAACAGCAGATCGCTTATGTCGTGCGATCGAGCGTCAAGGCATTCACAGCCGCCGGATCTCGATGGATGACTATTATCTGACAAGAGATACCTATTCCATGCCGTATGATGAGGAAAATGACGTCATTGACTTGGAATCCCCGCTGTGCATGAATTTAGAGCTCTTAAGTGAGCACTTGCGCAAGCTGTCTAAGGGAGAGGAAATTCTTGTCCCGTATTTTGATTTTGCGACTGGACAGCAGACGGAAAATGTGACACCGATGCGCCTAGGCAAAAATGAAATTGTAATCATTGAGGGCATTCATTCACTCAACGATGTCATTACAGGTGGACTCGGCGAACTGGCAAGCTGTGTATACCTGTCACTGGAAGCACAGGTCATGTATGAGGGCGGCAGATTTACGCCAGAGGTGCTGCGCTTTGCACGCCGTGCGCTGCGTGATTCCAAATTCCGCAATGCATCCGTTGCAGATACCATTCGCCAGTGGCTTTCCGTGCGCCGCGGCGAACGCCTGTATATTGCGCCTTATCGCCATTATGCAGAGTTTACGATCGACACCTATCTGCCATATGAGAGCAATATTTTATATCCGGCACTGCGGGAAACCTTAGATACACATCCAGAAGCCCTAGAAAAGGCGGATCTGCTGGATGCGCGCCGCGCAGCAGATTCGTTTGAGTCGATCGCATATGAACTATATATTCCAGAAGCTTCCGTTTTGCATGAATTTATTGGATAAATAACAGCGGCAGGTTGAAAGACCTGCGAAAGGAGAAGTTAAAAATGGATAGCAATGTTTCAATGATTTTGGAAAAGATCAAGGTGGTTGCAGAGCAGACACGCACGGCAACCGTTCGTGCGGCAGATCGCGCGGGACGTAAGGCAAATGAAATGGCACAGGCGACCCGTCTCAATCTCCAGATTTTTGACCGCAACACCGAATGCGAAGTCCTCTATAAGGAAATCGGAAAGGTGATCTATGATATCCATCAAGGCGCAGAAACGGAGGACGATTCCATTGAGGATAAGCTGCTTGCTCTTGACGCCCTGCATACCGAGCTGGACGCCCTGCGCACAGAACTCGCATCGCTCAAAACGGTCTGCATCTGCCCACATTGCGGCAAACAGTGCAGCCGAGAGGATGCCTATTGTGCTGGCTGCGGCAATCCCCTGTAAACTTTAAGACTCTATTGGAAAGGGCGTGCAGATTTGCCGCAGCAACAAAATAAAAAACAGACATTTTTACAGGGTGCGATCATTCTATTGGTTGCAAACCTGATGGTCAAAGTCATTGGTGCGCTGTTTAAGATCCCACTCCAGCACTTACTGCTGGATGAGGGCATGGGCGTATTCAATGTGGCATATCAATTTTATACTGCAATGTTCGTAATCTCCACGGCAGGTGTTCCGGTTGCGCTGTCTAAGATGGTATCGGAATCCTATACCTTGGGGCGTAATCGGGAAATCCGTTCGATCATCCGCATTGCAGGACTTGTGTTTATTACGCTGGGTGCGCTGTGCTCAGGATTCTTGTATTTTGGTGCAGAATGGATCGGCAATGTGATCCACAACCCAGCGGCTGTCCTGCCAATGAAGGCAGTGGCGCCATCGGTATTCTTTGTTGCCTGCATTTCGGTCGTGCGCGGCTACTATCAGGGCAAGTCGAACATGATGCCAACAGCTATGAGTCAGCTTGTCGAAGCACTGGGCAAGCTGTTCTTGGGACTTGGCTTTGCAGCTTTTGGCATGTACAAGGGCTTTGCTGTGGAAGTATGCACAGCACTTGCGATTTTGGGCATTACCATTGGCGAAGGCATTGCAGCGGTTGGTATTTGGGTCTATTACATGCGTGATCCTGCGCGGCATGCGCGTGGGAAAAGCACAGAATACCGCGGCAGCAAGCAGCTGGTGCATAATCTGCTGTGGCTGGTCATTCCAATCACACTCACAAACTCTGTCACGAGCCTCACTACACTGGTAGATACCACGATGGTCGTATCACGCTTGCAGTCCATCGGCTATTCGCTCTCCGAAGCAAATGAGCTGTTTGGTATGTACAACGGCAAGGCATTTACGATGTACAATCTGCCGCAGACACTGATTGCGGCGCTTGCAATTTCCATTGTGCCTGCGATTGCTGGCGCGATGGCGCAGCATAATCATGAGCTGACTGCCAAGAACTTGGGCAGTGCCATGCGCATTGCAATGCTCATTGCGCTTCCGGCTGGAACCGGCTACTTTATCTTGTCTGGTCCGATTATTCAGATGCTGTTTGCAGGTGATCCAGGTGTTGGAGCGGCATGCCTGCGCGTGTTGGCGTTTGCCATCCCATTTGTTGCACTCGTGAGCCTCACAAATGCCGTTTTGCAGGCGGCAGGGCGTGTGCGTGTGCCGGTCATTTCCATGATAATTGGCGGTGGCATTAAAGTCGTTATAAACTATACGCTGGTTGGTATGCCGAATGTCAATATCTATGGTGCGCCGTTTGGCACGGTGGTTTGCTATGCGTTTATCACAACGGTCAATTTGATCGTACTGCGCAAGTATGTGAAACTGCCCGGACTGGATAAACTGTTGATTCGTCCGATGGCGGCATCTATCGGTATGGGTGCGGGCGCATACATCACCTATAAGCTGTCTTCGGGCTTGCTTGGCAATAATGTAGGTGTTGTGCTTGCAATCTGTGTGGCAGGTGTCTTATATCTTGCGTTGCTTCTGGCACTGGGCGTACTGGAAAAAGATGATGTCATGATGATGCCAAAGGGTGAAAAGCTGGTGCGCCTGCTGCATCTGAAATGACAGAAACATTACGGAAAAGGAAAAATCATGGTTGATTTTACATTTAAAGACAAATATGGCTATGAGGATCTCGTAGAAATCATGCGGATTCTGCGCAGCCCAGAGGGCTGCGTATGGGATCGGGAGCAGGATCACAAGTCCATTCGCCGCAGCTTCATTGAGGAGACATACGAAGCAGTCGAGGCGATTGATAACGATGATCCTGTACTGCTCCAAGAAGAGCTGGGTGATGTATTGCTGCAAGTGGTATTCCATGCGCAGATTGAAGCGGAAGCGGGTCGCTTTACCATAGAGGAGGTGGTCGATGGCATCTGTAAGAAGATGGTTTATCGCCACCCCCATGTATTTGGCACGACAGAGGTGAAAACTTCTGAGGATGTACTCACGAACTGGGATGCACTCAAGCAGAAAGAAAAAAATCAAAAATCGGTCACAGATACGCTCGAGAGTGTTGCACGCAGTCTGCCCGGTCTGATCCGCGCGGAAAAGGTACAGCATAAGGCGTCTAAGGTCGGCTTTGACTGGGACAGTATTCAGGGTGCATTGGACAAGGTGCGCGAAGAGACTGAGGAAGTGGCACGCGCAGCAGCAGGCGATGGAGACCCAGCAGAAGAACTGGGCGATCTCCTGTTTGCAGCGGTCAATGTGGCAAGATTTGTGCATACAGACCCAGAACAGGCAATTCAAAATGCGACGGACAAGTTTATGCACCGTTTTGCACAGGTAGAGCAGGCGGCAAAGGCAGCTGGAAAGAGTCTGTCTGATATGAGCCTTGCAGAGATGGATGCTCTGTGGGACGAAGTCAAGGCAAAAGAGCATGAGGCGCCGCAGCATGAATAAGCCAGAACTGATCACACAGGTGGCAGAACGCACAGGGCTGACCAAGAAGGACACGGAAAAAACGCTCAATGCAATGCTGGAAGCGTTGTCTGAAGCTCTCGTGGAGGGCAATAAGATCAATCTGCCGGGATTTGGTGTGTTTGAAACACGTATACGTGCAGCACGTACCTGCCGCAATATCCATACAGGGGAGCCGATCGAAGTGCATGAGGCGCGCACCCCTGTATTTAAGCCAGCAAAATCACTCAAGGAGCGAGTAAAACAATGCGTTTAGACAAATTTTTGAAGGTTTCGCGCCTCATCAAGCGCAGAACCGTTGCCAATGATGCCTGCGATGGAGAGCGTATCTCAGTCAATGGCAGACAGGCAAAGGCTTCCTATCAAGTAAAAGTCGGCGATGTGATCGAGATCGCATTCGGTCAGCGCACGATGAAAGTGGAAGTGCTTAACGTTGCAGAACATGTAAAAAAAGACGATGCAGCTGGGCTGTATCGTGAAATTCTGTAAAAAATCCCGACAGCAGACAAAGACTGCTGTCGGGATTTTGTTTGCATAAGGGTGCCGCTTCGCACATAAAGTGAAAGCAAAAGGAGGAATCGTGAATGCCTCATGATGAACGTACCCTGCCGCATGCGCTGACGCTGACCAGCCGCAATGCACTGGCGGTTTCGGGTGTAACAGATGTATCGGCTTTTGATGAAAATACGATTGCGATGGAAACCAGTATGGGCACGCTGACCGTGCGCGGAGAAAACCTGCATGTGGAAAAATTAACGCTGGATCAGGGAGAACTGACGCTCACAGGGCAGGTTCAGTCGATGGAGTATGATGATGATTTGGCATCACAAGGCGGATTTTTGAGCCGCTTGTTCCGATGATTGCGCTCTATCAGCCGCCTGCATTGATGACTCACTATTTTTTACAGGCAATTTTGGTGGGATTCTGTCTTGGGCTATTTTATGAGATCCTGATGGGTGTAGGCATTGTGTGTGGGTTGCACCGCTGGGCAGTTTATGTGATGGATGGCATCTTTTGGCTCGCGGTGCTCATTGTGTATTTTGTGTTTACGGTAACGCTTGCAGGGGGACAGGTGCGCGGATTTATGATCGCTGGGATGGGCGGCGGTATCTTATTTTTCCATTTGACTTTGGGCTGGCTCGTCTGCAAAATAATCTGCGGGATGATCCGTGTGCTCGTCTTGATTGGACGCAAAATCTTCCAGATCATGCAGGCATTTTTTCATTTTGTGCAGCTTGTATGGAAATGGATGCAAAAAAACTTTGAAAAAATATTTAAAAAGACTTCCATTTTTGGCAAAAAGACGCTATAATTACAACATATATCGTTATTTGTATGCAATATATTGAGGAGGGGATACCGTGCCGCAAAAAAGAAGCAAACGGAGACCGCCTTCCGAAAAACAAGTCAACAAGCGCAATCGCGTGATTTTTCGGATCGTACTGATTTGTTTGGCGTTCTATGGCGTCATCTCCATTGTGCAGATTCAAAATCAAATCACACAGAAGGAAAACGAAGTCCTTGAGATGAAATCCAGAATTCAGCAGCAAACAGAAAACAATGATGCACTGAGAGAACAGGTGGAAAAAGGCTTGAGCGATGAACAGATCGCGGCAATCGCGCGGAAACAGGGCTATATTATGCCGTCTGAGCGCGTATTTGCTGATTCTTCCAGCAAATAATGGTGTAATCCCAACGCGGGAAAATGCGAATTACTCACAATACGGAGGACAAAACAAGAGGGTATGGGTTTGGTTGTAGGAGCAGTTCTGGAAGGAAAAGTCACCGGCATTACCAAGTTCGGTGCGTTTGTATCTCTGCCAGAGGGCAAATCTGGTATGGTTCACATTTCGGAAGTGGCGAATTCCTTTGTCAGCGACATTAAGGAATTTCTTAAAGAAGGCGATACCGTCCGCGTCAAAGTGATCAACGTAGATGATGCAGGACGAATCAACTTATCCATTAAGCGTGCACAGGAAAATCAGCAGCAGTCCGCTGCACCAGCGCGCACAGGCGGCAATACAGAGCGCCGCGCGCCGCGTCCGCGAACGGGGCAGTTCCAAGGCGGCGGTCGTGCATCGCAGAGCAAACAGCCGCGTGACCCCTCAACCATGACATTTGAAGATAAACTGAAAATGTTTATGGCTGACAGCGAGAGCCGTATGGCCGATATCCGTCATAATACAGACCGCAAGAGCGGTTCGCGCCGCCGTAAATAACCGCTGCGCCTCTGTTCTTCCGCGCATTTCGCCAGAGCAAACGCTCTGGCGTTTTTTATCTCACCATTAAACGCACAAAAAAAGTGCGCCCTGCAAATGAGGACGCATAAGTTAGGATTGTGGGGATAAAGATATGAACGGTGCACGGTGATCATTCTGATCACCGTCATAATAATAGCACCTTACAAAAGTTTTGTCAACAATAAAAAATGTCGTATTTTGAAAGGTTAATATATGAAAAAAATACTGGTTTACAATGCTTACCTCATGCCGATGCAGGGGGAAGATATCGCTTGCGGCTTTGTTTCCGCAGCAGAGGGAAAGATCACTTCGATCGGTGAAATGGCAGACTGCCCAGTGCAGGCAAACTTTGATGTATGCATTGATGCCAAGGGTGGTTTTGTTCTGCCGGGTCTCATTGATGCCCATACCCATTTGGGACTTTACGAGGACGGATTGGGGTTTGAAGGTGCGGACGGCAATGAGGATACCGATCCTGCAACACCACATATGCGCGTCATTGATGGCATCAACCCGGTGGAGCGTTCCTTTGAGGAAGCGCGCGCGGCTGGTGTGACCTGCTGCGCAGTCAGCCCCGGTTCGGCAAACCCAATCGGCGGTCAAATCGCAGTCATCAAGACGCATGGGCACTGGATTGATCGCATGATCGTACAAGAGCCAGCGGCGATCAAGTGCGCACTTGGAGAGAACCCGAAGTCGGTCTATCACGATAAGGACGAGACACCAGTGACCCGCATGGCGACAGCGGCGATTTTGCGCGAGACCTTAAAGAAGGCACAGGAGTATGCCGCCCAATGTGACAAGGCAGCAGAGAATCCAGAGGAGGATATGCCAGACTTTGAAATGAAGTATGATGCAATACGTCCGCTGCTCAGTCAAAAGATCCCAGCACATATCCATGCACATCGCACGGATGATATTTTCACAGGACTGCGTATCTGCAAGGAATTTGGTCTGCGTCCTGTGATCGTACATGGAACAGGCGCACACACCATTGCGCAAGAGCTGGCAGAGATGGGCATTCCGGTTCTGAGCGGTCCATTCCTGACCGATCGCTCCAAGCCCGAGCTGAGAGACTTGACCGAACGCTCTCCAGCGATTCTATCCAAGGCAGGGGTCAAGGTGGCGATTACGACCGATCACCCAGAGACTCCGGTGAAGTATCTCATGCACTGTGCGGCTGTTGCGGCAGAGCAGGGCATGGAGGAACAGGAAGCACTGCGTGCGATCACACGCTATCCGGCAGAGATTTTGGGACTGAGCGATCGCATCGGCAGTTTGCGTGTGGGAATGGATGCGGACTTCGTTCTGTTCTCTGGGCATCCATTTGCGTTCCGCAGTCGTCCGCTCGTAACGGTATGTGATGGTCAAATCGTGTTTGAGGCACAGGAGGAAGCAGAATGAGAGAGATTCATGTAAGCGAAGTGACAGCACTGGTGCGCAAGTTGTGCATGGAGGCAAATTATAACTTGCCAAAGGATATTCAGCAGGCGTTTGAGACAGGCAAGGAGCAGGAAGCTTCTCCGCTCGGACAGACCATCTTTGAGGAGATGATCCGCAATTGTAAGCTCGCATGCACAGAGCAGGTGCCGATCTGTCAGGACACCGGAACGGCGGTTATCTTTGCAGAAGTTGGACAGGATGTACATTTGGTTGGCGGTGCGTTTGAAGACGCGGTCAATGAAGGCGTGAGACAGGGCTATCAGGAGGGGTATCTGCGCAAGTCCATTGTGCGTGATCCGTTGCGCCGTGTCAATACCGACGACAACACACCAGCGGTGCTTCATACCAAGCTGATATTTGGGGAGCAGGTTCGAATCATTGTTGCACCCAAGGGCGGCGGCAGTGAAAACATGAGCACACTCAAGATGTTCACCCCAGCGGCAACAAGAGAGCAGATCATTGCCTACATTGCGGATACCGTGGTAAATGCTGGCTCCAATCCGTGCCCACCGGTCATTATCGGTGTGGGACTGGGCGGCACAGCAGACAAGGCATGTGCACTTGCCAAAGAAGCTCTGCTGCGTCCGGTAGATACTGCCAATACAGATGCGTTTTATGCAGAGATGGAGCGCGAGATCGTAGAGCAGGTCAACCGTTCGGGTGTCGGTCCGCAGGGACTGGGCGGCACGGTAACCGCGCTGTCCTGCGCGATCGAACCATACCCGACACACATTGCAAGCCTGCCCTGTGCAGTCTCCATCGGCTGCCATATCACACGCCATGCAGAGGGCGTTCTTTAAGGTAAGAGGTGTATGCGGCGATTTATGACGAAACTGTGAATTTTATATATTTTTCATAAAAAGCTTGTAACTTTAGAATATTAGTAGTATAATATGTACAAGCAATTCCCTTGTAATTGCATAAGATTTTTGGGGTTCTACCAACCCTGATAGGAGATGATGTTATGAAGTTCACCATCGTCGAAAGGAAAACTAAGATTTCCAATGACCTCCGTGATTACGCCATGAAAAAGGTGGAGAAGCTCGATCGCTATTTCAATGCGGACTCCGAGTCTATTCTGACCTTTACCGAGCTCAAAGGACAGCAGACCGTTGAGCTGACTGTAAAGCAGGGCGCACTTGTTGTACGTGCGGAGGAAACGACGACTGATATGTTTGCATCGGTGGACGGTGCGATTGGCCGCATCGAGCGTCAAATCCGCAAAAATAAAACACGCATTGAAAAGCGTCTGCGGCAGGGTGCCTTTGAAAAATCAGCAGCGCATGCAGCTGAACTGGAAGAACCCTATGAGGTGGTTCGTCATAAACACTTTGAAGTTGAAGCAATGAGCGTGGAAGAAGCGATTCTGCAAATGAATCTGCTGGATCACCATTTCTTCTTCTTCAAGAATGCTGATGCTGACGATCGCTATGCTGTACTTTATAAACGTGCAAGTGGCGGTTATGGACTGATCGAGAGTGATTGACACAGGTTTTGTCATCTGCTTGACACTTGTGTATGATGCAAAAACGTGATATAATGAGCGAGCGGAACGGTTTCCGCCCGCTCGTTTTTCATGCTTTTAAAATGATTGATTCACTCAAAGGAGAAAATGTTATGCTGGAGACTGCAGCATTGTTGCTGGCTTTGAGCGTTGGCACAAACGCCGCGCCAGCTGTGCCAACAGAAAGTCCAAACCCGATCGTAGAGACGGTCACTCAGATTACGGAGGGACTTGTTCCATATCAGCCACCAGAACCGGAACCAGAGCTTCCAAAGCCGGAGCCACCAAAGCCAGAACCACCAAAGCCAGAACCGCCAAAGCCGGAGCCGCCAAAACCGGAGCAGACCAAGCCTGAGACGCCCAAGCCGCAAACACCGCCAGGAAAACCTTGGGTCAATCCATATGGGCAGACATTGGGCACTGCGACCACTTCTTTCGCGAGAAGCAACCGCAATCGAAGCACAAACATTGAACTTGCGACCAAGGCTTGCAATGGGTATATCTTGAAGCCGGGCGAGACGTTTTCTTTTAACACGGTGGTTGGAAAGCGTACCAAAGAACGCGGATATAAAGAGGCTGGTGTTTATGTGAATGGTCAAACAGACACTGGAATCGGCGGTGGTATCTGTCAGGTTTCCTCGACGCTGTTTAATGCAGCACTGGAGTCTAACATGACGATCACAGCGCGCCGCGCACATAGCTTGCCTGTTAGCTATCTGCCAAAGGGACGCGATGCAGCAGTGTCTTGGGGTGGTCCGGAGTTTAAATTTAAAAATCCGTATAAATTTCCTGTTATGATCGGTACCTATTATGATAAAAATGGCAAGCTCACGATGTCCATTTTGGGTCCATCCGATGCAAAAGTGTCAAAGCCTGTCATCAAGGTAACACAGAAAAATGGCGTATATACCTTGACCCGCTCGGTGGATGGAAAAGTAAATTATACGGCAAACAGCACATACGGCAAACACTGATTTTATGTCACTCAAAACAAAAGCGCGCTTTGGTCAGCGCGCTTTTGTATATGGCTGTATATGGCTTAGTCGCGCGTGTGCATCAGATATTCTGCACAGCGGCGCATATCCTGTTCGGTGTGAAATACAACACCAGATTGTGTAATGTTTTCTTGCACGTTCTTAGGCAGTGCGCGGAAGTATCGCCCAAGATCGTTGTTTAGCTCGTTGTATCCAATTCGCATCTTCCTCACCTCTGTGAGCAGTATAACCATCTATGCAAAGAGTCATACATAAAATATGCAGAGGAAAATGCGTCCAGATCATACAAATAAAAGGAGATATTTATGGGACTTTGTGATATACAAGATATCAAAGCGATTTTAGGCAGACACGGATTTCATTTTTCCAAATCGCTGGGACAGAATTTTTTAACCGAACAATGGGTGCCCGATCAAATCGCGGCATCGTGCGGCGTAGATGCAGATTCCTGTGCACTGGAAGTCGGTCCGGGTATGGGATGCCTCACAGTCGCACTGTCTGAACGCGCAAGCCAAGTCGTTTCGGTTGAAATCGACCGCACACTGTTTCCGGTACTGGCAGAGACCCTTGCGGACTGCCCGAACACGGAGGTCGTAGAGGGCGATGTGCTCAAAACCGATCTCAAAGCATTGTGTGAAGAAAAGTTTCCGGGGAAAACGGTGTATGCCTGCGCAAATCTGCCCTACTATATCACAAGCCCAGCGATTGCGGCACTGCTTGACAGCGGTGCATTTGCAGGCGTGACGGTCATGGTGCAGAAGGAAGTGGCAGGGCGCATTTGTGCGCCAGTTGGCACAGGGGATTCCTCTGCATTTTCCATTTACATTCAATATCGCGCGAAAGCGGAGTATCTGTTTGATGTGCCGAGAGACTGCTTTGTACCACAGCCAAAGGTGGATTCCGCGGTTATTCGTCTGACACCGCTGCCAGAGCCAGCGGTACAAGTTCAGGATGAGAAACTATTTTTTGAGATCGTACACGCAGCATTCAACCAGCGCAGAAAAACCCTCATTAACGCCATGGGTTCGGTATTTGGAAAGAGACTCAGCAAAGAACAGCTGACAGAGCTTGTGACGGGCTGCGGTTTGGATGCGCGTGTGCGCGGAGAGCGCTTGACGCTTTCCAACTATGCGGCGCTCACAGATGCAGTTTCTGCGGCACTGCAAAAGGCATCAGATGCCTAAGAGCAGCAAAACACCAATAATAATCAGCAAATCGGTATCCACAACCGTGCCGTCAGAAAGCAAGAACCAGATGACGCCAATCGCGATGAGCGTATTCATATCCAGCTTAATGCCGCCGATCTTGCTAGAAAGCAATTGACCCAAACCGCCGCTGTGTGTTCCAGCGGCGGTTGTTTTTTGCTCCTCTGGTGTATTCATGTTTTGCGGAAGTGTGGTCTGCTCTACGTTTTCCAGATATTCATTGTACATGTTGTTGACTATCCTCCTTTGGAGCATTCATCACAGCCGTTGCCATGCGTGCAAGCGACACGAGCCGCATGCCGTGATCAATCTGCTGTGCAATATTTGCCCCGACAAAAGGTTTGATCGCATTGAGCAAGGCTCGTTTTTGTGGATCTACGGCGTTTTGCCCCTGCTGTGCGATGCGCCCAAGAAGGGGCATGGCACGCTGCATCAGATCAGTAGAAGGATCATAGTCGGTGTTTTGCTGCTGCATGGGCGGTGGCGGCGGCATGGGCGCTTGCTGTGTGCCATCGCCACCAAGCAGTGACCCGACTGCGGAAAGTGCCTGCTCCAATACCTTGGGGTCATTGAGCAGTGCGGATAATCCGTTCGTATCCATTGGTTTTCGTCTCCCTTCCACAGGCTGGGATCATTGCCCAAGCATGGAGCGCAGACGTGCGGCGAGTGCAGCGCCTTCTGGTGTGCGCAGAATATCCTGTACGGCTTGCCGCGCAGCAGCTTGATCGCCGCGTCCGGCTGCCTGCGCCGCCTGTGCGATGCGTGCACCTGTTTGTGGGCTGATGCTTTGCGAGAGGGACTGTCCTTCGCTTGACTGTAAGAATTGCTGGACCCCATTCAAACGCGCGTCATTTTGCAGACCTAGCTGGTTCAGGATACGTTCAAGATCGGTCATCTTTATTTCCTCCTTGCACAAAATCTTTCAATATCAGTGTATGCGTGTGGTGCTAAAAATGTGCAGAAAGACTTTACAGTCGCAAGAAAATCGTGTATAGTGTAGCGTAGATTCTGAGGACAAGGATAGGAGGGCGCGCATGCGTGTACTGGTGTGCTCGGACTCCCATGGGCGGCTGCTGGATGTCTATGATGCAGTCGAGCGGGAAATGCCGGATGCAGTGATCCATTTGGGCGATCACTATGAAGATGCCTGCGATCTACGGCGCAGCTATCCAGAGCTGCCGGTTTATGCGGTGGCTGGAAACAATGACTGGGGCTGTGATGCGCAATGGCGTTCGGTCATTACACTGGAAGGTGTTCGCATCTATCTGACACATGGACATCAAGAAGGTGTGTCGTTTTCTTCGTGCGGTCACTTGGTCGAGCGTGCCGAGGCAGAAAACTGTGCACTGGCGTTGTTTGGTCATACGCATATTGTGTATCTGCACAAGCATGCAGGGATCACCGTACTCAATCCTGGCTCGATCAGCTTACCGCGGCAGGGTGTCGCCTCTTATGCGATGATATCACTCGAGGCGGGGAAGATCGGCGAGATCGTCCTGCACGATACCGAAGGAAATGTATGGGATCCGGAAAAGAGAAGGAAACAGAAAAGAATAGGGTGGTTTTAACAAATGCTTCTAGCCATTGATGTGGGCAATACCAACACAGTGTTTGGATTGTATGAAGGAAAAGAATTGCATGGTTCGTTCCGCATTTCAACCAGTGCTTCTTCCACTTCGGATGAAATCGGTATGATGATTATGCAATATTATCATTTCCGCGGCTATGACCCAAAAGAGACAACAGCGGTCATCATTGCTTCCGTTGTGCCGCCGGTTATGTATTCGCTGACCAATGCAGTTCGTAAATATTTTGGACTCAATCCTGTGATCGTTGGACAGGATGTAGATGTGGGTGTGGAAAACCATTATATCAACCCGCGTGAGGTCGGCATGGATCGTTTGGTGAATGCGGTATCTGCGATCGAAAAATATGGCAAGCCGCTCATCATTGTGGACATTGGCACAGCAATCACGTTTGATTGCATTGACCAGACAGGCGCTTATGCAGGCGGTGCAATCTTCCCGGGCATCAAGATTGCAATGGAAGCACTGTTTATGAAGGCATCCAAGCTGCCGCGTGTGGATATCGTGCGGACAGAGAAGGCGATCGGCAAGACCACTGTGCACTCAATGCAGTCTGGCGCGGTGCGTGGCTATGTGGGTGCGCTGACTGGAATCATTCTGGATATGCAGGAAGAGCTGGAAGGCAAGACCAAAGTCATTGCGACTGGCGGCATGGGTCGTATGATGGCAGAGCATTGTGAGCTCATCAATGAAGTTGACCCCGATCTGACGCTGGAAGGCTTGCGCCTGATCTATGAAAGAAACGAGCAGTTTTTTGAAGACCGCAGATTTACCGTTTGCGGCGTTGTGGAAGCAACCGAAGAAGGATAATAGAGGAAATACGGTGTTTGTATGCTGTGTTTCAGATGATTAAAAAGTCTTTTGCTGTTTTGTTTCAGCGCGAAGCGACTTAAACTTTTCAAAATCCAAGGATATGTGCCTTGGATTTTGCACGCGACCCATGCAAACGTGCACGAAACCGGGGGTATCAGAGCCGGTTTCTACCGGAACTGGCTCTGTATCTAGGGGGACTGGGTTCCCCTGGAAAGACTGTCCAAGTTCTTCGACAGTTCTCAGCACAGTATTTTTATACTGTGCTTTTTTGCACATGCTTGTTAAGGCAATACTGCATAATTCAGCAAAGCGCCGCAGATGACATTGTGCGGTGTTGCCTTAAGAGATTGACCATCACGCAAGATATAGTGGGCGGCGTTGACAGAGAGCGCTTGATTGTGTAGAAAATAAGGAGGGGCAAGCTAGGAAAATCTCCAAAAAAAAGACATTTTACGGTTTCATAAACGTCTAAAGTGACAAAAATATGAAAAGCGCATGAATCATAGTTGCATTTCAGGTTAAATATGCAATAATCATATTATAACAACGATATCATCTGTGCGCGAAGCAGCTGCGCAGAAAGGAACGATCAAGGAGGAAGATGGCATGTTGCTGAATGACGCGATGAATTTAGTAAGCAAGTTTGATCCCGAAGTTGGAGCGATGATCCGTCGGGAATACGATCGACAAGTATGCAATATTGAACTGATTGCATCAGAAAATATTGTAAGTGAAGCTGTGCTCTGCGCAATGGGCTCCGTTTTGACAAATAAATATGCAGAGGGATATCCGGGGAAACGCTATTATGGCGGATGTGAGTGCGTAGATGAGGTGGAAAACCTCGCGATCGCTCGTATCTGTGAGCTGTTTGGCGCGAAGTATGCAAACGTACAGCCCCATTCTGGTGCACAGGCAAATATGGCAGTCTATCAGGCACTTTGCAAGCCGGGCGATACCGTGCTGGGTATGAGTCTGGACAATGGCGGTCATTTGACCCATGGTTCTCCGGTCAACCAGTCTGGTCTTCTGTATAACATCATTCCTTATGGTGTGGATGATGAAGGTCACATTGACTATGATGCACTGCGTCAGCTGGCAGAAAAGGAAAAGCCGCGTATGATCATTGCCGGTGCATCTGCATATCCGCGTGCAATTGATTTCGAAAAGTTCGCGGAAATCGCACACAGCGTCGGGGCATACCTCTTTGTAGATATGGCGCATATCGCCGGTCTGATTGTGGCAGGTCTGCATCAGAACCCAGTACCATATGCTGACGTTGTAACCACAACAACACATAAGACCCTGCGCGGTCCGCGCGGCGGCGTAATTCTCACGAACAATGAGGAGATCGCGCAGAAGGTCAACAAGGCGATTTTCCCAGGTACACAGGGCGGTCCGCTCATGCACGTCATTGCAGCAAAGGCTGTTTGCTTTGGTGAGGCACTCAAGCCGGAATTTAAGGCATATCAGATTTGTGTGCGCAACAATGCGCGTGTACTGGCAGAGGCACTCCAGAAAGAGGGCTTTGATCTGGTATCCGGCGGCACAGACAACCATCTTGCACTGATCGATCTGCGTAAGGCAGGCGTAACAGGCAAGGAATTGCAGCGTCGCTTGGATGAAGTTTATATCACAGCAAACAAGAATGCCATCCCGAATGATCCACAGGGTCCGTTTGTAACCTCGGGTATGCGCGTGGGTACACCAGCAGTTACGACCCGCGGGTTCGGTGAGCCAGAAATGGTGCGTATTGCACAGTTTATCTGGCAGGCAGCAACAGACTTTGACGCCAAGGCAGAAGAAATTCGCCAGAGTGTACGAGAAATGGTTGCACAGTTCCCAATCTATGGTGCTTGACAAAAAAATAAAAAACGACCCATCGGGGTCGTTTTGAGACTGTCAAAGAACTTCGACAGTCTTTCCAGGGGAACCCAGTCCCCCTAGATACAGA
>JAHHRJ010000036.1 GCA_020025885.1 Butyricicoccus sp. | reverse complement strand
CAGTTCCTTCCTGGCCTTCGTTTACCTTGCTTCCATATTTATTTTGTTGATATAGTACAAGAATCTATATTTTTCAGACAAGGCCTAGGGTTTCTTTGTCGATATGCCCGATAAATTCCGGGTGCATCGTCCGCTGCATGACGCTTTTGTACCATGTGTCCCCGGTAAATCTCTCGCCTTTTACGCGCTCCCAGCTTGCTCCAAACGCATACTGCCGAAACTTTTCTGTTACTCCATCGTCAAAGTGATATATGCTGACAGGCGTTGTCTCAATGGCAAGACCGTCCTCACACAGCATCTGCTCCACCCGATAGGAGCGTGCCCACACAGCGCGCCCCTTGCCCCGTATCAGGTGGGTATACAAAAAAGCGTTCACGCGTTTGTATTGGTTGCCCCACCGCTTTGGTGTTACAGGCGTGCCGCACTCTGGGCAGCGTGTGATATCTTTTATGCGCTTGTGGGACGATGCAAATACCTTCCCGCAGGCGGTGCAGGCACATCGGATGTACGCTGGCTCATCGTCCGGGTATGATTCGATGTAAGGCTCGTGCCGCGCATAGATACAGGGGTCGAGTACCCGCAAAAGATCCTGAAGCTCGTCCATGTCCAGTGTTCCCTCTGTGCCCCGGCATTCTGCCAGCATTTCTTCTACTGTCATTCCTGCCGCCCCCTCAAAGTAGATCCATAAGGTCGATCGTGCCGCTGCCTGCTCTCCCAGTGCCGTGCCCATCAGTCCCCCTCGTTGAGGGTGATGTCACGCAAGTGACAAGGGGAGTGTCCTCAGCAGCGGCAGATGAAGTAAAAACCCAATCGCTTGGGATTTTGTAAAAATCCAAAATCACCTTGAGTGCAGGATTGTCCGCGTCCAAACCAAACACCCCGCAAGCCCAGCAGCCACCCTCTTGATTCTGCCGTGCATACTCCTTTAACGCCTTGCCGCAGGCTTCCAGCGACATTTCTTTGACCGTCAAATCCTGTTCAATCAGCTCTGCCGTCCGCTCGGATAAGTGTGCCAGCTGCATCAGGATCTGCCCGATCGTCCGCACATGCGGCAGCTTGGCGTTCTCTGTCTGTGCCTTTAATAATGTCATTTCCATGAAAAATACTCCATTCTTCTTAAATATGCTTCAATAGAGAACAAGCGGCTATCCCCAAATTAAAAGTGTGCCCCTATACGGTGTTCTTGTAATGCCATACCGCTTTCCCGTCTAAGCTGATCTTCAAACCGTTCAAGGTCAGCAAGCTCAATACGCCATGCCTTACCAAATTTAGAAGCTCTTAAGCGACCTGAAGCTATGTATTGATAAACGATTCCATTTTTCAGTTTCCACCGTTCAGCAACTTCTGGAACTGTAAAAAATTCACGCATTGTACTTCTCCTCTTTTCTTGACTTTTACGAGGATTTGGAGTACACTAATTCTGCGAAATATGAGTGTATTCCAAACGCTCCGGCGCCTTATCGGTTTCCCGACCGATAGGGCGTTTTTTCTTGCTCTTCTGAAATATGCCCTCTGGGATAAAGGAAATTGCAAGCACAGCTTCTACGATCTCATACAACTCCTTCATGATTTCGTTGTATGCAGGTCGTTCTTGCGTATCAATGATCCCATCTTCCGCGATTTCCAGCAAAGCTGCGATGCGCTCCTCTCGCACAATATTGCGCAGCAGCCGGAACAGCCGCATGGCGCATTCCTGCAAGGATCGTTCTGTAAGCTCTGGCAGCACACACCCAACTGGGCTTGCCTTGATATGCCGATAGACCAGAGCTGCATCGTGGTAAGCATCCGCCATCATCACTGCCATTTCATCAGATGGACGGCGACGGCCTGTTTCATACATGCGCAGGCTTTCCGTTGAAATGTGCAGGCGCTCAGCTGCCGCTTCTTGCGTAAAATCGGTACATTCGCGTGCGGATTGATAGATATTCTGGTTTGATTTCACCCTGTCTTTCTCTCCCTTCTACTGATATAATTAAATATCCAATATATTTGGACGTAACTTGAGGATTTATTATACAACCCTAATATAAGTTATGCCTTATTTTCAAAATCAGATGATTGGTCTCCTTCCCAAAAAGCCTTAAAATCACTCTCCTTGATAACGTAGTCGCGTCCTCCCGGCTTCGATGCTCTCAATTTTCCTGTTCGACACCATTTCCAAACTGTTCGAATTTTCTTTTTTGTGATTCTCGCTATATCATCACACGATAAATATACATCCTGCACAAACTCATCTCCTTTTGTTTTCTTTTATTGCATTTTGTGTCTTTTAGTGGTACTCTAAATGTGAAATCCAAATAATATCAAAGTACACTTCTTTTAAGAACCTTTGTGCTTTTCTGTTAACTTTTATCCCTTTATGTTACATAATAGCACCTTTATATATGATTTTCAACATGATTGTGTATTTTTGTGTATTTTTGTGATATCCAACAAAATTAACGAGGTGTATCTGTTGAATTTAGACTATAAGAAATTTGAACGTCTTTGCGCTCTTAACGGAAAGGCAACAAGTACTGTTGCAGAAGCTGCTGGCATTAGCAAAAATCTTCCTGGACGTTGGAAAAATGGAACAGCAAAAGCAAGTAATGCCTCTATTAAAAAGTTAGCTAATTATTTTGGCGTTTCAATAGATGAATTGATAATTGATGATTGCACTATATTAAATGCAACTACTAATGTTTCGAATTCCGTTGTAATGCATGCAAATAACAACGAACATGTCTCTATGTCTACACAGGCTGCATCTTCCTGTGAAGAACTAAGTGAGCAAGAAGCAGAAATGCTCCGAATTTTTCGTGCATTAGATATGCGTCAGAAAAATACTGCTATGACATATCTTTACAATTTAGAAGACCAATCTAAAAATTATAATCCTAATTAAAAAGCTAAGGGGAATATGGTATGCAAGTAGAAGCATATAAAAAATATGGCGCAGAATATGTTCGTATGAGAGATGGCAGAAAGCTATTCAATGAAAAAATCCATGTTCGTTCGTCTAATGGACTATATGCAGCAGTGTCAGGATACTGGTATATTGATGATTTAGATAATGATGAGGCAGAAGATAATGGCGATGAAATCCAAGGATCTGAATTTTTATATATCTTAAAAGGCAATCAAATTTTCCAAAAAGTAAAGGGACTTGACTATTGCCCTGATGACTTTATCATCAAAGATAATGGGTTCTTTGCGTACATAACAGATGAGGGTACTCTTGTGGTCTATAACCAAGAGGGAAAACGTACTACAAAGAAATTGGGTTACACCATTTATGAGCAGGGAATCAACGAGTGTGGGGCTTGGTTTCTCTATGAAGATGACCAGCTAGGGGCTGTTTGAAAAATCGAAAATTTGTCTTTTTCTACAGGGAACGGCATCCACTGCGTTAAAAATACTCGAAATCCATCAAGGATTCCTGCGTTTTTTGCCTTGTGGCTGCTCGCTCCCTGCGAAAAATCCGTCAATTTCTCTATTTTCAAACAAGCCCTAAATGAGAAAGTCAATGTAGTGTATTTTGATTCATTAAGATCATGGACAACACAGATGCGCGAAGATATCCTTCATGCATTCTTTGCACTTATACTCGAGTCTGGTGGTGTTGTAGTCCTTGCATATACCTATGATCACGATGATATTGTTTTGCTCCCTTACAATTGTACTGCTCAGGAACTTACAGAATCTGAAATTGCAATTCTACAAAAAATTATTGATCGCGAGAACGCTTTGAAGATTAACCAGCAATCTAACTTCCCAATATCCCAATCACTAACCACTGATAACCAGACTACAACTTCTGAATTACCAACTAGCCAAAACTTCGAACTGCTTGAAAAAAAGACCGATGATAAACAAAAAATGCGCAAGGGTTTCTTCTCAGGTCTATTCAAAAGATAAAAAAAGCCGCCTCGTAAGGCAGCTTACAGATAAATAAGTCAAAAAGGAAGGTATGTAAAATGAATAAGAAAGCTCTTGCTTTTTTGGCAGCTGCAACGCTGTCATTAGGTGCAGCCAGTGCGACCAATTTGGTTGTAGATGGAACCCCAGTTCAGACCGATGTTCCACCAGTCGTAATAGATGGCAGAACACTGGTTCCTGTTCGTGCACTATTTGAGTCACTTGGAGCAACCGTTGGATGGGACGAAGCAACACAGACTGCCACGGCCACCAAGGGAACAACCATCGTCTCTATACAGATTGGCAGCACAACCGCCTATGTAAGCGGTACCGCAAAAACACTGGATGTGCCAGCACAGACTGTGAAAGGCCGCACAATGGTTCCCGCTCGGTTTGTTGCAGAATCATTGGGCGCAGCTGTAGATTGGGAAAGTGCCACGGAAACTGTAAAAATTTCCACAACGAATCCTCCGGCTTCTACTCCGTCCATTCCAACTCAGAAAACTGAAAATCTCACCCCACCAGCAAAACCGCCTGTTTCAACAAACCAGTCAGTTTCTTCGGCGCCGCCTAAATCCGATGCTGGTACACAGAATACAGTTTATGTGACAAAGACGGGTAAGCGCTATCACTATGACAGTAGCTGTAATGGCGGTACTTATATTCCCAGCACATTGGCAGATGCAAAAGCACGCGGACTCACGCCCTGCAACAAATGCGTTCAGTAAGGCGGTGATCGTATGGGGTGGAGATTTCGTAAGAGTATCAATCTTGGCGGCGGATTCCGTGTAAATATCAGCAGATCAGGTGTTGGATATAGTTGGGGTGTTCCTGGTTATCGTGTGACGAAAAAGGCTGGCGGTGGTGTACGGCAAACTACAAGCATTCCTGGAACAGGGATCTCTCATGTTACAGAGTCAAATAGATCTCGCCGCAGCAATCCACAGTCCTCCAGATCCAATCCACTGGAGATCAATATGCAAGCAATCGAAAATGCCGATGTCAGCCAAATTGCTGATGCGTCTTTTTCTGCTATTTCAGATGCCGTTTCAAAATGCTTAAGCTTCAATTGTGCCGGAAATTGGATGATTATTTTGGGACTTTGGGGCATTATTCTGCATCCGCTGCTCGTATGCTGGGTGCCTGCAATCATATTCAAGATCTTGTCTCGTAAAAAAGCTGTTCAGTTGGAATACAGCTTTGATGATGGATTAGAGGCGTTGTATCAAAGACGCTTGCAATCTTGGCAAGAACTCTTTGCATCAGAAAAGGTTTGGCAAATCACTGCACGCGGATCAACAAACAACACACGCCGCAATGCAGGTGCATCTGGTGTAGTGCACCGTAACCTGCTTTCAAAACCAAAATCCGAAGCATTCTGGCTGAAATCTAATATCAGCCCTATGATAATCCGTTTACAGAAAGAATCTATGGTGCTTCTTCCTGACAAGGTTCTGTTGATCTCTGGTATAAAGGTAGGCTCCGTTTCTTTTGAGGATATTCAGATCCAAGTAAGAGAGCAGACCTTCATTGAAGATCAGGCAGTACCCCATGATACAAAAATCATCGGCAAGACATGGAAATATGTCAATCGGAATGGTACACCAGATAAACGATTCAAAAACAATAAGCAGCTTCCGAAATGTTTATATGGCCAAGTGACAATGCAGACACCATCTGGATTGAATATCCAGCTGCAATGCTCCAATCCTGAAAAAATAGCATATTTCCAGCAAAGCATTCGATGAAAATATCAGGGACAGGTGTTATAATCATAATTGTATGATTATCACCTGTCCTTCATTTTGCAACCTTCTAACAGAAAGGCGATTCTTTTATGGCAGAGTACAAATACCGTAAAACTTTTGTTATCGGGCACAAGCCTGATGGAAAATCAATCCGCAAAGATGTAAAATCAAATTCTTTAAAAGAATTCAAGCTACTTTGTAAAAAATATGAGCAAATGACCAGTAAAGGAATCAATATCAACAGCAGCCAGCAGACAGTTGAACAATGGGCATATCGGTGGTATCAAACTTATAAGCTGCCGACCATTGGTACTTCTCAACAGCGCAATTATGAAGCAATTCTGCGCCTACACATTCTTCCTTCTATCGGTCATATGGCATTGGGTGATGTTCGAGGGTATCATCTGCAGGATTTCTTGAATACACAAGCAGGAAAATCAAAATCACAGGTTATAAAAATCCGTGGTACATTGGTACAGATGTTTGAACGAGCTGAAATCGACCGACTGATAGAATATTCTCCCGCGCGTAAGCTTGTTTTACCAGAAGCAACTGAGAAGTCCAGACGGCATCTGTCCGATGAAGAACGTGCTGCATTATTTGAGGTGTTACGCACACATCAAGCAAATATATGGATACGCTTCATGCTACAGTGTGGACTGCGTAGAGGAGAAACCGTTCCGCTCACTTGGGGTGACATTGATTTTGCGCACGGGATCTTAACCGTCAACAAAGCTGTTGAGTTTCAATCAAATCAACCAGCACTTAAAGGTACAAAAACAAAAGCAGGTGTAAGACATATTCCAATTCCACCAGATTTTCTCAAAATCCTGAGAACTCAAAAAGAAAATAGAAATGAATCCGAAGACCATTTGATTTTATATAATGAAAACGGATCTATGATGACAGAAATCAAGATGAAAAACTTATGGTATAGTGTATGCCGTGCATGGGACATTCAGCTTGGAGCTACAACCTATCGCAACAAGATTATCAATCACATACTTGATCCAAATATCTCTCCACACTATTTGCGCCATACTTATTGCACCGATCTACGTCGGGCAGGCATCGACTTGAAAACGGCACAATCTCTAATGGGACATTCTGATATTCGAACAACTGCGAATATCTATAATCATTTTGATGTATCTGATGCAGTACGCGCAGGAAAAACGCTCTACAAAGATTCCACATATTTTCCACATCACTTTGAAAAAATCCCGAAAAATACGGCAAAAAACGAGAAGAAACACAGTCTGTAAGAATTCGAGATCTCAAACAAAACTTCCTATAAAGTACCGGAAATCCTTAAAAACATAAGAAAAAACCACCTTTTTCGGGTGGTTTCTGATGGTGGACACTAGGGGGCTCGAACCCATGACCTTCCGCACGTCAAGCGGATGCTCTACCAGCTGAGCTAAATGTCCATAAAGCTAGCGTTCAGCCAATCAACTGAGCGCTAGCTCATTATATCATGTTTCGTCTGAATCGTCAAGTCTGGATAAATCAAATTCCAATTCTTCGCCGCATGCGCCGCAAGCAATGGAACCTGTCTCGAGCATATCTTCATCGAGATAAATGACCTCACCACAGGTGGGGCATACAACCTGATAAAGCTCTTGCTCCAAATCCAGATTCATTTCGGCGTCCTCGTCGTCATCATCATCGGCAGTGAGAAAATCTTCTGTAATTGCAGAGATCTCCTCATAGACGTCGTCTAATTCATCAAGCAGCTCTTCATTTTGCTGCTTTAAGTCGGTTACAGCTTCCGCCAGATCTTCCATTGCAGAGAGCATTCCAGCGAGCAGCTTTCCCTCCTTCTTGTCCGTATCAATGTCCAGTCCTTCATACAATCCTTTGAGATATGCTACACGTTCCATTACAGTCATCTTGCATCCTCCTTTTCAGAAAGCGAAGGCGAGTCACAGGATTAGCCCTTTGCGCGCTCCAGATACTCACCGGTACGGGTATCGATCTTAATGCGGTCGCCGATCTCGATAAACAGCGGAACCTGTACAGTTGCGCCAGTTTCCAGAACAGCCGGCTTCAGAGTGTTGGTTGCAGTGTTACCCTTGAAGCCCGGATCGGTCTCAGTGATCTCCAGATCAACGAAGAGCGGCGGCTCTACTGCAAATACACTGCCCTTGTAGGACAGAACCTTAACGTTTGTATTCTCCTTGACAAAGCGGAAGTCGTCACCCAGAGTAGACTGGTTGATCGGCAGCTGGTCATAGGTCTCGGTATCCATGAAGTAGTACAGGTCGCCGTCTGCATACAGATACTGCATTTCCTTACGCTCAACGTATGCTGGCTCATACTTATCAGTTGGGTTAAAGCTGCGCTCAGTTACCGCACCAGTAATTACGTTTTTCATCTTTACGCGCACGAATGCTGCGCCCTTACCCGGCTTTACATGCTGGAACTCGACGACCTGAAGAACCTGACCGTCCATCTCAAATGTTACACCGTTTCTGAATTCACCTGCAGAAATCATAATTTCGAATCCTCCAAAACATTAGACACCGTTGTGTTCTAAATTCTAATCAATGCTCATATATTTTACCGTATTTTTTATCATTTGACAAGACCCTTTTTCACGTTTTGATAAAAAGAGGGAATATTCTTTCGGGTATGGATTATGATTTTATTAGAAAAGAAAGGGCGTGGAGCATAACTCCGCGCCCTTTCTTTGAGGTTTCTCAGCCGATTAGTGGCAGCATCCGTTGCAGCAATCGAGCGTATTTCCGCCATAATTGCTACCATAGTTGTAGCCGCCGTAATAGCCACAACCGCCCTGATTTGTACCGCAGCACAGCCAAATCAGAAGAATTGCAAACAGAATGATGATCCACCAAGAATCGGTGCCCCAGCAAGAATTTTGATACATAATGTTTTCCTCCTTTTGTGGATTACACCTTATCCTATGCGCTCTGGAGGAAATGGGTTCCGATTTTTACAAACCTTTTTGCTCTACTGCTTCCAGCTGTTTTTGTGTGAATACACCATGCTGGATTAGAACATCACAGAGCCGTATGCCATCCTTATTTTTTGCAAACAAGGTACGGTATGAGGTATACGCGACATGGTCACGCAAAAAGCGTCCCTGTTTTTTGATTTCTGCCCGCTCGGCTGCGGTTTGGATACCATGATCAACCGCTGCCTGATCTGCGGTATTCCACTGGAAATCTCCACCATGGTCAGAATATCCGAGTGCACGCAGCAAAAACGTCATATAATCCAGATAGCGCAGCTGCATGGTGCTTCCAAACTGCGTCTTACTGATACCGCTTGTGTATCCCTTATCATATGCATACGCAACATAAGTATTTGCCCATGCGGGTACATCCGTAAAGGGATGCTTGCCCTGAAATGCTTTCGCTTTGGACTCATCGCCAAGCAGACGAATCAGCATGACAAGCCCCTCCAAGCGAGTTGCAGGTCTTGTTAGCTCATATCCTTTTTGGCTACCCTGAAACAGTCCCAAAGAATGCAGAGCATCGGCATAGTCTGTATAGTGTGTGCCTATTTCAGTTGTAGATGTACCTGTTTGATACTTGCCTGAGATCATGAGGACACTGTCCTGTACAATCGTTAGCTCAGCGTCATCATCTGCGGATAGGTAACGCTGCTTTGTCACAAGTGCATGCTGTGTGCCGACTTCTTTTCCTGTGGATAGATTGATCCATGTTCCCTTGCGGCTCAAAGCTTGTCCGGTGTTCACAATAACCTCTGTGCCTTCCTGTACAGTTACCGTGTTTCCTGCATGCAGCTTGGTTTCCACTGATTTTCCAAGTGCAGCAACCACCTGTGCCTCTAGGTTACCTCTGAGTATATCTGCTGTGACCTGTTCTGCCAATCCATCAATCTTCGTTTTGATGTCCCCAAGTGCACCAGCTGTATTCTTGGCTTTTTCAGAAACCGAATTAATATATGTCTCCAGCACATAGGAACGGCTAACCAACGAATCACCTGTACTCAATGCACCTGCTACCGTTCCGCTCAAAAATAACGTCAGTGCAAGCCATACAATTGGTTGTTTTCGCATTTTTATATATCCCCTTTCTCCATCCACGCGGATGGTTTCCATATCCATACGCTATACTAGATTGTTAGGGCTTGTTTGAAAATAGAGAAATTGACGGATTTTTCGCAGGGAGCGAGCAGCCACAAGGCAAAAAACGCAGGAATCCTTGATGGATTTCGAGTATTTTTAACGCAGTGGATGCCGTTCCCTGTAGAAAAAGACAAATTTTCGATTTTTCAAACAGCCCCTAAGGCAATACCGTATAATTCAGCAAGAGTGATTTTCGCAAAGCACCGCAGATGACATTGTGCGGTGTTGCCTTAAAGCTGTCCTGACACGCCAATATCCGTTAGTTCTGTCACCCGCACACGACAGAGTTTATTCTTTGCGATCTCTGTACTCTGTGCATGGACAGGGAAACAATACGCGCTGTGTCCGCTCCACCCCTCCCCTTCTGGATGTTCAAACAGCACTTCTAATGTGCATCCCATAAATTTTTCACGATAGTTCTGGCTCATCTGTGCTGCAACCACCTTCGCCGCCTCTGCGCGCTGATTTTTCACCACGAGCGGAATCTGGTCTGGCATAGACGCTGCTGGCGTTCCAGGTCGGACGGAATATGGGAAAACATGCATGTCCGAAAAATCGCAAGCACGAATAAAATCCAACGTCTCAGCAAAATCTGATTCGCTTTCCCCGGGAAATCCAACAATCAAATCGGTTGTGATGGAGCAATCAGGGAAACTCTCGCGCAGCATTTCACAGCGCTCGGCAAAGAACGCCGCGGTATATCGCCGCTTCATGCGTTTGAGTACATTGTCACAGCCGCTTTGTAGGGACAAGTGAAAATGTGGTCTTAGATTTTTATAATGCTGTAACCGACTGCAAAATGCATCTGTAATGGTGCGCGGTTCCAGCGAACCCAAGCGGATATACGTATCTGGTACTGTTTCACAAAGTGCCGCAATCAGATCTGTGAGATCACAACATTCAGGCAAGTCCTGCCCATAGGAAGAAATTTCAATGCCCGTCAGCACGATTTCCTGCACACCTGCCTGTGAAAGCCGCACAGCTTCCTGTACTGCCAAATCAAGCGGCATAGAACGCACATGTCCGCGTGCATACGGGATGATACAATAGGTGCAGTACTGGTCACAGCCGTCCTCTACCTTGAGCAGTGCGCGTGTGCGTCCCTCTGGAACACCTGCCGGAAGCACTTCATAGGTGCGATTTAGCGTGCGGAATTTTGTGAGATCCATTTCACGATTTCCTTGTACTGCCTGTTCACACAGTGCAATGATCTCTCCGCGCGATGCCGTGCCGCAGATGAGGTCGATCTCCCCACTGGCTTCCAGCTTGTCCGGCTCGGTCTGCGCAAAGCATCCGCAAGCAACAATCAGCGCGTTTGGATTCTCACGCCGAATCTTATGGAACGCACGTATATTTTTCCGGTCGCTGATCGCTGTAACGCTGCAAGTATTTATAATGAATACGTCTGCATCTTCTGTACAGATCGCATGCCCATTGGCACGGGCTTGCTGCATCAGTGCCTGTGTTTCAAACAGGTTCACTTTGCAGCCAAGGGTATAAAATCCGAATTTCATCAACTAAACTCATTTCTTGTAAGATTTCTTTTATTATACGCGAAAAACAGCCGTGAGACAATAAGAATCGCCTGATTTTACAGGATTTACAAATTTTCAATTGACAAAAGAGGGTTGCCATGCTATCATGTAATCAAATTGTAATCATAGTTTGTAACCGATTTGTAATCAAAGACAGACTTTCACAATCAGGGAATTAAAGGAGATTTTCGTATATGGCATCAATCGTTAAAGAGGGCGAACTGCTCATGTATAAAGGGCATCCGCTCATGCGCAAAGAGAATATTCTTTACTACGGCAGCATGGAAGACCGCTACATCATTATGATGCAGATCCTGGAAACCAAGAAGGAGGGTGACCTCGATGTTGCAACCAAGGTTGCAGTTCAGCTCCAGCAGACCAGTGCTACCGTTCGCATGAAGGATCGCATTGTAAAGAAGAGCGAAAAGACTAGCCTGTGGAGCGCAATGGACATCGCTTCTATCTGGCTCAGCCGTGCATTATCGACCAAGTAAAACAACAGTTTGAAAGCGTCGAGATCGTTTCGGCGTGCAGGAGGATCTTTTCAAATGAATACAGCAAAGCATGTAAAGGCAATACTTACCACTGCAATCTCCGCAGTGATCATTTCTGGCAGTGCATCTGCACTGTATACCGGTGTCAATACAGCAACCACCACTCTGAACTTCCGCGATTCCGCCAACGGAAATGTGATCGGTTCCATTCCCAGCGGCGCGCGTGTAGCAGTCATCGACAATACCAATGAATGGTATCACATTGCATATAATGGCGCAATTGGATATGTAAGCGCAGACTATATTCGTGCTGCTCAGGACGGCGATGTAGATCTTGGCACAGGCATCATCAAGACCGATTCGGTCAACATCCGCACCCAACCAAACACCAATGCGGAAGTGATGCTCCAGCTCAACACAGATGATTGTGTCGATGTCAATGGCGTTGTCGATGGCTGGTATCGCATCGCAATCGATGATACCGCAGGTTATATCTGTGCAGACTACCTGACGTTCGATCAGACCATGACCGATACTCAACAGGTACAGCCTCGCGAGCGTGCAGTGACACCAGCACAGGCAAGCACAGATGCGGACAAGCTCTTGAGCTACGCAAACCAGTTCTTGGGCACCCCATATCGTTATGGCGGCAGCACCCCAGCGAGCGGTTTTGACTGCTCCGGCTTCACTACATATGTATTCCGCAATGCACTTGGCATTTCTCTGCCTCGCACCTCTTCTGAGCAGAGCCAGACCTACACCCGCATCGATTCAATCGCAGCGTTGCAGCCGGGTGATCTGGTATTCTTCGGCAAGGGCGATAAGGTCAACCATGTTGGCATTTATGCTGGTGCTGGTGAGTTTATCCACTCTCCTCGCACTGGTTCTTATATCCGATATGATTCAATCAACACCGGTAACTACAACAAGAACTTCTTATGGGGCGGTCGTGTCCTTTAAGAGAATATATGCAGACAGAGCAGACGATTTTCGTCTGCTCTATTTTTTAGTCTACGGTCGTCATACCAATATGCATCCGCTGTTCTTTCATATTCAGTGTGCGAATTTGAATGCCCTGCGCTCGAATGCCATCCGTAATCGCTTCTCCAAGTTCTTTTGCAATTGGATTTAACAAGGCATGTGGCAGCTTTAAACCACTGATTTCTAATGAAATTGGATGCAGCACCACCGTTTGCTCAGCATACCCTACCGAAATCAGTGCATAGAGCGGACAGGAGTCTGGCAGCAGCGCACGCGCCGCACGAGGGAGAGATAAGTTCTCTGGCTCGATCTGTGCCATACAAAGCAGGTTATCCTGTTCTGTAATTTGCAGCTGAATATCTTGCAGTGGAAAATTCAGGGGAAGCTGGCGTGTCAATAGAGTCGTGAGTGCACTGCTGTCCAAAGAAACCTCAATCCCCTCTTCCTCTATTGGCTCTACCTGTCCTGCGCGCTGTACCGTTGTATGCGGCATATGCATAGGTACATTGGTGTAGAGCACCATATGCTGGATCAAGAACAGGCACAACAAGGCGCACAGCACCATACAAATCGTTTGCACCCAATTCCGCATAGATGATCGCTCCTCCTCTTTCCCGATAGCATAGCTTATGGGGGAAGTTCGTGATTTATGCCATAAAAAAACTGACCTTTCTATCTGAGTACACACGCCCATACAGAAAGGTCAACTTCTTGTCGTTTATCTTATTGATTCGCCTCGATATACTTGCAGATATCACCGATGGTGGACATCTTCATTGCCTCTTCATCGGAAATGGAAATACCGAAGTTCTCCTCCAGATCCATCATCAGTTCAACTACGTCCAAAGAGTCTGCATTGAGATCATCTTTGATTTTGGTGTCCATGGTCATAGATGCAGCATCTGCATCAAACTTGTCTGCCAGCAGTTCACAAATCTTCTCGAACATAATAACGTTCTCCTTTTCATTTTTGGTTTGAATTTATTCTGCGAAAATTCCGATTTTACGGAATTTTTCATAGCGTTTTTCTAATAGCTGCTCCACCGTTGGTGTTGCAAGCAGTTCTTTGAGCTGTTCCTGCAATGCTTTTTTTAGATTGCGCATCAAGGAACCATTTTCAGACACAATCCCTTCAATCATGCCAAAGGATAACAAATCGTTGGCTGTAATTTTCAGCCGCTCCGCAGCTTCCACCTCTCGGCTGGCATCTTTCCAAAGAATCGACGCACAACCACGCGGAGAAATCACCGAATAAATAGCGTTTTCCAGCATTAGCACACGGTCAGCCACTGAAAGCGCAAGTGCACCACCAGATCCACCCTCGCCTGTAATGATACTGATTACTGGTGTGCGCAGTACCATAAAGTCGCTCAGACACTTTGCGATCGCTTCACCCTGTCCACGCTCTTCTGCACCAATGCCGCAAAATGCACCTGCGGTATCCACAAAGCAAACCACCGGACGATGAAACTTTTCTGCCTGCTTTGCAAGCCGCAACGCCTTGCGATATCCCTCCGGATGTGCCATTGCAAAATTTGCCTTGATATTCTCCTCCGTTGTCTTGCCCTTGCGGTGTCCGATCACTGTAACAGGAATACCCTGAAAGGTCGCAATTCCTGCACAGATCGCCGCATCATCGGCATATCCGCGATCTCCATGCAGTTCGGTAAAATCATCAAACAATGTTTTTACATAATCATCGATCGTTGGACGTTTGCTGTCATGGATGATCCGCATTTTCTCCGACACAGGGAGTTTTTCTTTTACACTCATATCGAATCCCCCTGTCTCTGTGGCTGATGCAATTTTAACAGCGTTTCCAATGTATGCCGCATTTGGTTACGTGGTACAATTTTATCACAAAATCCGTGTGCAAGCAAGAACTCTGCGGACTGAAAATCATCCGGCAACTTTTCGCCAATCGTGCCTTCGATCACGCGCCGTCCTGCAAACCCAACGGTTGCACGTGGTTCTGCCAGAATAATATCACCCAGCGATGCAAAACTTGCGGTTACACCACCTGTTGTTGGGTCAGTGAGCACAGTAATATAGAGAAGTCCGGCTTCCGAATGCCGCCGCACAGCACCGGATACCTTCGCCATCTGTATGAGAGAAAACATACCTTCCTGCATACGTGCACCACCTGATGCTGTAAACAGGATCACTGGCAGCCCGAGGCGGGTCGCATATTCAAACAGACGGGTCAACTTTTCGCCAACCACACTACCCATGGATGCCATGAGGAAATGGCTGTCCATAATACCGAGACAGGTTTGCATCCCTCCAATGGTACAGGTGCCTGTTACGACTGCATCCTGCATTCCCGTCTTTTCCTGCAAAGCCTGAATTTTTTCGCTGTATCCTTCAAAATCCAGCGGATTGCAGGGATAGATATTACCAAACAGTTCACGAAAAGAATCCTTGTCTGCCGTCATACGCACACGGGTACGCGCCAGCAATCTGGCATAGTGTCCACAAGAAGGACATACATACAGATTTTTTCCATAACTACGCACTTGCAGCTGTGTACCGCAGCCTTTGCACACGATCTGCGGTTTTTCTTCCGGCAGAGTCTGGGAAGCTTTCATCTGCATAGAAGTTGTTCTGGTTTTTTGAAACAAATCGATCAGCATTGCTTTCCCTCCTCTCAGCGGTCAAAATCGCCATTGGTAATCGAATTGGTATGGAATGCCCCAGAGACAAAGATATCTGAGGACAATAACTTCAGCTGAAAATCTGTGCTTGTTGTTACACCATCAAATAGCGTTTCTGCAAGCGCACGCCGCATACGTGCAATTGCCTGTGTACGGTCTGTTCCTGTTACGATCAGCTTTCCAATCATGCTGTCATAAAACGGCGGAATGGTATATCCTTGATATGCGGCCGTATCCATGCGCACACCTGAACCACCTGCCAAATGCATGGCATGGATCTTCCCCGGACAGGGTGCAAAATTTCGTGCAGGGTCTTCTGCATTGATACGGCATTCGATCGCATGTCCACGCAGCTCTAAATCTTCCTGTGCAAAGGAAAGCGGCTCGCCTGCTGCAATTTTGATCTGCTCACATACAAGATCGACCCCTGTCACCTGTTCTGTGACGGGGTGTTCCACCTGAATACGGGTATTCATCTCACAGAAGAAAAAATTCTTGTGGTCATCGACCAAAAATTCCACCGTTCCGGCATTGATATAACCCACCTGCTTTGCGAGGTCGCGTGCCGCACCACAGATTTTTTCACGTGTTTTTACATCAAGGAAAAAGGATGGTGCTTCTTCGATCAGTTTTTGATGGCGGCGCTGGATGGAGCACTCACGCTCAAACAGATGCACCACATTTCCCTGTGTATCGCCTAAGATCTGTACTTCAATATGGCGCGGATTTTCCACATATCGCTCAATATAGAGTCTTCCATCGCCAAAGTTTGCCTGTGCTTCACTGGATGCCGTATCATAAGCATTTTTCAGATCTGCGTGTGTATGTGCAACGCGGATGCCTTTACCGCCTCCGCCAGCCGAAGCCTTGAGCATGACTGGATAGCCGATCTTTTCCGCCCATTGTTCTGCTTCTGCAAAATCGGAAACTGCACCGTCTGAGCCAAGCGCGACTGGAACCCCAGCTGCAATGGCTGTTTGCTTGGCTTTCGATTTATCGCCCAACAAACGAATGGTCTGTGGCTTTGGCCCAATAAATGTAATACCATATTTAATGGCAAGCTCTGCAAACTCTGCATTTTCAGAAAGGAAACCAAATCCTGGATGGATCGCCTGTGCACCACAAGCAAGCGCCGCAGAGATCAGATTCTGCATATTAAGATAGCTATCTCGTGGATTCGCTGGTCCAATGCAAATCGACTCATCTGCGATCTGTGCATGCAAGGCTTCCTTATCCGCTTCCGAATAGACCGCAACTGAGATAATATCGAGATCACGGCAAGCGCGAATGATGCGTACCGCAATTTCTCCGCGATTGGCAATTAAGATTTTTTGAAACATATCTCTGTACCTATGTTATTCACCAATAAAGCACTTGATCTCGGCTTCTGATGCCAGTTTGCCATTTACAAAGGCTTTGCCATAAGCAACTGCCAACGGTGTACGCATCTTGATCAGCTCTACTTCAAGGGTCAGCACATCGCCCGGATGCACCATCTGGCGAAACTTGGCCTTATCAATGCTGGTATAAAAAGCGGTCTTTCCCTTGTGCTGTTCCTGAGAGAGGATCGCAACTGCGCCAACCTGTGCCAGTGCTTCCAGCTGGAATACCGCTGGCATAATTGGGTTGCCCGGAAAATGCCCCTGAAAGAAAAACTCGTCTCCAGTCAAATGCAGTTCTCCTTTGGCTCCAGTCCCTGTCACTTCCTGAATGGTATCCACCAAAAGCATGGGTGGACGATGTGGAATAATTTCCATAATTTGTTCTTGGGTTAGCACGCAGTTCCCTCCTTACTCAAGTACAACCAGTACCTGCTTGTACTCTACCATGTCTCCATTCTGCGCCAGAACACGGCTGACCATGCCATCACAAGGCGCCACAATTTCATTCATTGTCTTCATCGCTTCAATAATAAATAGGGTGTCGCCCTTTTTCACCTGCTGTCCAACTTCAATGAAAGGTGGATCTTCCGGTGCTGGTGCACTATAAAACACACCAACCAGCGGCGCTTCCACAGGTGTTCCAGAAAATACATCTTTCTGCGATGCTGCTGCTTCTGTTTCCACGACTGGTGCAGCTGGAATCACAGCGGCAGGTGCGGCAACACCAACCCCCACTGTTGGGAGTTCAATGTGCAGCTGAAAATCCTCTGTTTTTACATCAAATACGGAAACTCCACGCTGCTTGACAGCATCCATCAGCGCAATGGAAAGTTCCTTTAATTCGTTCGTTTTCATTTAATCCTCCAGCTTTCGGAACAGGAGTGTTGCATTGTGTCCGCCAAAGCCCAGAGAGTTGCTGAGCGCAGCACGGATCGGCTTCTGGACTGCTTGATTCGGTGTGATATTGAGGTCGCAGTCTGCATCTGCTTCCTTATAGTTGATGGTCGGCGGTACAATACCATGCTCCATTGCCAGCAGACAAGCAATCGCTTCGACTGCGCCTGCTGCTCCCAGCAAATGTCCTGTCATAGACTTTGTGGAAGAAATATGCACATTTGCTGCCGCTTCTCCCAGCGCCTTCTTGATTGCCAAGGTTTCGATCTTATCGTTCATTGGGGTTGAAGTACCATGCGTGTTGATATAATCAATCTGGTCAGGGGTCATATCTGCATCTGCCATTGCAAGCTGCATGGCACGTGCACCGCTTGTTCCTTCTGGATCAGGAGAAGTGATATGATATGCATCCGAGGTTGCGCCATATCCGGCAATCTCACCCAGAATGACCGCACCACGCGCCTTTGCATGGGACAGGCTTTCGAGTACCAGCGCACCTGCACCTTCACCCATTACAAATCCACTGCGCCGTGCATCAAATGGAACGGATGCCGCGTCCGGATCTTCACCGGTATGCAGTGCCTTCATGTTTTGGAATCCAGCGGTTGCTATGCGAATAATCGAGGCTTCTGCACCACCCGCAATCATAATATCCTGATATCCATGGCGAATCGCACGATACGCTTCGCCAATCGCATGGTTGCCTGTTGCACACGCAGTCACTGGACAAATAGATTCGCCCTTAAATCCCAGCGCCATCGAGATATGTGCCGCACCCATATTGGAGATCATTTCCGGGATGCAAAGCGGGGAAACGCGTCCCGGTCCCTTTTCCAGCAGCTTGGTGAATTCATCTTCAAAAACAGCGAGTCCACCAACGCCAGAGCCAAAGAATACACCTGCGCGATATGGGTCAAACATACCTTCTGCAATGCCTGCCTGTGCCGCTGCCTGCTTTGCCGCTGCGAGTGCAAAATGGCAATACCGATCCATGCGCTTGCTCTCTCGCTTATCCATGTATACAGTTGGATCAAAATCCTTAACCTCTGCGGCAAGCTTTGCCTTATAGTCGGTTGTATCAAAATGCGTGATGGGTCCAATACCGTTTTTGCCGTTTTTGAGTCCTTCCCAGAAAGACGAAACATCATTTCCAATCGGTGTAATAGCACCCATACCTGTAACAACTACACGTTCCATAAAAGACCTCCTCCTGTTATATCCCCATACCGCCATCAGTTACAATGACTTGTCCTGTTACATATGCTGCCGCATCCGATGCAAGGAATGCGACCACATTTGCAATTTCTTCTGGCTTTCCGAAGCGTCCCAGTGCGATCTGCTTCTTTGCACCTTCCTTGATTTCCTCTGGCAAAGCATCTGTCATATCGGTTTCAATAAATCCCGGTGCAACTGCATTGACTGTGATCCCGCGGCTACCGAGTTCCTTTGCCGCCGATTTTGTCATGCCAATCAGTCCCGCCTTGGAGGCAGAATAATTCACCTGTCCTACATTGCCAGCTACACCAGAAACTGAGCTGATATTCACAATGCGTCCTGCCTTTGCACGCAGCATCATTGCGCTGCATAGACGAAGCATATTGAATGCACCCTTCAAGTTGATGCGAATAACATCATCAAACTGCTCTTCGCTCATGCGAACCAGTAGGCCGTCTCGTGTAATACCAGCATTGTTGACCAAGATAGCCGGAACACCCAGCTCCTCCTTGATTTCTTTCAACGCGCGATCGCATCCTGCAAAATCTGCAACATCCCAAGCCTTTGCCACTGCACGAACGCCATATGCACGGCATTTTTCCGCAACAGTTTCTGCCTTTTCCACGGAAGATGCGCAGTTGATTACCACATCATGTCCCTGCTGTGCCAGCTTTTCTGCAATCGCAGCGCCAATTCCGCGCGATCCACCTGTAATTACTGCAACTGCCATGCTTTAGCCTTCCTTTCCAAATCGTGCGGCACGCTCAGCGATCACTTCACGTGCACCCTGCATCAACTTTGTTATAATTTCCTTACACGGCACAGATTCCTGAAGTATACCTGCAATCTGTCCCGCCATAAAGGTTCCCTCTTCAAAGTTGCCATCTTGTACTGCTTTACGCAGAGAACCCGCTGTCATTTCTTCGATCTCTTCCAAAGAACGGTCATCGCCTGCCTTTTCCAGCTGTGCACACTTGCGTGTGACTGGAGATTTCAAAGCACGAACTGGATGCCCATTTGCGCGACCCGTTACCATTGTTGAAATGTCACTTGCTTTGAGCACCAGCTCTTTATACTTGTCCGAAATCTGACATTCTTCCGCAGTCAGAAAAATGGTACCGCACTGTACGCCTTCTGCACCCAGCATCAGCATAGATGCTACACCTCTGCCATCACCGACACCACCCGCGCCGATCACCGGAATTTCCACCGCATCTACCACCTGTGGAACGAGTGCCATTGTGGTCGTCTCACCGATATGTCCGCCCGCTTCCATGCCTTCTGCGATCACTGCATCTGCACCAGAGCGCTCCATGCGCTTTGCGAGTGCCACCGAAGCCACGACTGGAATCACCTTGATCCCAGCTTCTTTCCAAGCTGGAATATATTTTGCCGGATTGCCAGCACCTGTTGTTACAACCTCGATTTTTTCGTCGATCGCAAGCTGTGCCAGGTCATCTGCGTTGGGACTGAGCAGCATAATATTGAGACCAATTGGCTTTTTGGTTGCTGCACGTGCTTTTTGAATCTCTGCACGGATCACTTCAACCGGAGCTGCACCGCCTGCGATAATACCAAGACCGCCAGCCTCGCTCACGGCTGCCGCAAGTGTACCTTCTGCGATCCATGCCATTGCACCTTGAAAAATGGGGTATTCAATTCCCAACAGATCTGTAATTCTGGTCTTCATCATATCCTCCTCAAATCCGGATGACAGCCGCGCCATAAGTCAATCCACCACCAAATCCGCATACAACAATACATTGCCCCGGCTGGAGCTGTCCATTCTTTTTCATTTCGTCTAAACAGAGTGGCACGCTTGCCCCTGAGGTATTGCCAAAGTGATCGATATTGACATAGACCCTGTCAGGGTCGAGTCCATATCGCGTTGTGATCATATTCAAAATGCGGACGTTTGCCTGATGCAGAACAAACCAGTCGATTCGTTTTGCCGCCATGTTAGCACGCTCTAATACTGCATCAATCGCCTCGGGCACCGCCGCCGCTGTAAACCGAAACACTTCGCTGCCTGCCATATTCAAAAAGCGATCTTCATGCGCGTGTCTTGGCTCTGCAAGCGGATCTTCTACTGGAAGTGCGCGCACTTTGAGACATTCTCCCAATCTGCCATCTGCACGCATGTAGGTTGAAAGAATGCCATCTTCTTCTTTTGATGCTTTCAGAACTGCCGCACCTGCACCATCTCCAAAAATAACGCAGGTTGAACGATCTTTATAGTCTACAATGCGGCTAAGTGTTTCCGCGCAAATAATCAGGATATTCTTTGCCTTTCCAGCTTTTGCAAAGCTGTCTGCAACTTCCAAACAATAGACAAATCCTGAACATGCCGCGCTCAGATCGAACGCCATTGCATTGACGGCGCCCAGTTTTCCCTGTACCATACATGCCACGGATGGTGTAAAATAGTCCGGTGTCACCGTTCCAACGATAATGAGATCTAAAGTATCCGCAGAGATCTCAGCATCTTCAAGCGCACGGCGCCCTGCTTCCAGTGCCAGCTCCCAAGTTGCCATATTCTGTGCAATACGGCGCTCTGCAATGCCCGTTCTCTTTTGAATCCATTCATCATTTGTATCGACCATTGATTCAAGCATTTCATTTGTTAATTTCAGCTCTGGCAGATAGCTGCCCGTACCAATCAGTTTCGTACCGATCTTGTTCACGCTCCTTGCATGTGTATTCTAAAACAATACTCTATTTCGAGAAAAATTTCTTGTATTCATATCACCAAAATCTGCCAAATTCGCAGATAACAAAAATTTTCGACAATAGTTTGATTGACAAATTAATCTCCCAATATTATAATAAGATGCAACTGGTATGTCAACCTTTTCTTCACAGAAAAACCAAAAATATCAAAAAAGACGTGGTTTTCAAAACTACGAGTTGCGGAGGAGTATATTGTATGGAATACGGATTTGCATTTTTTCCGGGGCAAGGTGCACAGCATCCTCAGATGGGAAAAGACCTATATGAGAACAACACAGCTGCCAAAGAGATCTTTGATCGCGCTTCTGCGGTCACACAAATGGATGTTGCAAAACTATGCTTTGAGAGCACACAAGAAGAGTTAAATCGTACGGTTCATTCACAAATTGCGATCTTCACCCACTCTTTCGCTGCTTATGCTGCACTTCAGGATGCAGGGGTTTCGTTTGCCGCCTGTGCTGGCTTCTCGCTTGGCGAATATACTGCCCTTGTTGCCTCTGGTATTCTGAACTTTGAAGACGGCATTCGACTGGTACACCGTCGCGGACAGCTGATGCAGCAAACTGCCGATTCTATGGATGGGTGTATGGCTGCCATTCTGGGACTTTCTGATGAAGCAGTCGAGCAGGCTTGCGCTTCTGTTTCTGGTGTTGTATTCCCTGTCAATTATAACTGCCCCAATCAGCTTGTGATTGCAGGTGAGCGTACCGCCGTTGATCAAGCGATCACAGCCTGCAAGGAAGCCGGTGCACGCCGTGCAATGCCTCTTGCTGTCAGCGGTGCATTTCACACTTCCCTGATGGCAGATGCCGCAAAGGAGCTTCGTGCCTTTGCGCAAAACTTAACCGTTCACACCCCTACTCTCCCGATCTATACCAATGTAACCGGCGGCTTGTTGGATGTCTCTGATCTGCCTGCACATTTGGAACAGCATATGTGCTCTCCTGTGCGCTGGAAAACACTGGTTGCAAACGGAATGGAAGCCGGCTTGTGCTCTGGTGTAGAAATTGGCCCCGGAAAGACACTTGCTGGATTTGCAAAGAAAATCAGCAAAGAATTTGTCATCAAAACAGCTGAGACAGTTGCTGAAATCGGTTCTATTTCTGAGATCGCTTAATATGATAAAATTGAACCAAGCAATTTGAAATCCTCCTTACTCCTGATCTTGCTCCTGCTGGTGCTGATCAGGGATTTTTTTATGCTTCATACAACATTTGAGTGAGCGCAACCACTTCCCAGTGTCTGGACCAGTGCACGAAGCTCTTTATCGATGCGTTTCATAAATACTTTATCAATTTATATTAGGGCTAGAGCGTTTCTGAAAAGTCCGCACAGCTGGTTTATTTCAACAAAATAGCAAT
>JAHHRJ010000035.1 GCA_020025885.1 Butyricicoccus sp. | reverse complement strand
AAGAATCTCGATGTAGCACAGTGAGTAGTTAATTGTTCAGTTTTGAGGGTGTAAGTCTTCTAAAATGAAAAATAGTGCGTGTTAATTGTGATGAGGGTACACCTGTTCCCATTCCGAACACAGTAGTTAAGCTCATTAACGGTGAAAATACTTGGCTGGCGACGGCCCGGGAAAATAACACGGCGCGCACATAAAGCGGACTCTTAGGAGTCTGCTTTTTTAATTTAATTATATAGAAAACCACAAGTTTTACTTGTGGTGGGTAAAAAAGTGAGCAACTGCAAAACTTAAAAATGGTAAATTGTAAAATGAAATTGAACACATAAAAAGAAGTAGTAGCGACGATTTCTGTTAGAATAAAGTTACCACACAACACTCTGACAAGAGAAGCCAATCGCTATTCTATCACAATTTCCGGAGAACGCAAGCGTGGGCAGCATTTTGGTGCAGAAGAACGTGGAGCGATTCAAGCCCTGAAGAAGCTGGGTTACAGCAACCGAGCAATCGCTCATGCGATTAACTGCAGTCCTTCTACCGTGGCTATGAACTGAAGCGTGGCACACCTGAGTATTCCGGATGGCGTCGCAGACCTAACTACTCAGCGAAACATGGACTTACAGTTTACTGTGAGAATCGAAGCCGATGCAGGCATCAGAAAAGTGTTCCTAGAGAGTCAGCATTTATCTGTTGGCTGGTTCAGATGGTGCGTCAGCGCAAGTGGTTTTTCGATACCTGTGTTGGTACAGCCAAGCGGAATAAGCTGTTTCCAGAAATGTGAATTTTTGGCAGATGTGCATCTGACACAAAAGGATAACGGCACAATAGAGACAGTTATTGTTATGACGTTCTTTGAGTATCAAAATCCACAAGGACAGGAGCAGACAGAGCGAAATCAAGCTGCTGGATAAAAGGATCGATCAATTCAAAATCAGGCGCTTATAAAGTGCTTCAAAATTGAAGCACCTGCGATCTTCTTTTCGAAGTGTCGCAGACGCTTTTAGTACACAGTTTTACTATAAGCATCATATAAAAAACACCGCACAAAAGTGCGGTGTTTTTTATGGTGTATCGTTTTGAATGATACGATTTGGCACGCCCGAAGGGATTCGAACCCCCAACATTCAGAACCGGAATCTGACGCTCTATCCAATTGAACTACGGACGCATTTCTTTAGTTATTATAACAAATTGGGGTACATTTGTAAAGACTTTTGTGGAATACTTTTGGAGAGGACAGGCTTGACATTATGTGTGATTTATTCTAGGATAAAGATGAAAAGCAAAATAAGGAGGGGTTTTTTGATGCAAAAAACAACAAAAGAGCGGATGCTGGATCTGCTTGCGGATCTCGTAGGCGGACTGTTCTATGCGTTGGGTATTTATACATTTGCTAAGACTGCGCATTTTGCACCAGGTGGGCTGTCTGGTTTGGCACTGATCATTTATCATTTATGGGGGCTGCCCATTGGTATCATGACACTGGTGCTCAATGTGCCAGTTATCATCCTGAGTTATCGCTTGCTTGGAAAAAACTTTTTACTCAAGAGCCTGCGCTCCATGATCTTTTGTACGGTATGGGTGGACTTGATCCTGCCCTTGACTCCGGTCTATACAGGAAGCCCGTTGTTGGCATCGCTCTATTCTGGTGTGTTCTTGGGACTGGGACTGGGCATTCTCTATATGCGTGGTTCATCCTCTGGTGGAACAGATTTTTTGACTGTATCCGTCAAGGCGATTCATCCGCATGTATCATTGGGCGCTGCAACACTGATGATTGATCTGGTTATCATTTTGCTGGGCTGGCCGGTATTTGGCGACATTGATTCTGTATTATATGGTATCATTGCAACCGCGGCAACTTCAATTATGATTGATAAAGTCATGTATGGTGTGGGCGCTGGCAAACTCATGATCATTATTACAAGCCATGGGCAAGCAATTGCGGAAAAAATTTCCATAGCTTGTGGACGCGGTTCGACGCTCATTCGAGCGATCGGCACATACACCGATCAGGAACGCCATGTTCTTTTATGTGCCTGCAACAAGTCACAGGCATTTAAGGTGCGTGCTGCAATCTCAGAAGTAGATCCAGATGCGTTTGTAATGATCACAGAAACGAATGAAGTTTATGGAGAAGGCTTCATTGAAGGAGAAAAATTATTATAATTTCAATTAAAAAAAGAAGGCTCAATCAGAGCCTTCTTTTTTGCAAGGAAAATCAAAGCAGGACGGAGGACGTATACTCAATCTTGATTCCGCTGTCTTTGGTACGGCTAAACTTTGCCTTATTGCCGTTTCCATCATCAATTGTCATTTTTTCCAGCTTATAGCCAGTAAAGAAATCTACGGCCGGACCCTCTACAAAGGAAGACCACTTTTGACGCTTTTCCTGCGCTTCCGGCGGCATACAAATGGGGTCCATTTCTTCTTCCTCATCTGCTGGTGCACTTACTTCTGCTTCAGCAGGAGATTCTGCCATTTTAGAAGCAGTTGTTTCTGTTTCACTATTTGGGGTTTCAGTTTCGGGTGCTGCAATGGGTGTTTCCAGCGCGGCAGGAGCGGTGTTTTCCGGAGTTACAACGTTTCGTGTCTCATTCATGGTCAAGAATTCCTTTCAAATGATCTCATTTCTTTTCGTTATGGTGTTACAATATCATGTTTTTTAGAAAAATGCAAGGCTTTGCAGGCGAAAAGAAATGGTTTCCTCATCTTTTGCGGTGCAAAGCGAAAGAGTAGGCTCTCATAAAATTTTTTATTTTATTAAAAAATGCTTGACATTTACTCGGAAAATGGATATACTATAACAGTCGCTTAACGGTGACAAAATAAATAGCCGGATTGTGTAATGGTAGCACGACAGACTCTGACTCTGTTTGTCTGGGTTCGAATCCTCGTCCGGCTGCCACTAAAACCACTGATGATAGTATCAGTGGTTTTTCTTTTTTCAAAATAAGTGAGTACAAGAGAAGGGTCGCCCACAAGCTGTGGACGATCCTTTTTTAGGCTTAAACTGTAATGCGGCGTGCTTCCATGTAGTATCGCTTTTTTGGTGTTTTACCGACGGAAAAGGTTTGGCAGGGCAGAGGACCTTGTAAAATAATATTGCGGAAGAGATCCTTTTTCGATGGCGCAGGCAGCAGGAATCCCATGTTGCGAATGTCATCAGAAACAGACTGTACAGCATCTGCTCCATAGATATATTCTACACGGGATTTTGGATTTTTTTCTAAGAAATCATCGAGGAAATTTTGCAGAGTGGCGCACGGCTGAGACCAAGGGGAATCCACAATGCACAGCGTCATCTTTTCCCCATGGAAGAAGCAAGGGTAACTCTGCACATTGGTGGTGGGTGCGTTTTGGGGATCCCCACAGTATGCCATGCCACCATACAGGCGGAAAAAGTCATCCACTGCTTGGAACACTTCGCGTGGATGGATATGGAACAGCACCGGATGAATGGCTTCTAAGTGTACGCTTTCTTCATGGATATTTACAAGCTCAGCCAGAACAAAACGAGCGGGATGTGTTGCTTGTTTTTCTTCGCTCAAAGATTGCTTGATGTGCTCCCAGTTTTCCTTTGCAATTGCCATAGAGTGGTTACCATCCCCAACGGCATAGGCAAGAACAGGGATATCATCAGATAAGCCATATTTTTTATAGAATGTATCTCGGTCTGTCAGGGTGGAGAGACGATCTAAAAGCGCAGATGTTTCATTCCCCTCCGCGACAAACCAGCTGCGCAGATGTCCGCCATCCAGCATGAGGTCTGTATCATAAACTATATTTTGTTGGTTTTTCTCTGTGAACAGCGGTTCAATGATCTCGTGTTTGGGATCGTCAATGAGCATCGTGATATGCTCAAGCTCGAGAGAAGTGGACTTCCGTAGAGCAAGGTGGGAAGAAATCTGTGTGGGGCTTACAGTTTGGGTTGGACGAATGTAGGTTTGGCTGTCCTCTGAATTATCATATGCTTCCAGATCAAAGGCAAGAAGAACACCTCGATGTAGTCCAGTTTGTGTGGTATGTTTAACAAGCATCATACCAGCAGGATATTCTTTGAGTGTGCCATCTTTTAGGTACTGGAGCATGGTCTGCTGGATTTTTTGTGTATGTACAGCAAGATTATCTGATCCCTCAAGCACAAACTCGGGAAGCATGAGGTGCAGAGTGGAAGGGGAATCGTCAACGGTACTGTTTAGTGCTTGCAGAGAATTCGGAGTATATTGATCGCATGTGATCACAGACCACTTGGATAGGTCCACACCATCACGCGGCAGGAGAAGTTTCGGAAGACAAACGGGTGTTATATACATAAGAAAACCTCCAATATGGGAAATGAGCGATGCTTCAAAATGGGCAGTCCAGTCTGTTAGTTTCATTTTATCAGGTTTGTGAAATAAAAGCAATGAATTAACTCAAACTTCTAAACAGGGGCAGAGCTTTCGGTTTTTCGCGTAAATGGGGAAAAGGTTTTTGTGGGATAGATGTAAGAGAAAATGGTTGACAAATGGTTTCTACAATTGTAGAATAACTACAACAGATATTTTACAAATGTAGAAGGTGCAGATACGATGAAAAAAATCAAACGTTTGCCAGATGCGGAACTTATCGTCATGCAGGAAATTTGGAATGCACCAGCGTTTCCGGTTGCCTCCACATGGATCACCAACCGATGCAAAGAACAGTGGAAAACAACGTCCGTTTTAACATTTCTATCGCGGTTATGTGAAAAAGGGTTTGTGAAATGTGAAAAGGAGGGCAAGGTCAATGTATATACCCCGCTGATCACAGAAGAGGACTACCGCGCACATGAGAGCGTGAGCTTTTTACAGCGGTTTTATCGCGGATCGATACGGGACTTGGTTGCATCGCTTTCGGATACTGGAGAGTTAACAAGCGACGATCTCGACGAGCTGAGAGATTTTCTGGACACACAAGGGAGGGAGTAGCATGGGTGAACTTGTTTGGAATGTGCTGCAAGTCAGCCTAACAACTTCGGTCGTCATATTGCCGGCTTGGTTGTTTTGTGCGGTCCTGCGGCGCAGATATCCGGCGCGGGTCATCTGTCTATTATGGGTCATTTTGAGTATCCGGCTGTTGGTTCCGGTGCAGATCACCTTTCCAGATACCCCTGTGATTACGCCCAAAACAACTGTGACGGTAGCACTCCCGAACCGAGACCCGATACAGACACAACTACCAGAGACTGTACGGTCAGAGGAAAAACCACAAGATACCAAACCACTTGAGCAATTGCAGAGCGAGGTCAGAACACCAATACCTGAAGGAATTACCGAAAACATACAGCCGCAAAAGCAATTTGATATCACGCTTTTATTGGCAGGTGTTTGGTTTGTTGGTATGATAACGCTTTTCCTTGTGTCGCTTACTTCCCATCGACAGTTTTGGAAACGAATCAAACGAAGTGCGCGTGATGTGCAGGGTGAAACGTTGCTTGCAGTTTATCAGCAGGAGAAAGATCGGCTGAATATACAGCGTGAAATTCCAGTTATGCAGTCCTTTGCGGTGGAAGGTCCCATGCTCGCAGGGTTACTGCATCCCGTGCTGCTTTTGCCGAAAGATGGAATTGCAGATACAGAGGTACGCATGATTTTAAGGCATGAGCTGACGCACTATAAGCATGGAGATCTATTCTGCAAACTGCTGTTTCTGTTGGCAAGGTGTGTGCACTGGTTTAACCCCGTTGTGCATTTGCTTGCACGGCAGGGGGCGCAGGATTTGGAGATCGCGTGTGATCAGGCAGTCGTTCATGGGCTGGACGATGATGCGCGGCGTACCTATGGAAAGTGCATTTTGAGCAATGCGGCACGGCGGGTACATCATCGGGAGCAGAGTTTTACAACACAGCTGACAGGAGGGAAAAAAGCCATGAAAACACGGTTACAAGCTCTTTTTACAAGACCGAAAAAACAATATGGGATCGCATTTTTGCTGATTGCATTCTTTGCAGTAACGATGGTTGGAAGTTCTTTTGCAGTGAAATCAGGGAATACACCAGATGCAGAGACCGTTCAGCAGATGGAGGAACTGGCACAGCGTTGGTGCGATGCGCAAAAAAATCAACTGACGCCTGCACAAGCAGAAACACTATTGGGTGGAAGCCTGAAAGAAAAATTTGATGAAATGGTGCAGGGCTATGTTGATGTTAGGCAGGATACGCCTTTTTCATTCGACAATCTGCCCATGGGAGCACAGGCGGATACAGTGTCTTATACACAAAATCCCAAGGCATATACCGCAAAGGTCAAGGTGCATACGAATGATACACCATATGGCGGTATGACCCAACTCCAGACCATTCGGTTTGCGCAGGAAGGGGAAGAACTGCGGATCGTAGACCGTACCGTAGATGAGGCGATGCTGCTTGACCATCCAGAAGAAATTTGCATGACTGCACAAGATGTAATGAAACGTGGTATGCCAGAAAATCCGGTAGATACCCACACAGCAATGGCACTTGTTTATGAGAATTTTCCCATTGCAGGTGGGCAGTATTATTTCGATGGTCTCGATAAAAATTTGATAATTTATTCATTTGCAGATAGCACAATGGTGTATTTTGAGTTTGAGATGACCCCAGACAATACCTATCACTTGAAAAATGTGATCGAACCGCAGAATCATACACCGAACCAGTCTGATGCACAACGGATCGCTGCCAATCAGACGGCAAACCAATGGGCAAGCGGATATTTACACAAGAATGCAGCATTTTCCTATCCTGTTATGAGCAAAAAGATGCAGCAGGAATTTATCAGCAAACAAGAAGCCGATTATGGCACGGCATGGTTTTGGAGAGTTGGCTGGGGTTCCAGTCCGAGTGTGAAATTTTGGATAGTTGAACCGGAATCAGAAAACAGTGCACTTGTGGTTTACTGGCTGTATGCAGGTGGAGAGGAGTTCCGTTATACAGAAAGGTTGAAATTTATCACAGAGAACGGAAAAGTTGTAGTAGATGATTGCGAAGTTGTTGCAGATGGTGTGCTTGATCATGCACTGAGTCGCGAAGAATTTATAATGCTCTATGCAGCATCTGAGGATATTGAAAGATTGCCGCCGAAAATTGATGATGCATTGATACAGGAATGGAAAGACAATGAGAAAACGCGGTATGAAAAACTGCTGACACCAGAAGGTGCACTCAAAGCAATCATAGGGAGACTGGATCGAAAAGAATATACAATCAAGCGTGTGAGTGAAGAAATGTCTGTACATAGTGGTGTAGACATAGATTTGGCGATTGTATTTCCAGATTCCGATGAGTCTGTTTTTGTTACTATGCATGGTAAGAAAACAGATGGGGAAGAGACTCTTTGGCAGATTGGGCGCTTTTGGAGTGGAGAGCCAGATCATACGACTTAATTGCAAAGAAAAACGCTGGGCGATATCACCCAGCGTTTTTTATGTTATAGTAGTTCGGCAAAAGATTCAATATAGCAGTCAGCGGTCTGCTTGATCTTCTCACGGTTTGGCAGGGAGAAAGGTTCTTCTACGCCGACGGTATAGAAGCCGGCAGATTTTGCGCTCTGAATGCCGGCGAGAATGTCTTCGCATACAACGCAGTTTTCTGGTGCGATGCCCAGACGCTCCGCAGCAAGCAAATAGATATCTGGAAAAGATTTATCGCGTGTGACTTCCTGAATGGTGGTTACGCTCTGGAACAGATCGAGCATGCCAAGGCGTTTCAGCGTTGGGCAGATCAGCGAGTGCTCAGAGGCGGTCGCGGCTGCCATGGGAATGCCCTGTGCATGCACCTTTTCCAGAAATTCACGCACATACGGTTTCATCATAACATTGTCACGGTATTCGGTTTTTGCCATGCCGTACCATTCATCCATCAGAGCTTCGGGTGCTTCGGAAAGCTGGAAACGCTCGATGGTATACTTTGCTGCATCAGCAAAGCTCATATGTGCGATCGCCTGTGCGTAGTCGTTTGGAACGTCATGACCGCGGCGCTTGAGCGAAACAATATCCACTTCACGCCAGACCCACAAGGAATCCAATAGAGTACCGTCGAGATCAAAAATAAAGCCAGAAAAATCAGATAGGTTGCGCATTATGTACCTCCGTTAATTGAAAATGAGATTGCAGAGTATGCGAATCTAATTTGCTGAGTGCATCCAGAACGGCAATATGAAAACTGCCCGTGCCAGCGGAACCAGCCTGCTCAAAAGCAAGCACACCAGCGGTTCCTATCATGCCAAGGGCGGCGATGGCAGCGGTCACGGAATCCTTACAAACTGCGGCATATGCACCGCAGAGCGCAGAAGAGACACAGCCCATACCTGTCACACGGGAAAGCATTTCATGTCCGCTATGCAGGTGATAAAGGTGCTCGGTATCTGCGATTAGATCGGTTTCGCCTGTTATGGCAATGGTGCATGAAAAACGGTTTGCAAGGGCGTGGGCAAGGGACTCGCTGTCCGAGATGGAAAGGGTATCGTTGCTGTCGATGCCTGCTTTCTGAATGGGCAGACCATAAATACAAGCTGCCTCCGAACGATTGCAGCGTAAAATTGCAATGGAAATATACTCCAAAATCTGACGAACGGCATTGGTGCGAAAAGGAGAAGCTCCAACGCCCACAGGGTCTAAGATAACAGGAATCCCCATGTGGTTTGCTTGCTCACCAGAGCGCAGCATTGCGTCAAGTTTACGTGGGGATAGCTGCCCAATATTCAGTACAAGTGCGCTGGCATGCGCGGTAATGGCGTCCGATTCTTCGGGCGCATCTGCCATAATGGGGGAAGCACCCACCGCAAGCAATGCGTTGGCGCAATCATTTATCGTGACAAGATTGGTAATACAATGTATAATAGGCGTATGTAAACGTAGCGTATCAGTAAGCGCACATGCCGCGGAAGTTAGATCCATAACAAATATTCTCCTGTGCAAAATTTGCCATAACTATTATATAAAGCAAATATGCGTGCGTCAACCAAATACACAAAATACAGGGGGCGGCATAGAAATTGTGTGAGAACAAAGGGGCGGTCATTGGAACATATGTCAATTGACAGAGCACCATAAAACCCGATAGGATATTGAGTAAATCGGTCTACTCTTTAGGGGCTGTTTGAAAAATCGAAAATTTGTCTTTTTCTACAGGGAACGGCATCCACTGCGTTAAAAATACTCGAAATCCATCAAGGATTCCTGCGTTTTTTGCCTTGTGGCTGCTCGCTCCCTGCGAAAAATCCGTCAATTTCTCTATTTTCAAACAAGCCCTAATTAATAAGTAAAGGAGATGTAATATGAAGAAACTCGAACTATTTGTATCATCTATACTGGCTGGTATGCTCATTGGCATTGCAGGAACGCTCTATATTGCGAGCGGGAGGACGATCAGCGGTGCACTCTTATTTACTGTTGCACTGTTCAGCATTTGTACGCGCGGTTTGGGACTCTTTACCGGACGCGTGGGATATCTATTGGTACAGCCAAAGAAAGCAAGCTATATGGCAGAGCTTGGCATCATCTGGCTGGGGAATTTCGTGGGCTGTATCATTTTGGGAGCAATCATTCGGTATACAAAGCCGATGCATATAGAGACTGCGGCGCAGATCAGCGCGGCAAAACTAGAGCAGACACCACTCCAGACCATCCTGCTGGCAACGCTCTGTGGAATGCTTATGTATATTGCGGTGGATCATTACCGTACTTCTAATGGGGATTTCACCCGCTTTTTGGGAATGCTGCTGTGTGTTCCAGCTTTTATTTTGGCAGGGCTGGAGCACGTGATTGCAGATATGTATTTCTTTGCGCTCGGGATTTCTGCTGAGCAGATGAGCAAAGTGGCTGTGTTTTTGTTATGCTGTACGATCGGAAATGCTGTGGGCGCTTGGTTTATTCCTTTGTGGGAAAAAATGCGTACCGAATAAAGAGATAAGACGAAACTGGCTCTGATACCCCCAGTTTCGCGCACATTTGTGCGGGTCGCGGGCAAAATCCAAGGTACATGTCATTGGATTTTGAAAATTTTAGGTCGCTTTGCTCCAAGGCGAAACAGTGAAAAGACTTTTTCAACAAGAAAAGACGCTTTGGCATTTGCCAAAGCGTCTTGAGGGTGTTGGAGATCAGAACATATCCCCAACATGCTTTGCGGTGTTGCTGACCGTATTGCTCACTTGATGCGCGGCGCGCCGCACGGAACGCTTGACAGAAGGGGTAGACATCGCGCTTGTAGCAACCGCGGAAGTGACTGCACCAACGGCGACACCTGCCGCCAGACCAGAAAGAATTGGGACCATTTTCATGTTTTTTCACGCTCCTTCTGTCTTTTAGTATGGCGCACATTTCGCATTTTACACGTCAAAAAATCAGAAAAAAATTGTAAAGACCTGACAAAAATTCTTGTTTTGCCGAAAATAACCAAAAAAAATTTAGAATTTTCTTTGGTTTTGTGGGAATACTGCTTTACATAGCAATGTAATTTGCGATATAATAGTAAAAACAAAAGCTCTTTAATTGGAACCTGTGAGTTCTCAAAGCGCGTGAGAAATCGATTGTAAGAAAGCCTAGGCAGAAGTCTGCCTGAGGGCTGGCTTCGTGCGGCTTCCTGCCTTTGGGTAGGAAGCTTTTTTGTTGCATGTTGCATAAAGTGAAAGAGAGTGCGTTTATCATGTCCCAACAAGTTGCAGAAATCATGGACGAGCACACCGTAAGGCGTGCGCTCACACGAATCGCGTTCGAAATCATCGAAAAAAATCATGGCTGCCGGAATTTGCTTTTGGCAGGCATCCAAACACGCGGTGTGCCGCTTGCAGAACGCATTGCGGACAAGCTCGGTGAGGTGGAAGGGTTTCGCCCTCCCGTGCTGCCGCTCGATATCAGCCCATTTCGAGATGATCTGCCGCACACGGATGTGCCGGATCTACCAGATATCCCGGGGCTCGCAGGCTGTACGGTTGTTATCGTAGACGATGTGCTGTATACAGGGCGCTCGGTACGCGCTGCGATTGAGGCAGTGTCTCGCATGGGGCGTGCGGCGCGCATCCAGCTTGCCGTTCTGATTGATCGAGGGCACCGAGAACTACCCATTCGCCCCGATTATGTCGGTAAAAATTTGCCAACGGCACAAAATGAGCATGTACATGTGAGCTTGCAGGAAACCGATGGCGAAGACCGCGTAACGATCGTAAAACGAGCGTAATCAATTTATATAAAATCATTCTGGTTGCAGTTCGGAGCGTTTCTGGGCTGTATGAAAGGAGAACGAACAATGTCTGTACAAAAACTCGTCTCATGTATTCAGGCGAAGAATAACCCAACCGTTGCTGGTCTGGATGCCCGCCTGGAATACATCCCCCCGTTTATTGTTTCTCAGAGCATTGACCGTTATGGCGAAACACTGGAAGCTGCTGCTGCTGCAATGTTGCAGTTCAATATTAGCCTAATTGATGTACTGCATGATATCGTTCCAGCGATCAAGCCACAGGCGGCATACTATGAGCTGCTCGGTCCGAAGGGATCTGAGGTACTCAAGAGCACAATTGACTATGCACACGAAAAGGGCATGTATGTCATTGCAGACATCAAGCGCAACGACATTGGTGCGACTGCATCTGCATATGCGGAAGCATACTTGGGCTGCACCAAGGTTGGCGAAAAGGAACTGCCCGTTTACAACGCCGATTCCTGCACCGTCAATGCATATCTGGGCACAGATGGCATTGAGCCGTTCCTCAAAGAGTGCCGCGCACGCGAAAAGGCGATCTACGTGTTGGTAAAGACCTCGAACCCATCTTCTGGTGAGTTCCAGAACCGCGATATGGAAGGCAAGCCGTTGTTCGTTCGCGTGGCAGAGCAGTTCGCTGCTTGGGGTGAGGGTCTGGATACTGCTTCTGGATACAATCAGGTTGGCGCAGTTGTTGGCGCGACTTATCCAGAAGAGCAGAAGATCATCCGCTCCATTATTCCAAAGGCATATTTCCTTGTGCCGGGCTATGGTGCACAGGGTGCGACTGCAAAGGATATTGCAAACGCATTCAATGATGATGGTTTGGGCGCAATCGTAAACTCTTCCCGCGGCATTATGTGCGCATGGAAGAAAACCGACAAGAACGGTACAGACTTTATGGAGGCAGCACGCGCAGAAGCAATTCGTATGCGTGACGACATTGTCTCCGCAATTCGATAAGCAGAGTTTTCCACTTTTCCCCATGGTAAGCAATAAGGAGTGACGATAGATTTGAAAAAAGCATATCTGCTGCTGGCAGACGGTACCTTGTTTGAAGGTAAGGCTGCGGGATATGAAGGATGCAGCGTTGGTGAAGTTGTATTTAACACTGGAATGGTTGGCTATCAGGAGGTTCTGACCGATCCATCCTACTATGGACAGATCGTATGCATGACCTACCCGCTCATTGGCAACTATGGCATCAACTTAGAAGATGATGAGTCGCGCAAGAGCTGGGTATCTGGCTATATTATGCGCGAAATGAGCGAATATCCTTCTAACTTCCGCTGTAAGATGACACTGGATGCATATCTTAAAGAGCAGAAGGTGGTTGCAATTACGGGGATTGATACCCGCCGTTTGACCCGTATTCTGCGTAACAGTGGTGTTATGAATGGCGTCATCTACACAGAAGGACATGAGCCAGACGCTGCTACAATCGAAAAGATGAAGGCATATGCAGTAACAGAGGCTGTTAAGACTGTCACACTCCATAAGGCAAAGGTATATCCAGCTGAGGGTACACAGAAATACCGCGTTGCAGTTATGGACTTTGGTGTCAAATACAACATTGTCCGTGAGCTGTGCTCCCGTGGCTGTGAAGTGACCGTTCTGCCGGGGGATACCATGCCGGAAGAAGTTCTGAGCGGAAACTATGATGGACTGATGCTGTCCAATGGTCCTGGTGATCCGGCGGAGAACGTTGAGATTGTAGAACACCTCAAAACACTGATCGAGTCTGGTATGCCGATCTTTGGTATCTGCCTTGGTCACCAGCTGATGGCACTTGCAATCGGTGCAAAGACAGAAAAAATGCGCTTTGGTCATCGCGGCGTAAACCATCCGGTCAAGGATCTGGACACTGGACGCACCTATATCACAAGTCAGAACCATGGATATGCAGTGGTTGGAGATACCGTAGACACCAATATCGCACGGATCTGCTTTGTAAACCTCAATGACGGCAGTGTAGAAGGTCTTGCACATGTGAACCATCCGATCTTTACCGTGCAGTACCATCCGGAGGTTTGCCCCGGCCCGCAGGATACCTCGTACCTGTTCGACCGATTCCTCGAAAATATCGATAAGCACAAGGGAGGACAGTTGTAATGCCACTCAGAAAAGATATTCATAAAGTTATGGTTCTCGGCTCTGGTCCGATCGTCATTGGTCAGGCAGCTGAGTTTGACTACGCAGGTACACAGGCTTGCCGCGCACTGCGCGAAGAGGGGCTGGAAGTTATTCTGGTAAACTCCAACCCTGCGACCATTATGACCGATAAGGCAATGGCGGACAAGGTTTATATTGAGCCAATGACACTTGACGCAGTCAAGGCAATCATTAAGAAGGAGCGTCCGGACTCCCTGATCCCGAACCTCGGTGGTCAGACTGGTCTGAACCTCGCAATGGATCTCTCTGCGGACGGCTTCCTCGATGAATATGGTGTAAAGCTGCTGGGTGCAAACCCAACCACCATCGCAAAAGCAGAAGACCGTCAGATGTTCAAGGACACGATGGAAAAAATCGGAGAGCCTTGTATTGCATCGAAGGTTGTACACACCGTAGAAGATGCCGTTGAATTTACCGAGCAGATTGGCCTGCCGGTTATCATCCGTCCAGCATATACATTGGGCGGCACTGGCGGCGGCATTGCTTACACTTGGGAGCAGCTGCGCGAAATCTCTGCAAGCGGTATTATGCACTCCCGTGTAGACGAAATTCTGGTTGAAAAGTGTATTTCTGGCTGGAAGGAAATCGAGTTCGAGGTCATGCGTGACAGCAAGGGCAATGCCATTGCGATTTGCAGCATGGAGAACGTCGATCCAGTTGGTGTGCATACAGGTGACTCCGTCGTTGTTGCACCGTGTCAGACTCTTTCCGATAAGGAATATCAGATGCTGCGCACCTCTGCGCTCAACATCATCACTGAGCTGGGCATTGAGGGCGGCTGTAATGTACAGTATGCACTCAATCCAGAGTCCTTTGAGTATGCAGTCATTGAGGTAAACCCGCGCGTTTCCCGCTCGTCTGCACTGGCTTCTAAGGCAACTGGCTTCCCGATTGCAAAGGTAACTGCAAAGATTGCAATTGGCTATGGTCTGGACGAGATCATGAATGCGGTCACAGGCAAGACTTATGCTTGCTTTGAGCCGACCATTGACTATATTGTTGCCAAGTTCCCACGCTGGCCGTTCGATAAGTTCGTTTATGCGGACAACTCTCTTGGAACCCAGATGAAGGCAACTGGCGAAGTTATGGCGATCGCACCAAGCTTTGAGCAGGCAATGATGAAGTCGGTACGCGGCATTGAGATGAAGCTCACCAGTTTTATCATGCCGAAGCTTAATGAATGGTCGGATGAAGAAATCAAGGCAGGTGTCAGCGTTGTCAATGACGAGCGTCTGTTTGTCATCTGTGAAGCACTGCGCCGCGGCATTATGACCATTAACGAAATCCATGAAATTACAAGGATTGATACATGGTTTCTGCATGGATATCAGAATATCATCAACATGGAGCATGAGCTCTCCAATGCATCTGCACTGGATGAAGAGCTGTATCTACGTGCAAAGAAGATGGGCTTCCTTGACAAGACCATTGAAGAGCTGTCTGGCTGTGCAGTGGGTGCGTTTAAGCGTCTGCCGGTTTACAAGACCGTAGATACCTGTGCGGCTGAGTTTGATGCAGAGACGCCTTATTATTACTCCACCTTTGATGATGAGAACGAAGTAAAGCCGTCAACTGGTAAAAAGAAGGTTCTGGTTCTCGGCTCTGGCCCGATCCGTATTGGACAGGGTATTGAGTTTGACTACTGCTCCGTACACTCTGTTTGGGCACTCAAGGAGCTGGGCTGTGAGACCATCATCATCAACAATAACCCAGAGACTGTTTCCACAGACTTTGATACCGCTGACCGTCTATACTTTGAGCCGCTGACCCCAGAAGATGTGGAAGGCGTTGTCAATGCAGAAAAGCCGGATGCAGCGATCGTGCAGTTTGGTGGACAGACTGCAATCAATCTGGCAGCACATCTGGAAAAGCTGGGTGTTCCGATTCTGGGCACACAGGCTTGGTCCATTGATGCCGCAGAAGACCGCGAGAAGTTCGACGAGATTCTCGAAGCGTGCGGTATTCCGCGTCCAAAGGGTGAAACCGTATTTACAGAGGAAGAAGCAGTTGCTGTTGCAGACCGTCTCGGTTATCCGGTTCTCGTGCGTCCGTCTTATGTACTTGGCGGTCAGGGTATGGAAATTGCATACAGCGAGCAGGATATCCGCGAGTATATGCAGGTCATCACCCGTCACAAAGTGGAAAACCCTGTGCTGGTCGATAAGTATATGATGGGTCGTGAGATCGAAGTAGACGCGATTTGCGATGGGGAAGACATCCTCATTCCGGGTATCATGGAGCACCTTGAGCGTGCAGGCGTACACTCCGGCGACTCCATTTCCATGTATCCAACCCTTCATATCCAGTCCAAGCACAAGGATACCATCATTCGTTATACCCGTGCACTCGCAAAGAGCCTCAAGGTACTGGGTCTTGTGAATATCCAGTTTGTACTGTATAATGATGAAATTTATATCATTGAGGTAAACCCGCGTTCTTCTCGTACCGTTCCGTATATCTCCAAGATCACAGGCGTACCGATGATTGATCTGGCAACGCGCTGCATGTTCGGCGAAAAGCTGCGTGATATGGAGTTCGGCACTGGTCTCTACCCAGAGCGCGACTACTATGCAGTCAAGGTTCCGGTATTCTCCTTCCAGAAGCTGCGTGACCTCGATACCCAGCTCGGACCAGAAATGAAGTCCACTGGTGAGGTATTGGGCGTATCCAAGGACTTTAAGGAAGCACTGTATAAGGGTCTTTTGGGCGCAGGCTTCTCCATGCGCAAGAAGACAGGTAAGGTTGTATTGTCTGTGCGTCCGGCAGATAAGCAGGAGATCATTCCGATTGCTGAGCAGTTTGAGAAGCTCGGATATGATATCTATGCAACAAGCGGAACTGCAAACACCCTCAACAAGGCAATGGTTGCCGCAAACATGGTATATAATGCCTTTGAGACCGAGCAGCATCCGAACATTCTCGACCTGATCGAGAATGGTGAAGTGGATTATGTCATCTCGACTTCGGTTAAGGGACGTCATCCAGAGCTTGCAAGTGTTAAGATCAGAAGAAGCGCAACAGAGCACGCGATTCCGTGTCTGACTGCGATTGATACAGCAAATGCACTGCTCGACTGTATGGAAAGTGGTATGGATATTTCCAGCTGCCATATGGTTGACATTAACGAGATCTAAATAAATACAAAGAGCGATACTTGGGTTTTTCTGTGTATCGCTCTTTTTTATGCAAGAAAAGGGGGGCGAAAAAAATGACCGAAGTTGCCTTTTTCAAATATTTGAATTTTGGTGAAAAAGTTATGAATAAACGGGGTTTTACTGTTTAACCAATAAAATATTATAAGAAAAATACAAAAATTCAACAAAATACTTGTGCAAAATGCAAAGCGCCATTATAATGGTATTCGTGCTGTAAAAAAGCAGGCAAGGAAGCGCTTGTTCCTTGCGGTAAAAGAAGGAGGATACAAATGAAAGCAAACAAGGTCGTTTCTCTTTTGCTGACTGGTGCAATGCTGATGGGCAATCTAAGCGCAGTTGCAGCAGAGGACACAAAAATTTCACTTCAGGTAAAAAATGCATCAGATGAGGCATTCCAGACAGTTGCGTTTAGCAGCACATCAGGACTGCCGTATGAAGATGCAAACAACCGCGTGATGGTACCGCTGCGTGCAGCAGCTGACGCAATGGGCTTGACCGTTGCATGGGATGAAGCCGCAAAGCAGGCAACCTTTACACGCCAGAGCGCAGAAAAGACTGAGCAGGTCATCTTCACGATTGGTTCGAATAAGTTCATCTCAGTCGTAACAGAGACCGGCAAGGAAGCAGTTTCCACAGAAAAGGAAATGAGCACAGAGGCAGTGCAGAAGGACAACCGTACATACACACCGATCCGCTTCTTGGCAGAGACCTTGGGCTATTCGGTTGCATGGGACGATGTGACCAAGACGGTCAGCATTGCAATGGACAAGGCACCAGCAGAGTCCACAGGCAGCTATGCAGATGCACGTCCGCTGCTGCTGCAAGGCGCCATGGATATTGAAACAGAAGACATGATCAAGGCGCTCCAGAATGCACAGACGGTTGATATTGACAAGTATCATTTTGTGCGTGGTACATTGAATGGCTATCCAGTCGTTGTATCTCGCACAGAGCAGGGTCTGTCCAACGCCGCGGCAACAACTGCGCTGGCAATGCAGACATTTGATCCGATTGCTGTCATCAATCAGGGTACATCCGGCGGACATGATCCACAACTGCATACATTTGATATCGTATTGGGTGAGCACAGCATTGACTATGCAGCGATCCGCACGGCAGCTTCTGAAAAGAATGCAGGCGTAGATTATAAGGCATATGAGAAAAATGGCGTACATGCTTATGATGCAGCCAAGAAAACCTTTGTAAAGCAGTTTGAGTATCCGGCAGACAACACCCTGCTGAAGACTGCGCAGAGCGTGAGCGATACCTATAAGAGTGGTAAGATTGTAACGGGTGTGATCTCGACTGCGGATTCTTGGAACAACCAGATTGATAAAATGCTGGAAATGCATGAAACACTTGGTTCCTCCTGTGAAGAGATGGAGACCAATGCGGTTGCACAGGTGTGCAAGACCTATCAGGTTCCATTCTTAGGCATCCGTATCCTGTCCAACACGGGTATTCACAACGAGGACTTTAACCCGAAGACAGGTGCAGCTTGTCAGGAATATACACTGACCGTTGCAAACAAGTACATTGATACCATCCTCAAGACCAAGCAGCCAGAAAAGGCAAAGGCGCCAATCACAATTGACTACAAGTCGGACAAGCGCCCACTGCTGCTGTCTGGTGCAATGGATATTGAAATGCAGGATATGGCCAAGGCACTGACTGACGCAAAGGAATACACCATTGGTCAGTGGTACTTTGTGGCAGGTATGCTGGATGGCTATCCAGTTGTTGTATCTCGTACCGAACAGGGCATCGCAAATGCAGGTGCTGCAACTGCACTGGCAGTCAAGTATTTTAATCCAATTGCTGTCATCAATCAGGGTACTTCTGGTGGACATGATCCAGAGCTGCATACTTCTGATATCGTATTGGGCGAGTACACCATTCCGTCTTCTGCATGGCGCACCAATGCTTCTGCAAAGGGGGAAGGCGTAGATTACAAGGCGTTTGAAATGATTGGTGTTGCGGCATATGACAAGGAAAAGAAGAGCTTTGTCAAGTCCGTCAAGTATGCAGCAGATCCAAAGCTCATGGCAGCAGCTGAGGCTGTAATCGATACCTATAAGGATGGCAAGATCGTAAAGGGTACCATTTCCTCTTCGGATGAGTGGAACAACCAAATCGATCGCATGCTGTACCTCCATGAAGTAAATGGTTCTTCCTGTGAGGAAATGGAGTCCAACTCGGTTGCACAGATCTGCAAGACTTATGAGATCCCATATTTGGGCATTCGTATTCTGTCTAACACAGGGCTTTATAATGAGGACTTCAATCCAAAGACAGGTCCGCAGTGTCAGGCATACACTTTAAATGTTGCCAAGCAGTACATCAAGACCGTACTCAATCCGTAAGCAAAATAAAAAACAGCCGCGAATGCGGCTGTTTTTCGTCTATCAAAATTTCAGTTTCATCAAATAGAGGGGGTGATTTTGGAGGTAAATTAGAATGAGCGGCAAAATACAGGGCGATAAAAAAGAAAACAGCCCTTCTAAGAATACAAAAATAAAACTGATATGTGTGGAAGCATTTAAATTAGCAAACGTAGTCTTCCTCTCATGTGTTCTGTTTGATTAAGGTTTCAATAAATTCTCTGTTTTTGAGTCCGGTCACCTTTTGAATGACTTCGTTATTTTTCCAGAAAACGAGGGTGGGAAGACTCATAACACCAAATTGGATGGCAAGATTGGCGTTGTCATCAACATTGATTTTCCCAATGATGATTTCTGGGTAGTCCCTGTTGATTTCTTCCAGAATCTGCGTGAGGATTTTACAAGGACCACAAGTTGTGGAGCCAAAGTCTAAGATCACAAGTCCCTGATGATTGCTCGGCACATGGGTCGCATAAAGATCTGATTTGATATCAATGATCATAAAAAAGTTTCCTCCTATAAACATACTATAATAATATGCTTTGTATTATAACAGCTGATCGTTTATTTGACAAGGCTTAAGAAGGGAAACTATTACAGCATAGATTCATTTGCAATATAGATTGCTTTGCAGTATGATGGAGGAGATAAAGAACGACACAAAAATTTTGCTTTGAGGCAAAGATTGACTACAAAAGGAGAAATGAAAATGAAATATGCAATTGTTTTCCAGACCAAGACAGGAAATACTTTGATGCTTGCAGAAAAAATCCAAGCGGTTTTGCCGAAAGAGGATTGCGTTTATTTTGGTGAGCCGAATGAAACAGCATTGCAGGCTGATTTTTTATATTGCGGTTTCTGGACAGACAAAGGTACATGCCCGGACGAGATGAAAGACTTTTTACAGAAGGTACATAACCGATCCATATTTTTGTTTGGTACGGCTGGATTTGGGGCGGATGAAGCGTATTTTGATAAAGTCATGTGCGCAGTGTGTCACAATCTGGATGAAACCGTACATGTTGCAGGAACATATATGTGTCAGGGAAAGATGCCAGTGGCAGTACGGCAGAGATATGAGAAAATGGAGGATTCCCCGAAAAAGCAAATGCTGATCGAAAATTTTGATGCGGCGTTAGAGCACCCCAGTAACGCAGATCTCGAGGTATTTGTAAATCGTGTGCTGGCAAAAAATGCATAAATCCGGATTATATGACCGAAGGAGAAGCAGATTGGCGAGAAGTCCTTTCGCTTGCGTTTTTGTGCATTTTCAGATAAAATAAAAGCAAAGGATTTTGTGTTTTTCAAGGAGGATACAGCATGGCAACTCAGGAGATTTGTCGCGTTGTCAGCAATGCAGAGATTGGGACCGGTCTTTTTGCGCTGACGATGGAAGCACCAGTTTTGTGTGCACAGGCACAGCCAGGTCAATTTGTTCATATCACTTGCGGAGAGGGCAACCTCTTGCGTCGTCCGATCTCTATTTGTAATGTAGAGCAAGATCATATGACCGTTGTGTTTCAGGTCAAGGGTGACGGCACAGCATGGCTTTCTAAGTGTCGCGAGGGAGACATACTGGATGTACTGGGTACATTGGGACACGGTTTCAAGATGGATCAGCTGGGAGATCGTCCGGTCTTTATTGGCGGCGGCATCGGTGTTCCGCCTATGCTGATGACCTTGCGCGCAGCAAGGGAAAATGGTGCACAGCCAGAGGCGATCTTGGGTTTCCGCAACAAGGGTATGGTGATTCTGGAGGATGCGTTCCGTGCGCTCGGAGAAACCCATATCTGCACAGATGATGGAAGCTATGGTGTGCCGGGATTTGTAACAGATATCCTCAAGATGCATGCACATGAATTTACTGCGATTTGTGCTTGTGGTCCAAAGCCTATGCTTCGCGCAATCGCACAGATCGCAGAACAACAGGGTATTCCGTGCCAAGTGTCCATGGAAGAGCGCATGGGATGTGGTATTGGTGCATGCCTTGTATGCGCGTGTGAGCTCAAGCTTCGCGATGGCGAAGAGGGCGTAAGATATGGTCATGTATGCAAGGATGGACCGGTATTTGACAGCAAGGAGGTTGTTTGGTGATGGATTTACGCGTAAATATCTGTGGGGTGGAACTCAAGAACCCCATTACAACTGCCTCTGGTACCTTTGGTTTTGGTCACGAATACGGCAAGTTCTTCGATCTGTCTGAACTGGGCGGCGTTGGTGTCAAGGGCTTGACCCCAACGGAACGTCTGGGCAATCCGGCACCACGTATTGCAGAGACCCCAATGGGTATTTTAAACTGTGTAGGGCTGCAAAATCCAGGCATTGATCGCTTTATCGAGGAGCAGATTCCGTTCCTGCGTCAGTATGATACCAAGATCATTGCCAATGTATCAGGCAATACTGTGGAAGAATATTGCGGCATGATCGAGAAAATCTCGGACGCAGATGTAGACCTCATTGAAATGAATATTTCCTGCCCGAATGTAAAGTGCGGCGGCATGGCATTCGGCACACAGCCGAAGATGGTTGAGGAAGTGGTATCCGCTGCAAAGCGTTATGCAAAAAAGCCACTGATCGTAAAACTCAGCCCAAATGTAACTGATATTGCAGAGATTGCACGCGTGGCAGTCGCTTCGGGTGCGGATGCACTCAGCCTTATCAATACCCTTTTGGGTATGCGCATTGATGTGGACAGCAGAAAGCCGATCCTGTCCAATATCATGGGCGGCATGTCTGGCCCTGCGGTATTTCCAATCGCTGTGCGTATGGTATATCAGGTGCGTCAGGCAGTGGATGTGCCCATCATCGGCATGGGCGGTATCCGCACAGGTCGTGATATTGTGGAAATGATGCTGGCAGGCGCCGATGCAATTGCGATTGGCACAGCGATGTTTGCAGATCCGATGGCACCCATTAAGGCACTGGAAGAACTCAAGGCATATATGCAGCAGCATGGCATTGAAAAGGTAACTGAACTTACAGGAGCTGTGCAGCTATGACAACCGTTTATCTAATTCGCCATGCCGAAGCAGAGGGCAATGTATACCGTCGGTGCCATGGGCAGTATGACAGTCTGCTCACCGAGCGGGCACCCGCACAGCTCAAATGTCTGGCAGAGCGGTTTTCTGAAGTACCACTCGATGCGGTCTATGCGTCGGACTTATATCGTGCACGTCATACCGCAAAGGCAATTGCAGACCGAAAGGGTATGAAAGTGCGTGTGTGTAAGGTGCTGCGCGAGATCGACATGGGTGATTGGGAGGACTGGTCTTGGGCAGTTCTGCCATACCGTGCGCCAGAACTGTATGCAAAATGGCAGACGCGCCCTTGGGAGTGCCATATTCCAAAGGGAGAGAGCGTGATGGAAACAGGTGACCGTGTACTGGCGGGCATTTTGAAGCTGGCACAGGAATGGGACGGCAAATCAATTGCAGTTGTCAGCCATGGTTCTGCGATCCGCTCGATTTTATGCCGTGTATTGGGATACGAGCCAGAACAGATTGGCGAGATCGGCTGGGGAGACAATACCTGTGTTGCTAAGTTTGAGATTACAGATGGTGTTGTGAACCCCATTTACTGGAATGATGCATCTCATCTTCCAGAAGAGCTTTCCACATTTGCGAAGATCGGCTGGGTGAATCGTCATGGTACACCCATGAGTGTACAGGCGTGGTATCGTCCATATGATGCACAGAGCGCAGAGGACAGAGAACTGCTCTTGACTTTTGCACGTGACTTATACCAGAATGCATATGGTTCTACGGATATGCTGGATGAAGCGGCATGGCTCGCTGAGACCGACCACATGGCAGAAAAGTATGCACGGGCGGTGACTATTGGCATGGTGGGAGAAGAACCAGTCGCACTTGTTCGAATGAATGTATGTGATGAAAGTGAACCCGATGTTGGTATGGTTGGTTCGTTTGTACTGCGCGATGCGTACCGCGGTACGGGTATGAGCGGACAGATTCTGGGGCAGGCGATCTCTGTATACCGGGAACTGGGGAAATCCTATCTGTGCGCCTATGTTGCAAAGGATAATGTGCGTGCACAGGGATTTTATCAAAAGTATGGCTTCGTAAATCATGGTGAAGTGCAGAAGCCGGAGGGAATCCACTATAAGATGATGAAAAAAATCAAGGTGGAGACCCTTGCAGAAGAAAAAGACGAATTTATCATAGAGGACTAAAAAAATGCGTGGTACGGCTGATGGTATCACGCATTCCTTTTATCAAATGTGGCGTAATACCCCTTGCTTTCGCTATGGGGATATAAGCCACA
>JAHHRJ010000034.1 GCA_020025885.1 Butyricicoccus sp. | reverse complement strand
CATTGACCAAGACTTTTCTCCGATATTTTGGACACCAAACTACATGATATTTGCACGAGTATACCACATTGTTATTGTTTTTATATTTCATGAAAACATTATACTACTGTTTTTCATCTAATACAAGGCAACACCCTCATGAATGGGAAATCTATGTGTGCCTTATATCTCTATGCCTAAAGGCAGGGGCTTTACGGCACTTTTGGTAAGAAGAAACTGCACTGCAACTTGTCCGTTCCGCAATATCACAGGTCAATGTTAAAGTAGATGTATCATGCGCTCCCTGAATATCGGACAATCTATCCAGTATTTTTTGTGCAATTTGATCAAGCGGTTGGTGCACCGTTGTCAGTGGCGGATAAAACTGTCGTGCGATTGAGCTATCCCCAAACCCCAGAACTGAAATATCATCTGGAACGCGTTTCCCACTTTCACGCAGTTTTGTGATCGCCCCCGTCGCGGCATCGTCACTGAATGCAAACACAGCCGTCAAATTTGGTTTCCGTTCCAACAAGCGTTCTGCACCAACATATCCAGCATCAAAGCTCAGATTCCCTAACTCCACACAGGACTCTTCCCAGATACAATGTGCATCTTCCATTGCCTTCCGACAGCCAGCCAAACGCTGAAAGCTCGAACCGATCGCACGGCTTGCATCTGTTAGGAATCCGATCTGCCGATGCCCCAGTCCCAGTAAATAGTTTGTGCCATCGTATGCTGCCATCAAGTCATCAATATGTACCGTTGAAAAGCGATGCCCTGACACCGATTCACCACAAACCACGACGGGAAAGTTGAGATGGCTCAGAGCATTTGTGAGCGGAAGAGGCACACCTTCACGGAACAGGATCACACCCATGGGATCACAGGATGTGATAAACGCCAAAGTATCTTGTGGATTTTGGCATCCCACAGGCAAGATCAGCAGCTGCTTTTCCTTTTTGTCTGCACAAATACGCAGTTGTTCCAGCATGTCATAGAACAAATGTTGCCGAAACTTCGGCACGATCACTATAATGAGCGAGCTTGTTTTTCGTCTGCCGCGAAAGGATTCCGGCGGAATATATCCAGTTCTTTTTGCGATCTCCTCGATTCGCAGGCGAACCGGCTCACTAATTGAACCATGACCACTGAAAAATCGAGAAGCAGTTGCCGGAGATACATCGCACAATTTCGCAAATTCACGTATTGTCATTCTGTTACCAGCTTTCTTTGAAATAAGTCTACCCTATTTGATAGACAGGCTGCATCGTTCCCCATGTGCATCAGCCACACAAACACGCATTCATACAACACCCTCAATCCATCGCAGAATATGTTGTACAAAAATTGATGTCCTCAAAACATATATATCAAATAGCCCCAAAACCATCATTATTTTGAGATCTCTTACCAATACGGACAAAACAATTCGTGCACCCCTAGTACAATTGGGCATCTCCGTTTTGTTCCGCGTCTTTGGAAAATGCAGCACCAATCGATTTTCCTCTTCTATAAAATCCGTCAAACATCCAAACCTTTTCTCTGCAGATGAAGCCAACGAGAAACAACAGGACAATTGTTTTATTCCCACATTCCTGCCTTCTTAGAAATTCTGTTTTTCGGCGAACTTCGCTTTTTGACATTGGAATTTGCTGAAATATCACAAGTACCTTTTCATATATCCCTGCATTTCTATTTATTTGTTTCTCTTTATTTCTGCATAGTTTCATTTGTCGTAATCAAGATTTCGGATATCTGTCCAGTCTATCGTATTAATTATACCATGTTTTATAAAATTATGCGAAATTTATATATATTTTTCCTCTTCATTGTGCATAGTGTTGAATCTTTTCCATTGCTTGCACAAAGCATTTTTGTGTGGTAAGATGAAACAAACTGCTGCTGCAAAAAAGAGTATGTGACTGCAATGGGATTTTTTCTCCAAACTTTGAAAAGCCTGATCCGGAAATCGATCAAGATACCCCTCCCAAAACAGGGCTCTATTTATTCTTTGATATCCTTGCACGTGAGTTTTGGGAACTCATAAAATTAAATCTTTTATTCTAACATGCCTTCCTGTGATCACGATTGGGGCTGCTTGGGGTGCAATGACCAAAGTTACCGTCCACATGGTACGCGATCTTCTGACCGATGTTTGGAGCGACTACTGGCAAGTATTTCGTGAAAATTGAAAGTTTTCGATCATATTCGGATACTTTGGTTCCGTGGCATTTGGCAGTGGTTTATTTGCTTTGATGCTTGCTTCGGAGACCCCCATCCTTCTGATCCCTGTCCTCGCATCGCTGATGTTTCTGGCTGCTTTTTTCATTTATTTATACCCCATGCTGACTTCCACCACACTCCCTGTCCTTGCAGCTGTGCGCAACATGGTCTTGCTCTCCTTGGTACAATTTTATCATAGCCTACCAACAGCCATCCTACTGCTTGCTATTTTGTTTCTGGAAACAACATGGTTCCCGCTCTCGTTCCTACTGGCATTGTTCATTGGATTTTCTCTTCCGAATTTCATTGCGACCTTTGTGGCATGGAGTGGGATCCGCTGCTTTGTTCTGCAAGAGGAAGCTGATCCTGCTCCATCCGATATAGAATAATCTCTTGAAAAACGCAATAAAATCACAAAAAGCGTGCTTACCGCACGCTTTTTACGTTTTCCCTTATTTTTGCAGTTCTGTCAGACGCACACTGCGGGTATGCGCGATTGCTTTCCATTCTGTCTGTGGCTTGAGCAGCATGGCAACATTGATCGGAATCCAGCTCATGATAAAAAACCAGTAACCCAGCACACCCTTCGCCATAATCAGCAGTGGCTTTCGCTCGAGCAGGATTACAGCCATTGCTAAAACAACTGTTCCCGCAAAGGAAATCGTTGTGGATAGAAAGGGCTGATATAGGATCTCACTGTATGGAGCGAGCGAGAAATGAATTTGGAGTGCATATAATATGCCAGTCAAGATCAAAGAAATCACATACATGACCTGCATGAGTGGCGTAAACAAAAAGAGCAGCTGATCCAGACGCGCATGGAGATCATGCCGTCCGCGGTAAGCCTGCCGCAGCAAAGCTGGCGTATAGACCCGCAGGCATTGATACAGCCCAACTGTCCAGCGGCAGCGCTGATGCCACGACTGCATAAATGTAAGCGGCTGTTCATCATAAGTCTTTGCTTCCGGCACCCATGCGACCCGCTCACCTGACAAGATACACTGTGTGGTGAACTCGATATCTTCCGTCATTGTCACAGTGTTCCATCCATCATGACGGTGCAGCCAGTCCATCGAGACCATAAAACCGCTTCCGTTTACAATGGCTGACAGTCCTACATGTGCACGTGTATGGCTGAACATGCGATTGACCATCCAGTAATAAATAGAATAACAGGACGAGATCATACTATCTGTGGGGTTTTTGCTGTCTCGGTATCCCTGTGCGGCAACCGCTCCCTCACACCAAGCGTTATTCATTGCCGACAAAAATCCAGAATCTACTACATTGTCTGCATCAAACACACAGATAGCATCATAGCGATCATGACACATCAAGATCTTCATGATCTGCTTGAGGGCATCTCCCTTGGTGCGCACAGGCGCTGCACACTCCATGACGAGTGCGCCTGCACGATGGGCTTCCGCTGCTGTATCATCTGTGCAGTTGTTCGGGATAACGATGACATCAAATTTATCTTTTGGATAATCCTGCGCCATTAGACTTTCGACGAGATTCCCGATCACAGCTTGTTCGTTGCGCGCCGCAACCAAAACTGCAAAACGGCAGCGCGGATCATGACGCTTCCATTTGGATGCCGGGCGTAGTGCATATGGAAGATAAAGCGCAAAATAAACAAGAAATAGCACGGATACGGTGCTGATGAAAAAAATAGTTGCTTTTAGCCAAGGAATCGCAAACACAAAAGAGCCCCTCCTTTTAAACTTCCAACTGTATCATTCGTATTAGTACACTTAAAATACCACATACTATCCCACCTGTCAATGACCTTAAAAGAATCTTAATAAAATCGTAATCAATTTGTAAAAAACGCCCCGATTGCCGTCATATTTCGTCTGCTCATTTCGGGAAATTTTGCTTTCTGTCCAGCAATTCCACTTTAAATCTGGCGAATATTTACATTTCCGCCTTGTATAACGCGTGGGACTTTGCTACAATAAGAATACATGAAACTTCACGCAATTTAAAAGAATGGAGTGCTTTACGCAATGAAAAATCCAATCGTAACGATTGAAATGGAGTCTGGCTCCAAAATCGAGCTGGAGCTGTATCCAGAGATTGCTCCCAACACTGTGCGCAACTTCATCCATTTGGCACAGCAGGGTTTCTATAATGGAACAATCTTCCACCGTGTAATTCCGGGATTTATGATCCAGGGCGGTGACCCAAAGGGCACTGGCATGGGTGGACCAGATTACTGCATCTGTGGTGAGTTCACCGCAAACGGCTTCCAGAATGATCTGGTGCACACCCGCGGCGTGATCTCTATGGCACGTACCATGGACCCGAATTCCGCTGGTTCTCAGTTCTTTATTATGACAAGCGATTCCCCGCATCTGGATGGACAGTATGCTGCATTCGGCATGGTAACCTCTGGCATGGAAACCGCTGATGAGATCGTAAATACCCCACGTGACTGGCATGACCGTCCGCGTGCTGACCAGAAGATGGTTTCCGTCACAGTTGAAACCTTTGGCAAAACCTATGACGCACCTGAGACAGTCTGATCCACATTATCTGATGGGAGGGAGCGCCGTGCGCTATTCCAACCGAACTTCTTTTATTCTTTCCACAACAGACGCAATGGGTCAGCCAGCTTGCAGCTTAGAAGCGATTATGGCAGGTCATGCGGTCGGAGCACATGGTTGTATCCTGCCCGTAGATACCACACGAGATGGCATCACCATCTTGTGTGCAAAGGGCAGTTATCAGGTCGCTGGAGAAGCACTTTCTGTGCACGAAAACACTTTTGAAACGCTCCGCAGCACCTATCCCAAGCTCGTTTCCTTTGGACAGGCGTTGGAGCTTGTGCGTTCTTACTCAGGCAAGATGGGCATTGAGCTGCACGATCCCCTGACGGCTGCACAAGTACGTGTTTCGCTCAGATGTTCTGAATATTTGAACCATGTATACTTCTGTGGTCTGTGTCCGCAGCAAGCGGCTGCACTCGCGGCTGCATATCCGGATCTTCAGGTGATGGTGGATCTGCCGCTGTCGCCAGAAGACCCTGTGACATTTGTGCGCGGCGCACAACGGCTGGGCTTATTTGGACTTCGCGCAACACCTGAACTGCTGACCGAAGCACTGTGCAGCGAAGCGCTGCGCTGTGGGCTGTTCCTTGCCTCCACAGAAACAGATGATCCAGCAGTGCTGCATTCTCTGGTCACGCGCGGTGTGAACTTTATTGAAACCAACCGCCCAGACTTGGCACTTGCCGGTCAGCCTGATTATCAGGCATAGTTGGTCTTTCTTCTCTGGGGCCTCTGGCCCCTTTTTGTTTAACGCTTTCTCTGGGGGGAATGTTCTTTGGCTGACATTACCATACAAAATCTAACGAAATATTATGGCGACCGCCTGATCCTGTCCAACCTAAACTTTGACATTCAGCCGGGAGAAAAAGTCGCCATCCTTGGACCGAACGGTGCCGGAAAAACAACTTTACTGCATATTATCGCCGGACGTCTACCCTATGATGATGGGCATGTATCCATTGGTACAGGGCGCACAGTCGGTGTCATCGATCAGATGCCGCACTATGACGCCGCTGCTACCGTAGAGGATGTCTTGCGCACGGCATTTTCTCGTGTGCATGAAGTGCGCACAGAACTTGACGCGCTTGCTGTACAAATGGCAGAAAATCCACATGATGCGCTTTTACTGCGCCGCTATGGTTCCTTGCAGCAAAAGCTGGACGCACTTGGCGGCTATGACCATGACTTTGAAGTGGACAAGGTGTGCAACGGTCTGGAAATTCCAGCGGCACAGCGTGTCCAGCTCTTTTCCCAGCTGTCCGGTGGCGAAAAGACACGTGTCAATCTTGCGCGTATCATCTTGGAACAAACTGATATTTTATTGCTTGACGAGCCAACCAACCACTTGGATCTGGATGCTGTGCGCTGGCTGGGCGATTATCTCGAGTCCTACACAGGTACCGTCGTTACGGTATCGCATGACCGTTACTTCCTCGATCAGTGCTGTGAGCGGATTATTGAAATCCATGATACCGTTTGCGACTTCTACGCAGGTTCCTACTCCTTCTATGCAGAAGAACGCGAACGCCGCTATGAACAGCGTCTTGCGGAACATGAAAATCAGATGGCAGAGCGCAAGCGTCTGGAAGCCACGGCACGCAAGATGCATGAGCATGGTACCGAAAAACTTGCCAAACGTGCTGCTTCGATCGAAAAGCGCATTGGGCGCATGAAGGTCACCGATCGCCCCAAGCGACAGGGACGCATGTCCGTTTCCTTTGGCGACCCCAATTATGAAACCGAAGATGTACTCAAGGTTCGTGGTATTACAAAAAGTTTTTATGGACGTAAAATATTACAGGATGTAACTTTTAATGTCCGCAATGGTGAACGTGTTGCCATTTTGGGCGATAATGGTGCTGGCAAAACCACTTTACTGCGTATTCTCTTGGGCGAAGAGCACGCAGATGATGGTGTCATCAAAAAAGGACAGGGCTTACGTCCCGCGTATCTGCCCCAGCAAGTCCACTTTGCAAACGAAGGGCGCAACCTGATTGACACCCTGATCTATGACAAAAATGTGACCATGCAGACAGCACGCAACCGCTTGGGTGCGTTCCGTTTTTCCGGCGAAGATCAACTCAAAATCGTGCGTATGCTGTCCGGTGGTGAAAAAAGCCGTCTGCGTCTGTGCGAGCTGATGTATGATCCGCTCAACATGCTCATCTTGGACGAGCCCACCAACCATCTTGATCTGATGAGTCGTGAATGGATTGAGGAAGCGGTAGAAGCATTCACCGGAACTTTGCTGTTCGTCAGCCATGACCGCTACTTTGTTTCCCGTTTTGCAACCCGGATTATTTATTTGGAGAACGGTACATACACCGACTTCACAGGTGATTATGAAGCCTTTCTTGCCTATCGGGAACGCCAGACGGCGTCAGCACCCATACTCCCCAAGGCAGACACCCCCGCTGCCCCAGTGAAAACCGAAAAACCAAAACCCAAGGGCGGCACGAAAAATATTGCGAAAAAGGTTGCCGTGCTGGAGCGAGAAATTGCCCAGCTGGAAGAGCGCATTGCCGCACTCGATACAGAAATGGCAGAATGTGGTGCGGACGCTGGCAAGCTGATGGAACTGATGCACACACGCGAAGAGACAGAAACTGAACTGATGGATAAAATGGCACAGTGGGAGACACTGGCGGAACAGATCGAGTGATGTGCTTTGTTCAAAAAGGACACGCGATCTGATTTCGTTCCATAGAGGGGATATTTTATGTGGGCTAAGTGGAAATTCTGGCTGTTTCTTGCCATACTCTTTATTGTTCCGGGGCTATTCTTTTTACCATTTTCTCCGGTTCGCTTTGGCGGTCTTTTCCTTGGTGCTTTGGGCGCGTGTTGTCTCATGGAAGGATTTCTTGTAGCCAAGGAATCTAAACACCGGATTGCACACATAATTGCACAAGCAGGACGTATTCTGTTTGTTCTATTTTGCGTGTCTTTCGTGTACATTCAAGGATTGATTATGCAAGGTGAAATCACAGATCCACAGGTAGAAGATGCGAAATATGTGCTTGTGCTTGGTGCACATATTTTACAAACAAGACCATCTGACGCACTCATTGAGCGATGCAAAACCGCCGCGGAATTCTTGCAGACACACCCCTATGCGACTGCGATTCTATGCGGCGGACAAGGCACCAACGAACCCATGCCGGAATCCCATATGATGCGTAAGTATATGGTCGAAACGCTGGGGGTTGATGAAAACCGTATTTTGGTAGAGGATACCTCCCGCAATACCATCCAAAATATACAAAACGCAAAACAACTTTACAATTTAGAAAACCAACGCTGCGCTGTGATCTCGAGCGACTTTCATCTGGCACGTGCTCGTCGGCTGATGGCACACGCAGGGCTTGATCCCTATGGTATCTCTGCGCCCATGCCCGATATGCCGCTGATCGAAGCCGCATCCCACATGCGAGAGTATTGCTCTACACTGGGACTGTTGCTCACAGGCAGATATTTTTAATAGATAGAACGAGGTAAGCTATGCTTGATAAATTGAGCGCATTGATCGCTCGCTTTGATGAGGTCGAAGCGCGTTTGTCCGCGCCCAACCTCTATGATGACCCTGCTGCTGCCGCACGTCTGCTCAAAGAACAGCGTCGGCTCGCACCGATCGTAGAAGTCATTCGCGCCCGCGAGGAAGCACTCTCCACCATTGCGGACGCACAAGAACTGATGCGTGACCCTGAAATGCGCGAATTTGCACAGGAAGAGCTGAGCGAAGCGCAGGCACGCACAGAACAGCTCGAAGAAGAACTGAAAATCTTACTGCTCCCCCGTGACCCGAACGACGATAAAAACATCATCGTGGAAATTCGCGGCGGTGCGGGCGGTGAGGAATCTGCACTCTTTGCACATTCGCTGCATCGCATGTATAATATGTATGCAGAAAAGCGTGGCTGGACAACGGAGATCCTGTCCATCAACGAGACGGAACTGGGCGGCTGCAAAGAAGTCGTGTTCCAGATCGCTGGTGATGGGGTATATTCCCGCCTGAAATTTGAATCAGGCGTGCATCGTGTCCAGCGTGTACCGGAAACGGAAAGTCAGGGACGCATTCACACATCGACAGTAACCGTTGCGGTTCTGCCTGAAGCCGAGGAAGTGGATTTTGAGATCAATCCCACCGACCTCAAGATCGACACATTCCGCGCTTCCGGTGCAGGTGGACAGCACATCAATAAGACCGAGTCAGCCATTCGTATCACCCATTTGCCGACTGGCACAGTGGTTGAGTGTCAGGATGAGCGCAGCCAGCACAAAAACCGTGACAAGGCACTGCGCGTTCTGCGTACTCGTCTTTACGAAGCGGAGTGCGAAAAGCAAAATGCCGCGATTGCAGCGGAACGCCGCGCACAGGTTGGCACAGGTGACCGTTCTGAGCGTATCCGCACCTATAACTTTCCAGAAAATCGTGTTTCTGATCACCGCATCAAGCTAACCATTTATAAGCTGTCTCAGTTCTTGGATGGCGATATGGACGAAGTGCTGGACGCGCTGATCACCGCAGACACCGCACAAAAGCTACAAGCACAAAACGAATCTGTTTGATTCCATATTGTATTATTTTATATTTTCATAACAGGAAGTGTATCCTATGAAAACCTTGCTCTTGCACCCCGATACAGATGGTGCGATTGCGCAGGCTGGGGAGCTGCTCGCCGCTGGTCAAGTCGTGGGCATCCCTACCGAAACCGTTTATGGACTGGGCGCAAATGCGCTCGATGGTGCTGCTGTGCGTCAGATCTTTGCCGCCAAAGGACGTCCATCAGACAATCCACTCATTGTCCATATTGCAGACTTTGAACAAATCTATGATCTAACCGCCCAAGTGTCAGATGCCGCTGTGCGGCTTGCGCAGGCATATTGGCCGGGTCCTATGACCATCATCTTACCCAAAGCATCGTGTATTCCAGATGATGTTTCTGCGGGGCTTGATACCGTAGGCATTCGTCTGCCCTCTCATCCGATCGCACGTGCAGTCATTCGCGCCGCAGGCGTGCCCATCGCTGCCCCCTCTGCCAATCTTTCTGGGCGTCCTTCTACTACGACTGCCGCCCATGTCATGGAAGATATGGACGGGAAAATTGCTGCTGTTGTAGATGGCGGTGCTTGCGCAGTTGGTGTTGAGTCCACTGTCGTTTCTCTTGCAGGGAATGTCCCGCGTCTGCTGCGTCCGGGCGGCATTTCGCTCGAACAGCTGGAAGCGGTGCTTGGCACGGTTGAAGTTGATCGTGCCATTCGCCAGCAAATCGGCGATGACGTGCAGGTATCTGCACCGGGTATGAAATACCGCCATTATGCGCCCCATGCACCTGTGACCGCTGTGTGCGGTGATCCCGTGCGTGGCGCAGACTATATCAGCGATCACCTGACCAAAACTTCTGGCGTCATTTGCTTTGATGAGTTTGCCACACGTTTTGAAACGCAGATCGTGCATACCATTGGACGCGCTGATGATTCCGCCGCGCAAGCGCGTGCTATTTTTGATGCATTGCGTGCTTTTGATCATACTGACGTCACCGAAATCTGGGCACAATGTCCAGATGACAGCGGCATTGGGCTTGCGGTTGCCAATCGACTCAAAAAAGCGGCTGGATTTCATGTGATCGAGGTATAAGTCATGCAGATCTATGGACTAACTGGCAGTTCTGGTGCTGGAAAAAGCACCGCTGCCACATACTTTCTGGAACATGGTTTTGGCTGGGTGGACGCAGATGCTGTGTATCGTGAGCTGTGTACTTCTGGCAGTGCGCTTCTTGCAGAATTGCAAGAAGCATTCGGGGATATTCTAACCAAAGACGGCGCACTGGATCGCCCAGCACTTGCCCGCATCGTATTTTCTGATTCGGAAAAGCTCAAAGAGCTGAACTGTATTACCCGCTCGCATATCTGGGAAGAAAGTCAGCACAGATTTAAGGACTTAGAACAACAGGGCATTCAAAAAGTTCTTTTCGATGCTCCAACTCTATTTCAAGTTGGACTGGAACCATATTGCAGTGCTGTGATTGGTGTGATTGCACCACGTGACGTGCGCATTGCACGCATTATGGCGCGTGACGGACTGACCGAGCAGGCTGCCACCGCACGGATCGACGCACAGCCTGACAGCGACTTTTACCGCAATCACTGCCAGTTTATTCTGGAAAACAATAACGATAGCCAATCACTTCTGGCACAAGTCAATTTGCTGTGCCAAAAGTTGAAATAAAATTTTTGACATAAAGGAGACTATTTATGGAATTGTTCTATGACAAGAAGACCGGCTGGGACAAGCTGGACAAGAAAGCCTGCATGGACTATGCAGAAGGCTATAAGGCATTCCTGGACGCAGGCAAGACCGAGCGTGACGCGGTATCCTATATGGTAGCACAGGCTGAGGCAAAGGGCTACAAGGCATGGAAGCGTGGCATGGACGTCAAGGCAGGCGACAAACTGTATCAGGTAAACCGCCACAAGGGCATTATCCTGACCCATATTGGTAAGGCACCTCTGTCCGAGGGGCTGCACCTGACCGCTGCACATCTGGACGCACCGCGTGTAGATATCCGTACCGTACCGCTGTACGAGCAGGAGGGCATGGCATACTTCAAGACCCATTACTATGGCGGTATTAAAAAGTACCAGTGGCTTGCAATCCCGCTCGAGCTGCGCGGCGTTGTATGCGTCTGCAAGGATGGTAAGATCACTCGTGTACCTGTGCATGTAGGCGACAAACCGAATGATCCGAAGTTCGTAATTACAGATCTGCTGCCGCATCTGGGCAGCGACCAGATGAGCAAGAAGGCTACTGAGGTCATCAAGGCAGAGAACATGAATATTCTGATTGGTTCCATCCCGAGTGAGAACGCAGAAAAGGATGAAAAGGACAAAATCAAGCGTGCAATCATGGAATATCTGCATGAAAATTATGAGAACATGACCGAGGCTGACTTCCTGTCTGCTGAGCTGACCTGTGTACCTGCATATAACGCTTGCGACATCGGCTTTGACCGCTCCTTTATTGGTGCATATGGTCATGACGACCGTGTATGCTCTTACCCTGCTGCAACTGCAATGTTTGACCTCACCGAGACTCCGGAGCACACCGCAATGTGCCTGCTTGTAGACAAGGAAGAGACTGGTTCTGACGGTGTAACTGGTATGCAGAGCCATCACTTTGACACCTTTGTTGCAGACCTTTGCCGTGCACAGAATGTTCTGCCAGAGGAATGCCTCGAAAACTCCATCTGCCTGTCTGCTGACGTTTGCAATGCATTTGACCCGAACTTCCCAGAAGTTTCTGAGGGACGCAACGACGGTCGTGTGGGCTGTGGTCTGGCGATCATCAAGTACACTGGATCTCGCGGTAAGGGCGGCACTTCTGACGCAACTGCTGAGCTGATGGCACGCGTTCGCTGCATCCTCGATGGTGCTGGCGTTGTTTGGCAGACTGGTCAGCTGGGTCGTGTTGACCAAGGCGGCGGCGGTACTGTTGCAAAGTTCCTTGCAAACCGCAATATTGATACTGTCGACGCTGGTGTTCCTGTTCTGTCTATGCACGCACCATTTGAAACCATCTCCAAGCTCGACCTGTATATGACCCATCTGGGCTTTAACGCATTCTATCGTGCTTAATGCAACACCGCACAATGTCATCTGCGGCGCTTTGCGAAAATCGCTCTTGCTGAATTATGCGGTATTGCCTTAAATAACTACTTTGGTCGCATTTTTCCCATAAAATAGAAAGAAGGGATCTTGATGTTTTCATTTTTCAAAAAGGCTAGTACCACTACTTCTATCTCTGCCCCAGATTTTGGTACCCTGGATACCGAGAAAAAGCAAAAGCTCGAGGACTGCACACGCAAGCTCGATGTGATTTTGAAAAAAAAGAACTTGCATCAAACCAAGGCACGTGTTGTCTTTGTACTCGATCATTCGGGTTCTATGCGCACCTTGTACAAGGATGGTACCGTACAGAATACGCTCGAGCGCATTTTTCCTGTTGCGTTGCGCTTTGATGATGACGGAGAAATGCAGTTCTATCTCTTCGATACCGATTATCAGGAGCTAGACCCTGTATCCCTCAAAAATCTAGGTGGCTATACAGAAAATGTAATCCTCAAAAAGATGGGAAAATACGGACAGACGCGCTATGCGCCTGCAATGAACACCATCTTGCACCGCTATGCAGAGAAAGATCCATCCCATACGCCGACCTTTGTTATCTTTATTACCGATGGGAATAACAGCGATAAGGCAGCTGCCAAGCAATCTCTGATCACAGCGTCCCAACACAATATCTTCTGGAAATTTGTTGGGATCGGCAAAGAGGAATTTCCCTTCCTTGAAAAGCTGGACGATCTAGCTGGCCGCCGCGTGGACAATGCAAACTATATCTCGATCCCTGATCTCAATGCCATCAAGGATGAAACGCTCTATGAGCGCCTGATGGAAGAATATGACGACTGGAGACATGCCGCAAAATGCGCTGGCATTCGGGTCAAATAAAATTTCGTCCATCGCACTATGCAATGGATGAAATCAAAACCACCAGTTGAACTGGTGGTTTATTTACGCTGAAGCTATTACAATAAAAAAAGTCTCTATCCCTATGAAATCCATAGAGATAGAGACTTTTCCATATATTCAGACAAAGAACTTTGTGATATATCCCATAATCAGGATCACAATAATTGCAATCGGAATCACAACTGTGCAGTAACCACGTGCCCAGTTCGGGAACTTACGACCAGCGCCGCTATTTGCCTCTGCCATAAAGTTATCCCAGCCCCAGCCGCCTTTGAGACAGCAGAACAGGACATAGATACAAGAACCAATCGGCAAGATATTATTGGACACCAGAAAATCCTCGAAGTCTAAGATACTGCCGCCCAGTGGCTGAATATGGCTCCATACATTAAAGCCCAGCACCACTGGCATAGACAAAATGAACAGTGCAACCGCGCCAAACAGACACATCTTTTTACGGGACAGATTGGGGAACATATCTGTAAAGCAGGAAATAATATTCTCCATAACACCAATAACCGTAGACATTGCTGCAAAGATCATAAACAGGAAGAAGAGTGAACCCCACAGCTGACCACCAGGCATCTGTTCAAATATGCTTGGCAGGGTGATAAAGATGAGTGGGGGACCTGCGCCTGGGTCTACGCCAAATGCAAAGCAAGATGGAATGACGATCAGACCGGAGCAAAGTGCAACAAAAGTATCAAGTGCCGCAACATTGATGGACTCACCCAAGAGAGAGTGTTCCTTGCCAATGTACGAGCCAAAAATCGCCATACCGCCCATACCAACAGACAGGGTAAAGAATGCCTGACTCATTGCCTGATACATGACGTTCCAGACACCATTGTCCACGATTTTGCTGAAATCTGGAATGAGGAAGTATTTGAGACCTTCCTGCGCACCATCGAGGGTGATTGCGCGGATCGCGAGAACTGCCATCAGGACGATTAGCAACGCCATCATCTTTTTATTGACTGCCTCAACGCCTTCCTTGACGCCAAACGAGCACACAATAAAACCAAGAAAAACCGCAACCGCCATTGCAATGGCCATTGTGATCGGGTCTGCTGTCAGCCCGTCAAAGGATGCCGCGACTTGCTCTGCGGATAGCTGATTGAACGCACCTGTAATATACTTGAGGAAGTATATGAACATCCAACCTGCAATCGTGGTATAGAACATCATCAGAATGATATTGCCCGCAATGCCGAAGTAGCTCCATAAATGCCACTTGGTTCCAGCAGGTTCCAGCTCATGGAACGAGCGGGAGATGGAACGGCGAGATGCACGTCCAACAGAAAACTCCATTGTCATAACAGGAATGCCAAACAGGAGCAAGAATGCGAGATACAACAAAATAAATGCTGCACCGCCATATTTTCCGGTAATGTATGGAAAGCGCCAAACATTTCCCAGACCGATCGCACATCCTGCGGAAATGAGAATAAATCCAAGACGTGATCCAAAAGTTTCACGTTTTTGCATGAAATAACCCCTTTCTGAAATGGTAAAATCCTAAAAATACATGGATTGCTTACTTTGCGCCAAACTTCTGGATATAGCCCATGATAAAGATAAAGAATACGATCGCAGGCAGTACCCATGTCACATATCCACGCAGGATGGACGGGAATTTCAGGCCCTCACCTGCATCTGCCTCTTTAATAAAATTCTTCCAGCCCCAGCCATAACGTGAGGTACAGAACAGCAGATATACCATAGAGCCAAGTGGCAACAGGTTGTTGGATACAATAAAGTCCTCCAAGTCCTGAATATTGCCCACATGTGGGATCTGGAAACCGCTCCATACGTTAAAGCCAAGCACACAAGGCATAGAAATCAGCAAGATAAAGAACAGATTGAAGATGATGGTCTTTTTACGGCTCCAGCCCCAAAGATCCATACCAAAGCAAATAATATTTTCAAACACTGCAATAATGGTAGAGAACGCTGCTGCTGCCATAAAGACAAAGAACAGAGTGCCCCAGATCCGACCGCCTGCCATCTGGTTAAAGATATTCGGCAGAGTAATAAAGAGCAGGTTTGGACCAGAATCCGCCTGAATGCCAAATGCCGAACATGCAGGGAAAATAATCATACCCGACATGAGTGCAACAAAGGTATCCAGAATGGTGATGGAAATTGCCTCACCCGTCAAAGAGCGTTCACGCCCAATATAGGAGCCAAAGATCGCGAGCGCACCAATGCCCAAAGACAGAGTAAAGAACGCCTGACCCATTGCTGCAAAGATGGACTCAAACAAACCGCCTGGTGCTTCATAGAGCTTAGAGAAGTCTGGCTTGAGATAAAAAGCAAGACCTTCCGAAGCACCCTCCAAAGTCAAAGCACGCCCCACTAGCACAAAGATCAGAAAGAGCAGGCAAAGCATCATGATCTTATTGATTTTTTCAACGCCATTGCGCAGACCCATTGAACACACTGCAAAGCAGATCAGGACAGTCGTGACCATGCAAATGGTCATATAGATGGGGCTTTGGAGCATTGTGCCAAAGGATGATGTAATATAACTGCTGTCAACGCCAACAAATTCGCCCTTTGCCATTTTATAAACATAGGCGATCAGCCAACCACCGACCGTTGTATAGAACGCCATCAGCAAATAATTGCCTAACATGGCACCATATCCATAGAGATGCCACTTGGTTCCTGTTGGCTCGAGCTTATGGAAAGAGCGTGCAGCCGAAAGCTGGCTTGCGCGTCCAACAGAAAATTCCATTACCATGATCGGCAGACCAAGCAACAGCAAAAACAGCAGATAGATTAGCACAAACGCCCCTCCACCATACTGACCCGTAACATATGGAAATCTCCATACATTACCCAAACCGATTGCACAGCCTGCGGAAATCAAAATAAACCCCAGTCTGGAACTAAATTTTTCTCTTTCTTTCATTCTTTTTTAACCCTTTCTGCGGAATAACACCGCGTGGACTTATTTTATCACAGTTTTCTGTCCCATTCAATAGAGAAACTTGAAGTTGCTTTAACATTATCATGATAAATTACTAAATCAATTTTCTTCTTCTTTCCCATCAGATGCGTGAAACATATTTTTTATCACACATTCTATCGTTACCCATTGAACCTTTTTACTTGGTACCATCGCAAAGGAACTGCATTTGTCACGCCGTACAGTTGAACGTGCCATTCAGGACTTGATTTTGGTAGGGCTTTTGGTCAAAGAATAACATTGGAGAGAAAATGGTGGCAGAAGCAGTCTGCTCTACACTCTAAATAGATAGCAGTTAAAAAATAAAGCCACCAAGGGGGATGTCTGCCCTTTTGGTGGCATATGGGATATGACATGATGGCGTATGCGATAGAAGGTATCACCGGAAGAACCTTATATCACAGAGAAAAAAATATAATCATGGAGCTATTGTTTCATCCTGCTCAGCAAGCATCTTGTAGATTGTGGCTTGAATGATGTGCCTATCTCTATCACCTAGCATCTGGAGTATACGAATAAGTTGCTGCACTTCGTTGTCGTGATATTGGCTTTCCAGATAGATCAAAGCCTGTGCAGGGATGTTGAGTGTACGTGTTAGCTTTAGAAAGACTTTCAGTGTAGGACACTTTCCTTCATTTTCCAGTGCCATAATATATCGTGTTGTTACACCAATCTGTTCAGCTAAAGCTTCTTGTGTAAGACCGGCAGAAAGCCGAGCAGTGTTGAAGATAGATCCCATGTATGAAATATCAATATCTACCACTGTTAGTTCACCTCCGATACCATTTTACAGTTCGGTTTGAAAAGTTGAATGTACTTATACTTCCTGTTAAACACGGAATAAATTATTCAAATATCTAGACTGATTACAAAAGATATGGTAAACTTCTACATGGTTAATTGTAAAATCAAATTGAACACTTAGGGGCTGTTTGAAAAATCGAAAATTTGTCTTTTTCTACAGGGAACGGCATCCACTGCGTTAAAAATACTCGAAATCCATCAAGGATTCCTGCGTTTTTTGCCTTGTGGCTGCTCGCTCCCTGCGAAAAATCCGTCAATTTCTCTATTTTCAAACAAGCCCTAGAAAATAAAAGAAGCCATAGCGACTGGCATCTGTTAGAATAAAGTTACTATACAACACCCTGACAGAAGGAGCCATCGCTATGACCAAGAACTATTCTATCACAATTTTCGGAGAACGCAAGCGTGGGCAGCATTTAGGCGCAGAAGAACGTGGAGCGATTCAAGCCCTGAAGAAGCTGGGTTGCAGTAACCGAGCAATCGCCCGTGCGATTAACTGCAGTCCTTCTACCGTGGGCTATGAGCTAAAGCGTGGCAGTAGCTATGGAGCAAGCAGTATGGTGAGCATTTCTCCGAGGTGTTTCGCAGTATCACAACAGATAACGGCAGTGAATTTGCAGACTTTTCGTCTAACGAGTGCTATGGCTCAGAAATCTATTTTGCACATCCTTACTCATCTTGGGAACGTCCGGTCAACGAACGCACAAACCGCCTTTTACGAAGATTCATTCCAAAGGGCAAATCCATTCACGATTACAGTGATGAGCAGATTCTTGCATTTGCTGATGAAATCAATGCTTTGCCCAGAAAACGTCTGGATTATCTCACTCCCGAGGAATTGTTTGAAGAACAGCTTGACAGAATTTACCAGATACAACCTTGCAGACCTTTATTCTACTCAAGTGTTCAATTTGTTATTGCAATTTTCGAAATAAAAAAATTATGTATGTTGCTGGAAATGATGTGTATGAAAGGAGAAAGTCGATGAACAGAAAAAATTTTACTTTGTAACAAAATAAAATTTTAAGGCAATACCGCATAATTCAGCAAGAGCGATTTTCGGAAAAATTTCTCGTCAGAAAAAGGCGTGAATCCGCAGGAATCCTTGATGGATTTCAAGAATTCACAACGAATTTATGGGGCGAAATTTTCGCAAAGCGCCGTAGATGACATTGTGCGGTGTTGCCTTAAGAGCTACAATAAATCACCAACAAATAACGTATAAGGAGAAAAATAAGTTACTATGAGGATGATTGAGGATTGGTCGATTCGCAAGAGGATTAGATTAGGATTTTTTACTATTATTTTGTTGTTATCAATCGTTGTTGCTGTTGCTCTTGCAGGGATGTACTCAATGGGTGGTGCAAACACTGAATTTCAAGAGAGGATTTTACCCAATACTACATATGCTTGGAGAATGAGGTATAATATCATCTCTGTTCAGCAGAACCTGCTTCTTGCTATGGTTTCAACAGATGAACGAGAAATTGCTGAAAGACTGGATTTGGCTCAAAAGGAAAGTCGAATCGCAAATGAGGAATTTGAAAAATTTCGTGTAAATGCAACAAAAGCCACTCCAGCGAAGGTTGAGCAGATTGAAAAACAACTCGAACCTTTGGCTAAGTGCAGAAAACACATAACTGAGCTTTTGAAGACACATACACCAGAATCTGTTTCAGAAGCCGGAAGAATATTCAAGTTAGAATATGTACCGGCCTTAGAAAAAATTATTGATTTAATGACAGCATTAAGTGAACAACAAGAAAATATTTCTGCCAATTTTTCTAATACCGCGAATTTTATCCGCAAAGTTGCAGTTACAGTACTGATTGTACTTTTTGTGTTTGCAATTACTATTAGTATTTTGATTGCAATCAAGCTTGTTAATGCGATTATTCGTCCACTCAATGAGATGGAAGAAGCGGTGCAGGCTTTGGCTTCTGGTGACTTTAGTCAGGAAATATCATATCGGAGCAAGAATGAGTTTGGCATGGCTTGCGAGCTCATGCGGGAAAGTTTCAGTGAGTTGAAACGAATCATCGCAGAAACATCGGATACTTTTGGGGATGTGGCTAACGGCAACTTTGCCATCACTACAAGTCGAACCTTTCCTGGAGAAATGGGCAAAATTGAAGATGCTGCCGAAAAAATGTTAGAGCGAATGAATGATACCTTTGGTCTTATCCGACAGTCAGCGGAACAAATTGGAGAAGGATCTGAACAGGTTGCCGAGGGTGCTCAGACACTAGCACAGGGAGCGACCGAACAAGCCAGCAGTGTTGAAGAACTATCAGCAGCTTTATCTGAAATTTCAGACCAGGTAAATTCCAATTCTGAAAATGCTAAAAAAGCAAGTGAGATTGCCACCTGTACAGGTGATTCCATGCAGAATGCATTGGATGATATGAGAGAAATGATGACCGCTATGAATAATATTTCTTCGACTTCAGAGCATATTGGAAAAATCATTAAAACGATTGATGAAATTGCGTTCAATACCAATATTCTGGCACTCAATGCAGCAGTGGAAGCGGCAAGAGCAGGTTCGGCGGGAAAAGGATTTGCAGTTGTTGCAGATGAGGTACGCAATCTTGCTGCAAAATCAGCCGAATCGGTTAAGGACACGGTTCGTTTAATTGAAGATACTCTGAATGCTGTGCATGACGGTGAAACAATCGTACAAAAGACTTTTACAGAATTTGAGAAAGTGGTAGAAGAATCTACACAAGTCGTTGACATTGTAAATGAAATTGCCAAGGAATCGGTAAAGCAAGCAGATGCAATTACTCAAATTACAATAGGTGTGGACCAGATTTCTTCTGTTGTTCAGACTAATTCTGCAACAAGCGAAGAAAGTGCTGCTGCATCAGAACAGCTATCCTCACAAGCTAATCTTCTGCGTGAGACAGTGAGAAAATTTAAATTTAAATAAATTGAGCAAAAGAATAGTGTTGAATAAAAGCCTTGCTTGAACTGAAAGAATACAGCCCAACTCATCCAGAAAGAGTGGGCTGTATTCTTTAATGGCACCGAATAGGCATGATACATCCCACAGTTCAACTGGGGTTTATGGCGTATCTGAAAACAAAGAAATCGACGAATTTTTCGCAGTGAGTGCGTAGATGCAAGGCAAAAAACGCAGGAATCCTTGATGGATTCCGCGTATTTTTAACGCAGCAGATGCCGCTCATTGTAGAAAAAGACCAGAATTTTGACTTTTCAGATAGCCCCTAATAAAAATACTTATATAGTTCAAAAAAGACCTCCTGTGTTAAGATAGAAGTGGTTTGGCGACCACACGACTAAAAACACAGGAGGTCATGTCATGAAAGATGTAAAGAATTTATCACATAACAATTGGAGATGCAAATATCATATAGTATTTGTACCAAAATAAGGACGTGCAAAATAGATCTTTGAGCCATAGCACTCGTTAGATGAAAAGTCTGCAAATTCACTGCCGTTATCTGTTGTGATGCTGCGGAACACCTCGGAGAAATGCTCACCATACTGCTGGTGCAGCTGCTCCATAGCCGCTGCCACGCTGCTTGTTGTTTTACCATCAATCCGAATGGAAAGATAGTAACCTGTCAGTCGCTCTACAATCGTAAATATAGCAGGTTCGCACAGTAGGTTATAGAGTGTTTTCATTCAAGGCATTTCGCTGAGTAGTTAGGTCTGCGACCCCGTCCTGAATACTCAGGTGTACCATGCTTCAGCTCATAGCCCACGGTAGAAGGGCTGCAGTTGATCGCACGGGCGATTGCTCGGTTGCTGTAACCCAGCTTCTTCAGGACTTGAATCGCTCCACGTTCTTCTGCTCCTAAATGCTGCCCACGCTTGTGTTCTCCGGAAATTGTGATAGAATAGTTATTGGTCATAGCGATTGGCTTCTCCTGTCAGAGTTTTGTGTGGTAACTTTATTCTAACAGAAATCAGTCGCTATGACTTTTCTTTATGTGTTTAGGCAACACCGCACAATGTCATCTGCGGCGCTTTGCGAAAATTTCGCGCCATAAATTCGTTGTGAATCCTTGAAATCCATCAAGGATTCCTGCGGATTCACGTCTTTTTCTGACGAGAAATTTTTCCGAAAATCGCTCTTGCTGAATTATGCGGTATTGCCTTTAATTTGATTTTACAATTTACCACGCGATTTTATGAAATCAACTGTGTTTTCCCATCATCGCCACAGTGCAGACTCGATCGACTCCATCGCACGTACACTGTGGGAAACGATAACCTTCGTTTTTGGATATTCCCGTTTAAAATTCCGATTGATGCGTTCACACACGGCTTCTCCCATCTCGATCGTAGCAGTTGGGAGCATGATCACGATTTGTGTGGGGCTATAACGGGCAACCATATCCCCTCGGCGCAGAGATATGCGCACACATTCCATCAGCTGTAACATAGCTTTTGTGAGAACTCTATCTTCTGGCGGCTGCTGTCCTGCATCATTGATGGTCAGCAATGCAATTGCTGTACAGCTATTATATCGCACCATACTTCGCACTTCCAAGCGATATACTTCACGAAATATCTCATAGGAGCACACAAATGCACCCGGAATGCTTTCCTTCTCTCTAAGCTCCTCACAGATTAGGTCAATGTCTGCGCTGGTCTTGCGCTCTGTCTCCACGATCTGCTGATATAATTGATGCAAGCTTTCCGGTGGCTGCTTTCCAATCTTATTATAATACTGCGCTGTCCAATTCCGATAATATTGGATCGCCTCCTGATTGTGGCCTGCCTGTGCCAATGTAAAGATATAAGACTCGTGAATCGATTCCTGTGTTGGGTCGATGGACAATACACGCCGACATAGTTTTAGACTTTCTGCATGCATCCGACGCTTATCCAACATTTTGATCAAACGATCTGCGGCATACAAAAACTTTTCATGCAATCGTGCACTGATTTCCTCCTGCCACAATTCTCCTGCTGCATCCTCCATGAGTTTTCCATGGTACAGATCGCAGGCACTGCACAGCCGGATATATAGCACATCCTCATTTGCATGGTCATTTAGACTTGTACTGCACAGTGCTTCAAATTTTTCAAAATCATACATACATTGGATTTCTGGATTCCATCTGCATGTACATTGCCGCGTGAGTAAAAATTCCAGATCTTCAGGCGCACCACCCTCAATGAGTCCACTGCGTAGGCGATGAATTAATATTTTAAGTGCATTGCGTGGATTTTTGTTTTGTCGTTTGGACCAAAGTGCCTCTATGACTTCCTCGTTTGGCACTGCTCGATTCCGATTCAGAATTAGAAACTCAACCAAACGCCGCAGCTTCTTGGAACGGACGATCGGAGCACTGACCAACTGATTATCCACATAAATCTCAAAAGTTCCCAACAGATGAACTTCTACGATAGACATATTTCCTTCCCCGTTTCCACAGTTTCAGTCTATGATAATAATCTTTTCTGGGCATTTTTGAATGCACAAAAGATGAATGCTTTCATTTTTCAGGGATGCCCAAATTCTCGGTCTAAGTTTTATTATATCATAAAAAATCGATAAAACAGGTATATTCGACTAATTTCGACAGTATTTTTGTAAATTTCTCTCATAAAAGAACAACACAGCACACATGCTTTGATGATGTGTCAAACATACTGTGGATAACCTTGTGGATATTGTTGATAACCCTGCGTTAAGGCTTTTTGTCAAATAGATGAGCCTTTGTCTGCAAAAGTGAGAACCATTACCTTTTGTATAATTTTATGGTTTCTCCTCCTCCTAAAAGTTGTAGATAATTCTGTGGGTATTGTTGATAACTTCATGTTATCAACCCATTTTTTCCACGTAAATCGGGGTTTTTTCGATTACACTTGGTAAAATTCTCATGATCCATAGTGCGGTGCATAACTGTGTATAACTCTGTGGACATTGTTGATAACTATATGTTGATACTTTTTCTGCTTTTTTGTGCGCACTTATCTGTATACAGAATGTAAAATGTGCACTTACTTTGTCACATATTTTCCCGTTTTCTGGGGCACACTACGCGTAATCCATTCCATTCTATGCACAAAAGGAGGGCTTATTATGGAAAACAACGTACCCGAAACCATACCAGAAGAAGGTAATATCGCACAGACCGGCTCTATTACTGCGCATACACGCCGCGGCACGATCCATATGATCACCATTGTGGGACAAATCGAAGGGCACATGGAAGCACCACAACAGACCAAGACCACAAAATATGAGCACATTATTCCGCAAATCACAGCAGTTGAAGAGTCTGATGAGATCGATGGACTGCTGATTATCCTCAATACAGTCGGTGGCGATGTGGAAGCTGGGCTTGCGATCGCAGAGCTCATTGCAGGTATGCGCAAACCAACTGTTTCACTTGTTCTGGGCGGTGGTCACTCCATCGGTGTACCACTTGCGGTTGCGGCGAAACGCTCATTTATTGCGCCTTCTGCCGCCATGACCATTCATCCTGTGCGTATGAGCGGTACCGTCATTGCTTCTCCGCAGACCTACTCCTACTTCCAGAAGATCCAAGAACGTATCGTTGGCTTTATTACGGCGCATAGCCATGTATCTGCCAAAGAATTCACACGCATGATGATGGAAACAGCGGAACTTTCTGCCGATACCGGAACCATCGTATCTGGGGATGAAGCCGTTTCCTGCGGACTCATTGACGCTGTCGGCTCGCTCTCCGATGCACTCGACGCCCTGCACCAAATGATCGAAGCACAAAAAACATGCTGTCCAACCTGTGGACAGATTCGCAATAAATAAACAAAGAAGCCTCGCACATTTGTGCGAGGCTTATCCAGCGTGTCAAAAAAGTCACTGCACCATTTTTATTTTGGAGCGAAGCGACCTTAAATTTTCAAAATCCAAGGACATGCGCC
>JAHHRJ010000033.1 GCA_020025885.1 Butyricicoccus sp. | reverse complement strand
TTCAAGACAGAACTGATTGAGTATCTGGATTACTACAATAATAAGCGAATTAAGGAAAAACTAAAGGACCTGCCGCCCTCTGTGCATAGGCAGCAAGCCCTTTCAGTGGCTTGAACAATTTTTATTTCAAAATATTGTCTAACTTTTTGGGGTCACTTCAAACTGGTAAATGATTTCAAAACGGATCAAGCATAGAGACCTTGTGGAGTGTCTTATTGGGATTCCCAAGAAACGCGGAAGCAATGTGTTTTCGTGCATGAATGCAAGCTGTGGGAGCACCTCTGCTGGCATTTTTTCTGCACCTACACAGATAGGAAATGCTGCATAAAACCATGGAATATTAAATGTGCACAAAAATATGAAATCGCTGGTCTTTTGCGCGGAAACATGATATAATATACCTTGATTCGTAATAATGTAATTGGGAGGAACTATGATTACTGTATCGAATGTCAGCTTGAACTTCAGCGGTGAGCCGCTGTTTAAGGAAGTAAATGTAAAATTTACTGAGGGCAACTGCTATGGCGTCATTGGTGCAAATGGTGCTGGAAAGTCTACTTTTCTGAAAATTCTGTCGGGTGAACTCGATTCCACCACAGGTGATGTTTCGATCAAGCCGAATACACGCATGTCTGTCCTCAAGCAGGATCACTTTGCATATGATGATTTTACAGTGCTCGATACCATTATTCAGGGCAATCCGCGTCTGTATGCGATTATGAAAGAAAAAGATGAGCTGTATACCCATGACCCATTCACAGAGGAAGATGGCAACCGTGCTGCGGATTTGGAAGCAGAATTTGCAGAGATGGACGGCTGGAATGCAGACACAGAGGCAAGCCAGCTGCTGGAAGGCTTGGGTCTCAACTCTTCTGAGGTACTCTATCGTCCGCTGCGCACCTTGCAGGACTCAGAAAAGGTCAAGGTACTCCTTGCACAGGCGCTGTTTGGTCATCCGGATATTTTGCTTTTGGACGAGCCAACCAACCACTTGGATGTAGATGCGATCCACTGGCTGGAAGACTTCCTTCTGGAGTTTGAAGGCACTGTCATCGTTGTTTCCCATGACCGTCACTTTCTCAACAATGTCTGCACACATATTGTGGATATTGACTTCGGAAAAGTGCAGGTATATGTTGGTAACTATGAGTTCTGGTATGAGTCCTCTCAAATGGTACAGCGCATGGTACGCGACCAGAATCGCAAGAATGAAGAGAAGATCAAGGAGCTGCAAAACTTTATCCAGCGCTTCTCAGCAAACAAGTCCAAATCCCGTCAGGCAACCAGCCGTAAGAAGCTCATCGAAAAGCTGAGCGTTGAGGAGCTGCCGGCATCGTCCCGCCGTTATCCTTGGGTTGGCTTTACCATGGACCGCGAAGCAGGTAAGGATATTCTGGAAGTCAAGGGTATTTCTAAGACGATTGATGGATTTAAGGTGCTGAACGATGTATCCTTTATCGTGCGCAAGGGCGATAAGATCGGCTTTATTTCGGAAAATGAGCTTGCAATGACCACGTTGTTCCAGATCCTGATGGGCGAGATGGAGCCAGACGAGGGTACATTTAAGTGGGGTATCTCGACCTCGCAGTCTTACTTCCCGAAGGATAACTCAGAATACTTCAACGGACACAAGGAAAATATGCTCGACTGGCTGGCACCATACTCTAAAGATACGCTGGAATCTACCCTGCGCGGCTTCCTCGGTCGTATGCTGTTCTCTGGCAATGATGTGTACAAGCCGGTGAATGTTCTGTCTGGTGGTGAGAAGGTTCGTATGATGCTCTCACGCATGATGCTGTTTGGCTCTAATGTACTGGTCATCGATCAGCCAACCAACCACTTGGACTTGGAATCCATCACCGCTGTCAACAATGGCGTTGCAGACTTTAAGGGCAATGTCCTGTTTGCAAGCCATGACCATGAGTTTATGAACACCATCGCAAACCGTATTATCGAACTGCGTGAAGATGGTGTGCTGGATAAGGAATGCTCGTATGATGAGTTCCTAGAGTTCCGCACACAGTACAACAAAAAGGCATAAGCCATCCGGCAAGGAGGAAACTATGGCAAAAGCACGCATTGAATGTCCGCACTGTGAGCAGGAATGCGAGCGTGTGCCGCTGACGCGTATCAGCCCAGATCGTGACCCATCCGTTCGCGCCAAAGTGCAGGATCTATCCCTGTTCCGTTGGAAGTGCCCCAACTGCGGCACAACGATGTTGGTGGAAGATCCCTGCCTGTATCACGATATTGCAGGGCAGTTTATGGTTTGGCTTGCGCCAGATGGAAAAAAACCGGAAACCGGTCGCTTTGATCCGCTTGCAGGATATACCCTGCGCTATGTAGATGATCTCAATGCATTCCGCGAAAAAGTGCAGATTTTAGAACGTGGTTTGGATGACCGTGCGGTTGAGATCATGAAGTTTATCCTGTTTTTACAGCTCAAGCATGACCTTGATGTGGTGGAACTGCTGTATCATGGACTGGATGAACGCACGGCTGATTTTCGCTTTGCGGCGGTTCTCTCAGATGGAGCCGAGCAGTATATTGCAATGCCAGGCGTAAGCTATCAGCGTATTTTACAGGATGTGCAGGAGCGTCTTTATACACCGCATGACTTTGTTAAGATTGATGTAGACTGGGCGGCAGAAACACTCGAGCTGCTGCGCAATGAATAAAAAATGCGCCATATATGGCGCATGGTATTATATAAACATAATATCAAATTCAATGAGGGACGGCGTATGCCGTCCCCCATTCAAATAAGTATTGCGTTATAAATCGAAAAGAAAATATGTGACAAGACCGCCAATAATCGCAAGGATCAATGTGGCAAGAATAATAGGACGTGCGCGTTTGCGTCCGTTCTCATTGCTGAGCAAGATCATATAGCCGAATCCCGCACCCGTGGAAAGACCTGCAATGAGACTGCCCATGCCGATGACACCGCTGGTATATAGCTGGGTGAGCAGGACGGAGATCGCACAACTGGGGATCAGCCCAATGAATGCACAAATGATCGGCTGCAAGATACTGTTTTTCAGCATGATCACAGACAGGTTTTCGGCACCAATGAAATGAATGGTAAGCTCTAACACAAAGCCAATACCAATCAGCATCGCAACTGTGCTGAGTGTGCGCCCAAAAATGCCGCGCACCGGTCCATCATCACAGCCACAGCCACAGCCGCCTTTCATCTCTAATTCGATTGCGTAATTCTGATTGTGCTTCTTGCCCCAAACCAGTTTGAGAGCGTAGCCGCCGACAACGGCAAGCACAAATTTAGAAACAAATAGAGTGGTAATGGCTGGACCTGGAACACTTTCAGAAAGCAGGACAGGCAGTGCTTCGTCCGAAGTTGCCAGAAAAACTGCGACCAAGGTTGCAGGGGCTAAATAGCCATCTACGAACAGTGCAGATGCCGCTGCGGAAAATCCGCATTGTGGTATGAGTCCGGCAAGGGCACCGACCACCGGACCAAATTCAGCTGTTTTTTCGAGCAAAGCTGGTGTGGAACGCAGGCGGTTTTCTACCCAATAAAGCAGCGCGTAAACAATGAGCAGAATGGGGAGCGCCTGTAATACATCCCCGATCGCGTGTTCCAGTGCATGTTCCAATGCATGTACCATAGTTTGTTCTTTCACCTCACAATGGTTTCACAAAAGAGTATCCGTATAGCTTTTAATTATAACACAGAGCATGCAATACTTACAAGGGAAACCCACTAGTTTCGTTAAAACTGTCGGAAGTCCGGCATTTATGATAGGAGTATCCATGAGATTTCAAGATTTACAGATAGACCCGTCCATTCTTAAGGCGATTCGGGAAGTCGGTTATGATACACCGACTCCCATCCAGCAGAAGGCGATCCCGAGTGTTTTGGCTGGGCGTGACCTTTTGGGCTGTGCACAGACGGGTACAGGAAAAACAGCGGCGTTCGCGATCCCTATGCTACAAAGAATGGGACGCCCTGCACAGGGAGAAGTGCGCCCCGTGCGTGGTTTGATTTTGACCCCAACACGTGAGCTGGCGCTTCAAATCTACGAGAATTTATGCCAGTATGGACGCTATACAGGACGTGTATCTACTGTCATCTTTGGCGGTGTATCCCAAAATCCACAGGTAGAAGCACTCAAAAACGGTGTGGATATTCTGGTTGCAACACCAGGACGCCTGTGGGATCTGATGGGGCAGCAACTGCTCGATATCGGCAGCGTAGAATGCTTTGTGCTCGATGAAGCCGACCAAATGCTGGATATGGGCTTTATCACCGATGTCAAGCGCATTGTGGAATTTTTGCCTAAGAAGCGTCAGACCTTGATGTTCTCCGCAACCATGCCCAAGGAGATCGCAGAGCTGGCAGAGAGCTTGCTTTATAAGCCAGAGCGCATTTCTATCAAGTTGGCAGCGACTCCAGTAGAACGCATTGAGCAGGGTGTATACTTTGCGGAAAAACATGCCAAGCGTGAGCTGCTTCAGGTGGTACTCAAAGAGCACAGCATCCCACAGACGCTGGTATTTACCCGCACCAAGCATGGTGCAGACCGCGTGGCACGTGATCTGTCCCGTGCAGGCATTCCGGCAAAGGCGATCCATGGCGATAAGTCACAGAATGCACGCCAGAATGCGCTGAAGCAGTTTAAGGACTACAAAATTCCGGTATTGGTTGCGACAGATATCGCGGCACGTGGAATCGATATTAATGAGCTTCCGCTCGTTATCAATTTTGATTTGCCAAATGTTCCGGAAACCTATGTGCACCGGATTGGACGCACTGGCAGAGCAGGACAGGAGGGCACAGCACTTTCCTTCTGCGATCCGTCAGAGCTACCATACCTTAAGGATATTGAGACACTCACACACGTCAACATTCCAGCACTCGAACCGCCAGCAGGTATTGAACTGGCAGAGGCACAGGATGCAGCACGCTATGTCCGCCATGATCCGACCTTGCCAGCAGAGCGTCCTGCAAAGCCAGAGCGGACACGCCGTCCGAATCATGGAAATCGTTCGGCAGAAGGGAAAGCTATACCACAGAGCCGCAAGCCAAAGGCGGCAAATTCTGTGTGGGCAGAGAAAAATGCAGACAAGCCAAAGCGTGGCAGAAACACCGAAGAAGCGCGCAAACCCGTACAAAAGAAGCAAGGCACAAAGCAAGGCACATCAAAGCGCGGTAGTGCACACAATGAAACAGGACGCAAACCGGCGGCTGTGCGCACAGGAAAGCAAGAACGCGGCAGAAAGCGCAGAGAAGAGCAGGAGACCCGTGTGGATGTGATGACGCCGCCATCTGGTCGTCCGCTCTCCCCGAGCACAGCAGCGCGAATCCGTGCGAAGGTAGAGGCAAAGCTCGCAGAGCGTGAGGCGGTGCAGAAAAAAGCAGCTGCACAGACCCGCGAGACGGAACAGAAGAAGGGGACTGCATCGGCGCAGACACGTCAGGCTGCGCAGAAGAAATCTGCACAGGCGCGGCAAGCCAAACAGGGAAAGGTGCAGAGAAAACCGCAGACACGTTCCGGTCGTGGACGTGCACGCGGATAAGCATTCCTGCCAGTTTGGTAAGAGAGAGGAGCGAAAGCGCATGAGCGTGTCACGGCGAATCAAGCTGTATTTCACCATCATTATCCTGTTGGGGCTTACGGTGTTTTATCCATTTGTTGTTTATAGTACCAATTCCCTGGTCACTGAACTGCGTACCCTTTGGATTTCCACGGCGATGGAAACCATGACGCACCAGTGGCTTGCAACCGCGTTTTTTCCAGAAGATATGGTAACCGAAGTGGTTGAGGCGCGAAAGAGAATGTTTGAAAGCCAGAAGGATGTACAATCGGTTTGGGCGCAGGAAGAGCAGCCTGCTGTTCAGCCAGTGGAACAGCCGCTTACGGAAAAAGATAAGTTCTATGCGATGTTTGACGACTTGGATCGTGCGAGCACAGAGGCTTTCTTTGCGGAGCATCCGCGGTACATAGAAAATGGATATGAAAACATTAACATGGACTGGTGTGAAAAGAAGGAAGATACCGGAATCGTGACCCGTCAGGGAGATAAAGTCGTTGCAATCAATGCCCAGAAAGATCTTATGATTGTGGAACTCAACCGAGAAGGTGCACTGGGTACAGAATATACGGGATATATTGCGATCGTAAAAGACCCATCTCGCGTATCGCTTGGACTGTGTAAGGGCATGGGACATCGCGCGGGTCAGCGTATGCCAGAGCTTGCGGATTACAATGAGGCGATCCTTGGAATCAATGCATCCGGCTTTATTGACAATGGTGATGCGGCAGAAGGCGGCACACCATATGGTTATGTAAAGAAGGACGGAAAAAAGCTGCAAGGTGCGTTTGGACATGGATATAAGATCATTGGATTTGATGCAGAACATCGCTTCCTCATCGGTGATACCACAACTGCGGAACAGATGGTAGATGCGGTTGAGTTTGGTCCGGCGCTGATCGTAAATGGCGAGAAGATGCAGGAGCTGAGCTCAATTAACAGTTTACAGCCGCGCACAGCCATTGGACAGAGAGAGGATAAAACAGTACTCATGCTGGTTATCAACGGACGCAATAAGGGTGGTTCCATGGGTAGCCGCGGTGTAGATTGCCGTGATATTCTGTGGGATTATGGCGCAGTGCAGGCATCGAACCTCGATGGTGGTTCTTCCTCTGTTATGTATTATCAGGGGCGTGTCATCAATTCGCCGACAACCTCAACGGGCAATAGAGACGGACGACGTCTGCCAAATGGTTTTATTGTAAAATAAAGAGTCGCTTCAATGGAAGCAAGTAGAATGATAAAATAAGTCGTCAAAAAGTCTTTTCACTGTTTTGGAGTAAAGTGACCTGAAATGTTCAAAATTCAAGGACATGCGCCTTAAATTCCGCTCCAATCTGCGCTGTCGGGCGCGAAACCGACGGGATCAGAGCCGGTTTCCACTGGAACTGGCTCTGCATCAGAGGCGATTTTATGGCATAGGTGGATAAAGCAAGGTGCATACCTACTGCGGTCATTCGCAAGTAGATATGCACCTTTTGTTCAGGTTGTTTTTACAGCCCTTTTTCTTATTTGTGTGTTGGCACAACTTCCAACCAGTAGCCATCTGGGTCACTGATGAAATAAATGCCCATTTCTGGGTTTTCAAAGCAGATGCAGCCCATCTCCTTATGCTTTGCATGGGCTGTCTCATAGTCATCGACACGGAATGCAAGATGGAACTCGTTGTCACCAAGGTTATAATCGCGCTCCCAGTCGCGCAGCCAAGTTAGCTCGAGCTGGAAAGGAGAAACGCCATCACCGAGATAGACGATGATAAAAGAGCCATCTTCTGCGTTGATGCGGCGCTGCTCGGTCAGACCCAGTGCTGCTCGGTCAGACCCAGTGCTTCCTCGTAAAATTTCAGGGAACGTTCTAAATCGCGGACGTTATAGTTGGTGTGATAAAATGAAAACTGCATAGAAAGATTCCTCCTGACACAAATATATTGTTACAATAACATATTAGGGCGCAAAAGACAAGTTATCGTTTACATTGTCTCGGCAGTTTGCTATACTATATCTGTATAATTATGTGCAAAGGGGGGACTTTGCTTTGGATAAGCGACTGAAAAAACTATTACAGCCTAGTTACCAGGTATATTTTTGGGTTTTTATGCTGTTTGCTGTGGCATGTGCCTATATTTCTGTGCCGATCGCAGTTATTGGCATTGCGCTGGATGGCTTCCTGTTCTTGGGATACCATTATCAGGAACGCACACGTCGGCGGGATATCATTAAATATATGCAGAAGGTCACACTATCCGTTGGCGATGCGGCACAGGCCTCCATCACGCACTTTCCTATGCCAACTATGATCGCGCAAGCCGCTACGGGGCAAATCATCTGGACCAATGATGCGTTTGCTGAGAGCACAGGCTTATTTGATGCTGCGCTCAGCGATAAACTCGCGGACATAGCACCCGATTTTGATACCCATTGGTTGGTTGAGGGCAAGGCACAGTATCCGGGTGAAGTGCGGATCGGTCAGAATGTATTTTGGGCATTTGGCAATCTGCTCTCGACGGATGAAGAGCAGCCAGACGAGGTGCTCATGCTCATTTACTTTGTGCCATGCACCGAACTCATCGAAATGCGTGATGCATACAGCAGCAGCCGTCCGGTGGTTGCAATTATCTCCATTGACAACTATGAAGAGTTGATCAAAGAGGCAACGGATTTGGAAAAATCAAGCCTTATGGCAGATATCAACCGCAAGATCGGAGAATGGACGCAGGAAAGTCAGGCACTCTTGCGTAAGTATGACCGCGATAAGTATATTTTTGTGCTGGAAGAAGCACAATTTGAAAAGCTGCAACAGAAGAAGTTCAGTGTGCTGCAAGATGTGCGCAGCATTCAAAGCCGTGCAGGTATTGTTGCAACGCTCTCCATTGGTATTGGCAAAGATGGCGAAAGCTATGAGGAAAATTGGCGCAATGCTGGCGTTGCGCTGGATATGGCACTCTCGCGTGGTGGCGATCAGGCGGTCATCAAAACGCGCTATAACTTTGACTTTTTTGGTGGTTTATCTAAGGAACTGGAAAAGCGCACCAAGGTCAAATCTCGTGTGGTTGCCAATGCGCTCGTGCAGCTCATCCGAGATTCTTCCCAAGTTATGATCATGGGACACAAAATGAGCGATATGGATGCATTTGGTGCGGCTGTTGGTATGGCGTGTGCGGTACGTCACCGAGAAAAACCGGTACATATCGTCATTAATCAGGATAAAACGATGGCGCATGACCTCATTGAAAAGGTCAAAGCTGTGCCAGAATATGAAGATTTGCTGATTACACCGGATGAAGCGATGGTGCAGTGCGATTTTAACACACTGCTCATTATAGTGGATACGAACCGTCCGGATTATGTGGAGTCTCAGTCGCTTCTGGAATCCATTAACAAGGTGGCTGTCATCGATCACCACCGACGCGCGGCAAGCTACATTGAAAATTTTGCGCTCAATCTGCATGAGCCATATGCATCTTCCACTTGCGAACTGGTCAGTGAAATGCTGCAATATATGGTTCCGACAAGCGACATCCTCAAAATAGAGGCAGAATGCATGTTTGCTGGTTTATATCTCGACACCAAGGGTTTTTCTGTCAAGACGGGTGTACGTACCTTTGAGGCAGCAGCATACCTTAAACGTGCAGGCGCAGACATGAGCGAAGTCATGAAGCTGTTTCAATCAAACTTTGATGAATATATTGCACAGCAGCGCATCATTGCAGATGCGAAGGACTGCGGAGAAGGCATTGTACTGGCTGTGACGTCGGACGATGTTAATCGCGTCACAGCAGCGAAGGCGGCAGACAGCCTGCTCAAAATCAACGGCGTGAATGCATCGGTTGTGGTGTTCCGCGCGGGTGATGATGTTCTGGTATCTGCACGATCCAATGGCACAGTCAATGTACAGCTCATTATGGAGCACCTTGGCGGCGGCGGTAATCATTCATCAGCAGGTGCACAGATCATGCACGGCTCGGTACAGGAAGTTAAGGTTGATGCAGAAAACGCGATTCGCCGTTATCAGGAAAGCGATGACAGCGATAGCTAAAATTTGGTTATAAGCTATTTCAGAATATAACAGTTATTTCAAAGATCACGGAGGAAGTTTACCATGAAAGTAATTCTCAAAGCAGATGTAAAAGGTCAGGGCAAAAAGGGAGAAATGATTGAGGTCAGCGAAGGCTACGGTCGAAATTTCCTGCTGCCGCGCGGTCTCGCGGTGGTTGCCAATGCAGATAATATGAACCTCAAGCGTCAGGCAGATGAAGCAGCTGCACATCGCGCGGCAGTTGAGAAGGCAGCAGCAGAAGAATATGCTGCAAAGCTCAAGGAAGTACGCGTGAAGGTTTCTGCAAAGGGCGGTGCTGGCGGCAGACTGTTCGGTGCAGTCACTGCAAAGGAAGTATCTGAATGCCTCAAGAAGCAGCACGGCATGGATATTCCGAAGAACAAGATCGTTATGGAGCAGATCAAGACCTTTGGTACAACTATTGTAAAGGCAAAGCTGTACCCTGAGATCGTTGCAGAAATTACCGTAGACGTTGTAGAAGCATAATCCAGAAAGGAAGGAAACACTGTGGCAGATGAACTGCTATCAAGGCAATTGCCGCAGAGCCTAGAGGCGGAGCAGGCGGTAATTGGCTCTATGCTGATCGACCCTGCATGTATTGCAGAGGTCATTGAACTACTTCGCCCAGAGGATTTTTATGCCGAAGAGCATCAGCGTATTTTTGAAACTGTGTATTCTATGTTTAACAGTGCGCTGAAAATCGACCCTGTTACGGTACTTGATCGCCTCAAAGCACAGGGATACTATGACGATGCAGGTGGACGCACTTACCTCATGCAGCTGATGGAAGTGACACCAACCTCGGCAAACGTCAAGGAATATGCATCCATTGTGCGAGATAAGAGTATGCTGCGTGCAATCGCTGAGGTGGCAGGCGAGATTCAAACGCTTGCATTTACTGGAGCAGGCGCGGCGTCTGAGATTGCAGAGCTTGCCGAGCAGAAAATCTATAATGTGCGGCAGGGCAGAGAAATCAAAGGACTGTCTCACATTAAGTCGGTAATTATGGATCTCTATGCACAGCTTGACGAGCGCAGCCGCTCAGACAGCGACATTCCGGGCGTTTCAACGGGATTCCGTGAGCTGGATCAGGCACTGACTGGACTCAATAAGTCAGACCTCATTCTGGTTGCGGCGCGTCCTGGTATGGGTAAAACTGCGTTTGCACTCAATTTGGCACTCAATGCTGCAAAGGCATCCAACAAAGATGTGGTCGTATTCCAGCTCGAAATGAGCAAGGATCAGCTCGCTTCGCGCTTTTTGGCAAGTGAGGCACTGCTGGATTCTCATAAGCTGAAAACAGGCAACTTGAGACAGGAGGACTGGATCAAGATTGCACGTGCGACGAGTGTACTGGCAAAGACCCATATCTATGTAGATGATAACCCTGCAATTACGGTGGCAGAGATTAAGGCAAAATGCCGCCGTTTGGGTGAAAGTTTGGGGCTTATTGTCATTGACTACATTCAGCTGATGCAGTCGGGGGGAAAGCGCAACGAAAACCGTGTACAGGAGGTTGCAGAGATTTCCAGAAGCCTCAAAATTATGGCGAAGGAACTGAATGTGCCTGTTGTCTGTCTGTCACAGCTATCACGTGCGGCAGAACAGCGTGCGGATAAGCGACCCATGCTTTCCGATCTGCGTGAATCAGGCGCGATCGAGCAGGACGCAGATATCGTTATGTTTATTTATCGTGACGATTATTATGATGCAGAAAGCGACGATAAGAATGTGGCAGAGATTATCATTGCAAAAAATCGTCATGGCGCGACCACAACGATTGAGCTGCAATGGATCGGACAGTATACCACGTTCTCTTCGCGGGATAGAATTCACTCATGAGTTTCATAAAACAAACAGCACAGACAATCGCACAGTATCAAATGCTGGAATCTGGGCAGGCTGTATTGGTTGCGCTCTCAGGCGGAGCCGATTCCGTCGCGCTCTTACTCGTTCTGCGGGAGCTGGGCTATTCTGTCTGTGCATATCACCTCAATCACTGTCTGCGTGCGGCAGAGTCTATGCGCGATGAACAATTTGTCCACAGCCTGTGCACAAGTTTACAGATCCCTTGCGACATCGAGCGGGAAGATGTGTATGCATATGCCGAACAGATCGGGCAGAGCGTGGAGACAGCGGCACGTAAATTGCGGTATGAGCGGTTTACACAATGCGCGGCGAAACATGGCATTACACGCATTGCTACGGCACATACAGCAGATGATAATTTGGAGACCATGCTGTTTCATCTGGCACGTGGAACGGGAGCCAAGGGGATGACGGGAATCCCGCCTGTACGCGGGCAGATCGTTCGTCCGCTTTGGCATGCGGTGCGTACAGACATCGAAGCGTATCTGCAAAGCCGTGGACAACAGTTTGTGACAGATAGCTCCAACCGAACACTTGACTATACACGCAATCGCATTCGGCATACTGTTGTACCTGTTTTGCGTCAGGTGAATCCGCACTGTGCGGGCGCGGCGACGCGCCTAGCAGAACAGCTGCGGGAAGATGATATGGCACTAAATGTTATGGCAGAGCAAGCACTTGCAGCTGGAAAGACCCAAAACGGCATCACGCTCTCCGCATTTGATACGTTCCCAGCGATTCGGGGACGGATGCTGACACAGATTTTGACGGGCGCAGGCGTGCCCATGCAGCAGATCTCTGCAAGGCACATCAGGCAGCTCACAGACCTCTTGACATCATCAGGCGGAGATCGCAGCTGTCATTTGCCAGCAGGATTTCGTGCCTATCGGGAGCAAGGGTGTCTGCGTATTGTATATGAACCAGAACGGCTGCCGGTTCCTCTGTTTGATGGGTTCTGTGCGCCGCTCTGGGATACTTCAACAAGGCTTACGATAATTCGCAAAAAACCAGAAGAAGTTTTTCGCAAAACATGCGATACTTTTCTGGCAGATTGTGGTACAATAAACTTTAGTACGCTGACAGCGCGTACAGCAGCCCCACAAGATCGGCTGAGGCTTGCAGAAACGCGTGGTTTTCGTCAGCTCAAACGCATTTTTGCCGATCGCCGCATTCCACCCTCAATGCAGGATAAACTTGCTGTCATTGCAGATGACCAAGGGATCATTGCAGTACAGTCGGTGGGTGTAGACTTAAGCCGTGTTCCATGCGGCAGCAACATATTAGAAATCCGTTTTGAGGGGTTGTAAGACATGATGGAACAAGATATTCAGGAAGTATTGTATTCTGAGCAGCAGCTGGCGGAGAAGGTCGCTGAGCTGGGCGAGCGTATCAGCAAAGATTATGCCGACAAGAACCCATTGATTGTAAGTGTGCTCAAGGGGTCCTATGTTTTTATGGCAGACCTGACCCGTAAAATCACCATTCCTTGCAATATTGACTTTATGGCTGTATCCAGCTATGGTGCAGGCACAAAGACCACTGGGGAAGTACAAATCATTAAGGACATTGGAAGTAAGATCGATGGTCGTCATCTGGTAATTGTAGAGGATATCCTCGACTCTGGCGTGACACTCAGCTTTCTCATTAAGATTCTGAAGGCTCGTGGTGCTGCTTCCATTCGCCTGTGTACGTTGCTGTCTAAGCCAGAGCGTCACAAGGTGGAAGTACCAATTGATTATCTGGGATTTGAGATTCCAGACGCATTTGTAGTCGGCTATGGTCTAGACTACGCAGAAAAATATCGCAATCTGCCGTATATCGGCATTTTGAAGCCTGCTGTTTACGGCGGGGAATAAAGATGTATCCAAACGGATATAAGTAAGAAAGGAGAGTTGGAAACCGGTTTGAAAGGGAAAATGAAAGGCTTCGGTCTGTATCTGATCATTATCCTCCTGCTGCTGAGTGCTGTCAGCTATATGCTGAGTATGGGCAACAAAAATCAGGAGGTACAGTACTCTGACGTCGTTTCCATGTTTCAACATGAGCAGGTACAGGCGTTTGAATACAATGACGGTACACTCAATTTGGTGCTGAATGATGGAAAAAATAGCAAAATTTCTGCCAAAGTACCATATTTGAATGTGTTTTACAGTGATTTGGGTGAGCTGATCGATAAGCAGCGAGAAGCTGGTATTCTAAAGGAATATACCTATAAAACGGTGGAAATGCCGTGGTGGGCTAGCTTTGTACCATACCTCATTGTACTCGTGCTCTTTGGTCTGCTCTGGTATTTTATGATGAACAAACAGGGCGGCGGCGGTGGAAACCCCATGCAGTTCGGTCGTGCACGTGTGAAAATGGCAAGCGATGACAAGAAAAAGGTTACGTTTAACGATGTAGCAGGTGCAGATGAAGAAAAGGCAGAACTTCAGGAAATCGTCGAGTTCCTGAAAAATCCGCGCAAGTTTATTGATATCGGTGCACGTATTCCGAAGGGCGTGCTGCTTGTAGGCCCTCCAGGTACTGGTAAGACCTTGATCGCAAAGGCAGTTGCTGGTGAAGCGGGTGTGCCGTTCCTGTCCATCTCTGGTTCGGACTTTGTAGAGCTGTATGTTGGTGTCGGTGCATCGCGTGTGCGTGACCTGTTTGAACAGGCAAAGAAGAATGCACCTGCGATCGTATTCATTGACGAGATTGACGCCGTAGGCAGACAGCGTGGTGCTGGTCTGGGCGGCGGTCACGATGAGCGTGAGCAGACACTCAACCAGTTGCTGGTTGAAATGGACGGTTTCGGTGCAAACGAGGGTGTGATCGTCATCGCGGCAACCAACCGTAAGGATATTCTGGACAATGCGCTGCTGCGTCCGGGTCGTTTTGACCGACAGGTTTATGTGGGGGCACCGGATGTGGTGGGTCGTGAGGCGATCCTCAAGGTACATGCACGCGGCAAGCAGTTTGACCCAGATGTAGACTTCAAGTCCATTGCAAAGACAACTACTGGATTTACAGGTGCAGATCTGGAAAATCTGCTTAATGAGGCAGCACTTCTGGCAGCACGTCGCAATAAGAAGTTCATTACAACAGAAGAAATTGAGCAGTCACTCTTGAAGGTTGTAATGGGCGTTGAAAAGCGAACCCGTATTGTCAACGAGGAAGATCAAAAGTTGACCGCATATCATGAGGCAGGTCATGCGATCGCGTTCCATGTATTGCCGACACAGGATCCAGTACACCATGTTACCATCATTCCGCGTTCCAATGGTGCGGGCGGCTTTACCATGCCGCTTCCGAAGGAGGACAATGCATACCGTACCCGCCGTTATATGGAGGAGCATTTGATCGTTTGCCTTGCAGGTCGTGTGGCAGAGGAAATGTTTATGGATGATGTCAGCACGGGCGCTTATGGCGATATCAAGCAGGCAACTGCAATGGCACGTGCCATGGTCATCAACTACGGTTTCAGCGATAAGATCGGTCCGGTGGACTATGACCCGCAAGGAGGAGAAATCTTCCTTGGACGCGACTTTGCTGCGGGTAAGGGCTATTCTGATGCCAAGGCGGCTGAGATCGACGAAGAGATCCATCGCCTGATTCAGGAAGCAAATACACGCTGCCGCAAGCTGCTCGAAGAAAATCGCGAGCAGATGGTACGTGTTGCAGAATATCTGCGCCGCAATGAAACCATTGACGGTGACGTATTCCGCAAGCTGTATGATGGCGAAGATGTTCCAGACCGTGAAGTACCGTGTGAGAACGAGTTGCGTGGCGCACATGTAGATGTCACCATCGAGGAAGAAAAGGAAGAAGTGCTGGAAACAGGAAAGGATATTCCGCCTGTAACCACAGCGCAAGCTCCTGCTTCTATCCCCGAGCTGCCATCTGAGCAGAGTGCAGAATCCAAGCAAGATACCGAAAACTAAAAAAATGGTGATAAGACCGCATGCTTTGTCTGACAAGATCGGATGGAAATGCGGTCTTTTCTTGCCAAGAAAAGAAAAATAGGTTGTATATACAAGCAGTGATTTGGAGGAACTGATAAAATCTGAACTTTCTATATATGCACAAAAAAATACCGACACGGTGTGTAAAAATATTACAATATGCCGTTTGAAATACGAACCGTTCTATGATATGATTAGTGAGATAAAAAGACAGATGTACTTGTGGGGAGGACAAAAATGGAAAACGAACCCAAATATTATCTGGTAGAGCGGACGCTTTTGCCTGAAGTGTTTCAAAAAGTGGTTCAGGCAAATGCTGCATTAAAGGCTGGGCGTGTCCGCACGGCAAGCGAAGCAGCACAGAGTGTAGGCTTGTCCAGATCCGCATATTATAAGTATAAAGATGGCATTCGCCCGTTTTATGAAGCGGCACATGACCGCATTATCACGTTTCATCTGATGCTCTCTGACAGACCGGGTGTCTTGTCCAGTATTCTGGGGTTATTTGCGCGCGTTGGTGCAAACCTTTTGACCATCAACCAGAGCATTCCTATGAGCGGACAGGCAGCTGTTACCATTGCAGCTCGCACAGACGAAATGAAATGCACAGTCGATGTACTGATGCAGCGTGCAGAGGCTTTGGATGGGGTACTGCACATCGAAGTGGTGGCAAGTGAGTAATTGAACGAGGGAGGATCACGTTATGTTGAAAGTTGCTGTGTTGGGACATGGTACGGTCGGTTCGGGCGTATATGAGGTGTTTGAAAAAAATGCAGCACAGATTGCACGTGCAGTGGGAGAACCCGTAGAAGTCAAGTATGTTCTCGATTTGCGTGCGTTTCCAGAGCTGCATTATGCAGATAAATTTATTCAAGACTTTGCAATGATTGAGAATGACCCCGAAATTGAAGCGGTAGCGGAAGTGATGGGTGGCGTTGGCGCGGCGTATGAATTCAGTAAGCGCTGTCTGCGTGCAGGAAAAAGTGTGTGCACCTCGAACAAAGAGCTGGTTGCGGCACATGGTGAAGAACTGCTGGCGATTGCAAAGGAGCACAATGTAAATTATCTCTTTGAAGCATCCGTTGGCGGCGGCATTCCGCTCATTCGCCCCATGATCCAGTGTCTCGCGGCAAACCAGCTGCAAGAGATCTGCGGTATCCTCAATGGAACAACAAACTATATTTTGACGCAGATGATTCGCAATGGTGTCTCGTTCTCCGATGCACTGGCACAGGCACAGCGCCGCGGATATGCGGAAAAAGATCCGACTGCGGATATCGAAGGACATGATGCATGCCGTAAAATTTGTATTTTGGCTGACCTTGCCTTTGGCGACAAAATCAATCCGGATACGGTTTCATGTGAAGGCATTACCCATATTACGCTGGAAGATGTGGCGGCAGCTGACCGCATGGGATATGCCATTAAGCTCATTGGACGCGCTAAGCGCAACGCAGATGGCAAGGTATATGCATTTGTTGCACCCCATTTGATTCCTGAGACCAACCCGCTCGCAAGCGTAGAGGGTGTCTTTAACGGCATTCAGGTAACTGGGGATATGGTGGGTGAAGTCATGTTCTATGGACGTGGTGCGGGCAAGCATGCGACGGCATCAGCGGTCGTTGCAGACATGATGGACGCCCTTACACACCGCGAAAAACGTCGCCCGATCGAGTGGGGCGATGGCTCGCAGCAGCTTTTACTGCCGCTTGATAACCTTGAGAGTGCGTGGTATGTACGCGGAGTGGTAGACGATGCACTCGTTGCATGCAAGACAGAGGGGGCAGCCATCACGATCCCGATGACAGCGGCAGAGCGCAAAGCCAAACTGCCGAACGCGGATGGTGCAATGCGCGTGTTGTAAGGATAAGGGGAGGACGAGACATGGGTGTTACGATAAAAGTGCCTGCAACCAGCGCAAATATGGGCTCAGGCTATGACAGCATTGGAATTGCATTAGATCTTTATAATGTCATTACACTGGAAGAAAGTGATCAAATTGATATTACTGACGTCAATGGACAAAAAATTCCAACAGATGACACAAATCTTATTTACCAATGTGCAAAAAAGGTGTATGATATTTGTGGAAAGCCGCTCTCTGGACTGAAAATCACCGAGGACTGTGCCATTCCGCAGACACGCGGCCTGGGATCTTCTTCTGCTTGTACGGTTGCGGGTATTTTGGGTGCCAATGCACTTTTGGGAGATCCGCTTTCGCAGGAAAACATAATTGATTTGGCAGCCTCGATCGAGGGGCATCCAGATAACTCGACACCGGCGATTCTTGGCGGATTCTGTGTAGCACTGCTGGAATACGGAAAGGTATGGAGCGTACGTGTGCCCATGAACGGCACAGTCGATTTTATTACGTTTATTCCAGACTTTGAACTTTCAACCGAAAAAGCGCGTGCAGCCCTGCCAGAACGCGTTGCACATCATGATGCAGTGTTTAACCTTGCGCGTGCGGCACTACTTGCGGGCTCGCTCGTCACGGGAAAACTGGAAAATGTTGCTGTGGCGGTGGGTGACTGCCTGCATCAGCCCTATCGGTTTGATTTGATCCCAGACGGTGCAGAAGTCGTTCATGCAGCCAAATGCATGGGTGCATTGGGCGCATTCATTTCTGGTGCTGGACCTTCTATTATTGCTGTGGTGGATTCCGCAGATAAAACCTATTTATCGCGTGCGCAAATGTATTGCCAGCAGCATTTTCCGCAATGGAAGCCCATTCGCTTGACCTGTGATGAGGTCGGCGCAACAGTGGAACGCTTCTAAATTTCAGCATGGTAAGGATTGGTTTGGATCAGTCCCGAAGGAGGATATAAAGAAAATGAGCTTAATTGTACAGAAGTTTGGCGGCACATCGGTCGCAAATACCGAACGGTTGCAAAACGTTGCGGATATCGTCACTTCTACTTATAAAGCAGGCAATCAGGTCGTAGTTGTTGTATCAGCACAGGGGGACACGACCGATGATTTCATCGAAAAGGCGGAGCAGCTCAATGATCGCCCGTCGAAGCGTGAAATGGATGTGCTGTTGTCTGCTGGTGAGCAGATTTCGATGGCACTGCTTGCAATGGCAATTCAGAAATTGGGGTATCCTGTCATTTCTCTGACTGGTTGGCAGGCTGGAATTGAAACCGATATCAACTATTCTGAGGCAAGAATCCGCAATGTGACTGGGGAGCGCATTCGTTCGGAGCTGGACCGCAACCGTATCGTCATTGTTGCAGGATTTCAGGGCATCAATAAGCAAGATGACATCACAACACTTGGTCGCGGTGGTTCTGACACGACAGCGGTTGCGATCGCGGCTGCGCTGGGGGCAGATCTGTGCCAGATTTACACCGATGTAGACGGCGTTTATACAGCTGACCCGCGTATGGTCAAGGGCGCACGCAAGCTGGAAGCGATCACCTATGATGAAATGCTGGAGCTTGCGACACTGGGCGCACAGGTGCTGCATAACCGTTCAGTTGAGATGGCAAAAAAATATAATGTTGATTTGGAAGTTGTATCCAGCTTTACCCGCAATCCGGGTACTAAAGTCAAGGAGGGGTCTGACATGGAGAAGATGAATGTAAGCGGTGTAGCCCGTGACAATAACTGTGCGCGTGTAGCGCTCATCAACCTGCCAGATGAGCCGGGAGTTGCATTCAAGGTATTCTCACTGCTCGCAAAGCATAAGATTAATATCGATATCATTTTGCAGTCTGTCGGTCAGAAGGGTCGTAAGTCTATTACCTTTACTATTCCGCAGGATAAGGCAGATGAAGTGGGGCAGATCCTGCATCAGAACAAGGAAGGGCTAGGCTTTGAGGATGTTTCCATCAACACGGGTGTTGCCAAGGTTTCTATTGTTGGTGCAGGTATGGCATCGAACCCGGGGGTTGCGGCGATGATGTTTGAGGCGTTGGCTGGTGCAGGCATCAATATCCGAATGATCTCTACTTCTGAAATCAAGATCTCTGTGCTTATCAACCAAGAGGACAGCGAAAAGGCCGTAAAGGCAATTCATCAGAAGTTTTTTAACGTATAAAAAATTACGCGGCATATTATACGGCTCCTTTGATTAGGAGCCGTATTTTTAGGTGAAAAATATTGGAAGATATTGGAAAATATTGAGAAAAATCCGTAACAATTCCATGAATTCATCGAATCATCGTTGAATCACACGAATCAGGTATGTTATAATAAAAATCAGATTGGAAAATTATATCGTTTGGAAAGACGGGAGTTGGATATGCAAAATCCAAGACAAAGAAAATCACGTCCAGTGCAGGACGTTAATGAAGAGAATAACTTGCTGGAAGGACGCAATGCAGTCATGGAACTACTGCGTGCCGGACAGGATTGCGACAAGATATTTGTTGCACAGGGTGCACGTGTAGGTGATATCATTGCGCTAGCAAAGGACTGCGGTGTGCCAGTCGTGACCTGTGACCGCCGTAAGCTGGACAGCATGAGCACAACTGGAAATCACCAAGGCGTGATTGCGCAGGCAGCGGCACATGCCTATGCAAGTTTAGATGACTTGTTTGCAAATGCGGAAGCAAAGGGAGAAGCACCACTGTTTGTGCTTTGCGATAGTATTGCAGACCCACATAACTTGGGCGCAATCATTCGCTCGGCGGAGACTGCGGGGGCACATGGTGTCATTATCCCAAAACGCCGTGCAGTTGGACTCACCGCCGTGGCGGCGCGTGCATCAGCAGGTGCACTTGCACATATGCCTGTACACAAAGCAGTCAATTTGCCAGCTTTGATCGATACGCTCAAGGCACGCGGTGTTTGGGTGTTTGGTGCGGAAGCAGATGGAACGGTTGGACTATATGACGCAGATTTTGCAGGTGCGACTGCAATTGTCATTGGCTCAGAGGGCGAGGGGATCAGCCGTCTCGTCAGAGAGAAATGTGACTTTATTGTGAGCATTCCGATGCGTGGACAGGTCAATTCACTCAACGCATCCAATGCGGCGGCTGTGCTGCTTTTTGAAGCGGTACGGCGCCGAACCTATGGGAAGTGAGGTGCATAATGAGCAATAAATTTGATACAGCTGAGCTCAATGATATTCGAAGATTGCTTGGGGAAGAAATCCCTGTGAAACATACAGAAAAGGTTGAAGTGACAGCCGCTCCAGCACGAGCATCAAGTACGCAAACGGGCGGGCGTACATTTAACTTGGATGATATTTTAGCAGAAGTCAACAGCGTAGTAGAGGAAGCACACGCAGAACAGGGAGCTAAGAAACCGAAAAAAGCAGAGCCGGTACGGAAGCCTGTGGAACGGAAGGTGCCTGTAAGACCAGAGCCGGAAATGCCGCAGCCAGCACCGGCAGAACCAGAGCCATATGCAGGCATGCAGCAACAGGAGATCCGTCTGCCAAGACCAGATGCGCAGGCGGAAGAATATGACGATGATGATTTTGATGCAAGCCAGCGTGCACGCATTCAGAATCCAGCAAAGGCAATGCATACGGCAAACCAGCGTGCAAAGAATTTGGGACGGCGTTCCATTCCGGTTTTGATTTTGGGCATTGTGGCGCTCTATTTGACAATGGCAGAGGGGTTTGGACTGCCTATGCCAGAGATTATTTCCTATGCCAAAAATGCGCGTATGTTTGTACTGACACAAGTTGCGCTTCAAATCGTTTCCATGCTGATCGCAATGGATGTGGTAGGTGCAGGTTTTTATGCACTTGTGACGTTCCGCGCAGATCGTGTTTCCCTTGTTACGATGGCAAATATGGCTGCGATCTTGCACTGTATGTGCTTTATTATTGCAGGCTGGGGCGGCGTATTGCCGTATTCTTCCATCTGCATTTTACTGCTGTATGCAGCGATGCGTGAGGAGAAAAACCGCAGCGCAGGACGTGCGCGTGCGTATAAAACCGCGACACTGCATGATAAGCCAATGGGCGTTTATTACCACCATGATGGCGTGGAACGTGCACGACGCACCGTAAAAGTACGTATGCGAGGTGCACATGAGTTCTTGCAGGAGATGGAGCGTCCAGACTCTATGGAGCGCTTTGCACGGATTTATGCTCCGATCATGCTTGTGGCATCGATCGTGCTGGCGGTTGTGGCTGCAATGGCACAGAAGAATATCCAGAACTTTTTCTGGGCACTTTCTGCGATGCTGACCATTGCTTGTCCGCTGCCCATTCTGTGTGCATTTGGCAGAGCATACTACAATGTGTCTCGCCGTCTGCTTTCTGAGGGTGCGGCGATTGCAAGCGGTCGGGCAGCATTCCGTGTGCGGAAGTCTTATCGCGCGGTCATTCAGGACAGTGATTTGTTCCCAAGCGGAACGGTTTCGATCACGGAAGTGCGTGCACACAATGGATATACGCCGGAGAAACTGTTGTCTTATGCGGTTGCAATGACCGAGGGATACAATATGGAGATCAGCAACCTGCTTGCTGAGGCACTTCGTGAGCAGTATGGACGTCCAGCGCGCGCAAGCGATATCAAGGTGTATGACGTTGGTGGACTGTCGGGTAAGATCGGAGGAGACCGCGTAGAGATAGGCAATGCGGCATATATGGCACGTTTGGGCAGACCGATTCAGGCACCCAAGCAGGGACATAATGTGGAAACGGGTCTTTATGTGTGTATCAACAGCCAGCCAGCAGGTGTCATTGAGCTGACTTACCATTCCAATGCGCAGACCTTCAGCGCATTGCAGGCACTCTTACGCCTTAAGGTCAATCCTGAGCTTGCGACCAGAGACTTTAACATTTCGCCAGAAATGGTGCAGAAGATGTTTGAGACAAAGCGCGGAAAAATTGGCGAGGTCGCACCAGATCGTGTTGCATCCGTAACTTCATCTGCCTATACGATGGGTGACCGCGTTTGTGCGATCCTGTCACGCGATGGTGTTGTTCCATTTGCACAGGTGCACCAGTCTGCGGATAAGCTGTCCGGTGCAATGCGCTCCAATCTGATTTTGGGCGCAGTGGGCGGCGTATGCGGACTGCTCCTTATGTTCTATCTGGCATTTGTTGGACACCCAGAAGTTGTAACACCAAAGAATGTGTTGCTTTATCTGGTACTTTGGTACATTCCATCCTTTTTTGTTACTTTTAACACGAGAAAAGGACTTTAACGCAATATAATTGTGCAAAAAAACACCGCTTTTTTAGGCGGTGTTTTTCATATTTCAGAAAAAATGTGCATACTGCATAAAAAATAAGTTGCAATCCGTGCGGTTGTGGGTTATAATTACGAACAAGGAGTAGTTGACTCCAATGTGCGCAAACTGAATGAACAAAATGGCAGGAGTGTGTGTAATTATGGCGACATTTCCGGTAAATAAGATCCGCAATGTATGTATTATGGGCCACGGAAGCGATGGCAAGACCTCTTTGGTGGAAAGCCTGCTGTTCACTGCTGGTGTGACAGATCGCGTCGGTAAAGTACCTGAGGGAAATACTGTATGTGACTTTGACGCAGAGGAAATTAAGCGTCAGTTCTCGATCTCAACTGCGGTTGCACCAATTGTTTGGAACAACGACTGTAAAATCAACCTGCTCGATACACCAGGCTTCTTCGATTTTGAAAACGAAGTTGATCAGGCAATGCGTGTTGCAGACGCTGCACTGATCGTTGCAACGGGTAAGTCTGGCCCAGGTGTTGGCACAGAAAAAGCGTGGAAGCGTGCAGAAGAACGCAAAATGCCGCGTATGTTTTATATTTCGAAAATTGATGAAGAAAATTCTGATTACTATAACGCATTACATAAGCTGCAAAAGCAGTTTGGTGTTTCGGTATGTCCAATCGTAGTGCCGATCTTTGAGGGGAACCGCGATACCGTTGGTGTGGTTGACTGTGTATTCCGTAAGGCATATAAGATGGAAGGCAATGACCGTGTGGAGATCCCGATTCCGGACAATATGGTAGAGCGTATTGATCAGCACCGTGCGGCGTTGTGCGAGAACGTTGCAGAGCTGTCTGAAGACCTCATGGAGCGCTACTTTGCAGGCGAGGAATTCTCGAACGAAGAGCTGATTGCTGGTATCCGTCAGGGTGTACGTGATCTGCTCATCGCGCCCGTATTCTGCGGAACGGCTGTGACCGGAATAGGTTCTTATGCAGTACTCCAAGGTATTGCAGACTATATGCCGTCCCCAGATGAAGCACCCGTTGAAGTATGTGAGGACGAAAAGGGTGGGCTGATTGAAATCAACTGCACACCAAACGGTTCGACCGTTGCAATGATCTTTAAGACGGTTGCTGATCAGTATGGCAGATTTTCCTACTTTAAAGTATTCTCTGGCACTGTCAAGCAGGATATGATACTTGTAAATCGCCGTGCGGATGCGACCGAGAAAATGGCGCATATTTACACCGTTTGTGGCAAAAAGACAAGCGAAGTAACAGAGATTGGCTGCGGCGATATCGGTGCAGTTGCAAAGCTGGTAACCACCAAGACCGGTGACACACTCTCCATGTCGGTGCGTAAGGTCAATCTGGATGCTGTACCGCATGCGAAACCATGCTACTCACAGGGCATCGAGCCAAAGAGCAAGGGCAACGAAGAAAAGCTGGCAACGGGTCTGGCACGTCTGCGTGATGAAGACCCATCTTTCAGCACAGAGTACAATGCAGAGACCAAGCAGATGCTGATTTCTGGTATGGGCGATATCCATCTGGATGTGATCTGCTCCAAGCTCAAGAATAAATTTGGCGTTGAAGTCGAGCTGTCCAAGCCGATCGTACCATATCGCGAGAAAATCCGCAAAAAGGTATCCGTAGAAGGCAAGCACAAGAAACAGTCCGGTGGTCATGGTCAGTATGGTCATGTTAAGATGGACTTTGAACCGTGTGCAGATCAAGATTTTGTATTTGCAGAGACCATTTTCGGTGGTTCTGTTCCGAGAAACTTCTGGCCAGCAGTTGAAAAGGGCATCCATGAGGCAATGGAGCATGGCGTTTTGGCTGGCTATCCGCTGGTAGGACTTAAGGCAACCCTGACCGATGGTTCTTACCATGATGTGGACTCCAATGAGCTGTCCTTTAAGATGGCAGCACGTTTGGCATATAAGGCTGGTATCCCACAGGCGTCTCCAGTTTTGCTTGAGCCGATCTGTACGCTCAAAGTACTGATCCCAGATGCATACATGGGTGATGTTATTGGCGACCTCAACAAGCGCCGTGGTCGTATCATGGGTATGAACCCAGCAGACAGCGGACAGCAGGAGATCCTTGCAGAAGCACCGATGGCAGAATTGACCGACTATGCGATTACTCTGCGTTCGATGACACAGGGTCGCGGCGCGTTTGAAGCTGACTTTGTACGCTATGATGAAGCACCTGTACCAGTACAGGAGAAGGTAATTGCTGAGAACAAGGCGCGTTTAGAAGCACTTGCTGAATAAAATTAAAAAGCTCCCATGATTTCCGTGCGGGCAGCGCACGGCCTGCACGGGATTTTTGCAGAAGAGAGACCTTTGGTCTCTCTTCTGCGTGTCAAAAAAGTCACTGCACCCTTTTTATTTTGGAGCGAAGCGACCTTAAAT
>JAHHRJ010000032.1 GCA_020025885.1 Butyricicoccus sp. | reverse complement strand
CTTTCCAGGGGAACCCAGTCCCCCTAGATACAGAGCCAGTTCCAGTAGAAACTGGCTCTGATACCCCCGGTTTCGCGCACGTTTGCGCGGGTCGCGGGCAAAATCCAAGGCGCATGTCATTGGATTTTGAAAATTTTAAGTCGCTTCACTCCGAGGCAAAACAGTCAAAAGACTTTTTCGACAAGCTGAACAGCCCCGAAACAGGATATGTTTCGGGGCTGTATGTTTCATATTGGAAGAATCAAGATAAGCGATTCTTGAAGTCCTCATAGCCAAAGGCGCGGACGAGGTGTTCTTTGCCTTCTGCATCACGCCAAACGATGGAGGGAAGCGGCATACCATTAAAGGTATTGGTCTTCACCATCGTATAAAGTGCCATATCGCCAAAGGTGACGGTATCGCCCACCTGAAGCGGTGCATCAAAAGAATAATCTCCGATCACATCGCCAGCCAGACAGGTTGGACCACCCAGACGATAGGTATATGCCTTTTCGCCAGCTTTACCGCTGTTTAAAACAGGGGGACGATAGGGCATTTCCAGCACGTCAGGCATATGGCAAGCCGCGGAGGTGTCCAAAATAGCAAGATCCATGCCGTTCTTGGATACTTCCAGCACGCTTGATACAAGCTGACCTGCATTGAGTACAACAGCTTCGCCCGGTTCGAGGTAAACTTCCACATCATAGGTGTGTTTCAGATGCTGAACCAGACCAATCAAGCGCTCAATATCGTAATCTGCACGGGTGATATGATGTCCGCCGCCAAGGTTGATCCATTTCAGACCAGACAGGTATGCACCAAACTTTTCTTCGAACGCATGCAAGGTGATTTCCAGTGCATCAGAGTTCTGCTCACATAAGGTGTGAAAATGCAGACCGTCAAGCAGGGGGACAAGTTCAGGATCAAAGTTTGCAAGCGTTGTGCCAAGGCGAGAGCCACATGCACAGGGGTCATAAATTTCATGCCCTTCCTGTGTGGAGCATTCCGGATTGACGCGCAGACCAATGGACTTGCCCGCTTCCTTTGCACGTGCACCAAATTGGCGCAGCTGTGCAGGGGTGTTAAACACGAAATCGTCGGCATAGGTGAGCAGTTCTTCAAACTCGTCTGGACGATACGCAGGGCTAAATACATGGGTCTCGCCACCAAAGTGCTCGTATCCCAGACGTGCCTCATACAGTCCGCTTGCAGTGGTTCCAGCTAGAAACTGGCGCAGGAGCGGATAGACAGAAAACATAGAAAATGCTTTCTGGGCGAGCAGAATCTTACAGCCTGCCCGCTCGGAAACGTCTTTTAAAATGGTGAGATTGTGCCGTAGCGCGGTTTCATCCACAACAAAATAAGGTGTGCGCATGGATCAGTCCACCAGTACCGGTGCGTCGTTGATCTGCCACGGCAGACCCCACTTGTTCAGTGCATCCATATACGGATCTGGATCGAACTCCTCCACAGTGTATACACCCGGCTTGTTCCACTTGCCAGTCAGCAGCATCATTGCGCCGATCATGGCAGGAACACCAGTGGTGTAGGAGATTGCCTGAGAACCAACTTCCTGATAGCAAGCCTGATGGTCGCAGACATTGTAGATATAAGCGGTCTTTTCCTTGCCGTCCTTCTTACCAGTGAAGATACAGCCAATGTTGGTCTTACCAACGGTGCGCGGTCCAAGGGACGCTGGGTCTGGCAGCAGAGCTTTGAGGAACTGGATCGGAACGATCTCGTGACCCTCAAATGAGATTGGCTCGGTGGACAGCATGCCAACATTTTCCAGACAGTTCATATGGGACAGATAGCTCTGTCCGAAGGTCATAAAGAAACGAATGCGCTTGACGCCCGGAATGGTCTTTGCAAGGGATTCGATTTCCTCATGGTGCAGCAGGTACATGTCCTTGTGACCAACTTCTGCGAAGTCATACTCACGTTTGATGGACATTGCAGGAATCTCTACCCAGTGACCATTCTCCCAGTAAGAGCCCGGTGCAGAAACCTCACGGAGGTTAATTTCTGGGTTAAAGTTGGTCGCAAACGGATAGCCATGGTCACCGCCGTTGCAGTCCAGAATATCGATGGTATCAATCTGGTCAAACAGGTGCTTCTGGGCATATGCGCAGTAAGCCTGTGTAACACCTGGGTCAAAACCAGAGCCGAGCAGTGCGGTCAGACCAGCCTTCTCGAACTTCTCCTTATATGCCCACTGATAAGAATAATCAAAGTATGCAGAGAAGCCTTCCTCCTCGCAGCGCTTTTCGTAAGCAGCACGCCAAGCCGGATCGGTCAGATCTTCTGGCTCGTAGTTTGCGGTATCCATATAGTTGACACCGCAAGCGAGGCAAGCATCCATGATGGTCAGATCCTGATAGGGCAGCGCAATATTCATAACCAGATCCGGCTTTACATCATTGATGAGCGCGATCAGTTCGTCTACCTTGTCTGCGTCTACCTGACGGGTCGTGATCTTGGTCTTAGTTGTACCAGCGAGCTTTTCTTTCAGTGCGTCACACTTGGACTGTGTGCGGCTGGCAATGCAAATTTCCTCAAAAATTTCGCTGTTCTGGCAGCACTTGTGAATTGCAACAGATGCAACACCGCCGCAGCCAATAATGAGTACTTTTCCCATAATAGAATCCTCCTTGTGATTTGTCTGTATCTGAAATCGGGTTTGGTTTGTGGGTTAAACAGGGAGCGCAACCAGCATCTCGCGAATAATCTTGCAGGCAACCGCAGTGGAAACACCGCTTGGGTCAAGATGTGGGCTGAGTTCGTTCACATCACAGCCAACGATATTCAGCTGGCTGCAAATGAGGGTTGCCGCAATACGCAGCGCTTCAAAAGAGATGCCGCCCGGCTCAGGGGTACCTGTACCAGGGAATACGGACGGATCGAGCACGTCCAGATCGAGCGTAAAATAAACGGGCTTGCCTTTGAGCTGTTCCACAACTTTTCCAAGTCCTTCGAGATTAAAGCGCTGGGTGTGTACATGGTCTTTGCCCCATTCCCATTCATAGCGGTCACCGGAGCGAATGCCAAATTGGAAAATACGTCCATCGCCGATAATATCCCAGCAGCGATGCAGGACACAAGCATGAGAGAGCTTTGCACCCAAATAGTCGTCACGCAGGTCAGCATGTGCATCGAAATGAATGATATGCACATCTGGATACTTTTCTGCAACTGCACGGAATGCGCCCAGTGTGACAAGGTGCTCGCCACCCACGAGGAATGGACGCTTGCCAGCTTCCAGAATGGTGCGAGTGTGGGATTCGATATCGGAGAGCGCCTGTTCTGCGCTGCCAAAGCACAGTTCCAGATCGCCGGTATCGAGTACATAAGCGTCCTCTAAATCTTTGTCCTGATAGGGGCTGTATGTCTCAACGCCAAACGATTCATGACGAATGGCAGAAGAGCCGAAACGAGTACCCGGACGGTAAGAGGTGGTGGAGTCAAACGGAGCACCGAAAAGCACGGTGCGCGCCTGCTCGAGTGGACAGTCGCAGCCCAGAAAAACTTCAACATTAGGATTCAACATCTTTTAATAACTCCTCAACGTAGGCGGGAATATAGAATGCACCCTTGTGCAAGGTTGTGGTGTAGTAGCGGCAGGGCAGGTTATATGCTTTCCAACGTGCTTCGTCCAGATCCTTGAGCGGGTGATATTTTTTGGAAGCAAAGCCAAACAGCCAATGCCCAGACGGATACGTTGGGATGTGTGCTTGATAGACGCGGCTGATGGGGAAAGATTCCACAATACGCTTGTGCGCACGCTGGCAGGCAATCGCGTCCTCCTGATAGAAGGGGCTTTCGTGCTGGTTAACCATGATGCCATCTTCACGCAGGGCTTTGTAGCAGTTGCCGTAGAACTCGCGGGTGAACAGTCCTTCACCTGGACCGAATGGGTCAGTAGAGTCTACAATAATCAGATCATAGGTTGCTTCACAGCGGCGGATAAACTTGAGTCCGTCTTCATAGTGGATGGATACACGCGGATCGTCCAGACTGCAAGCAGTCCCCGGCAGATATTCACGTGATACAGTCACAACGAGCGGATCAATCTCAACCATGTCGATATGCTCAATATCGGGGTAGCGAGTCAGCTCACGGATGACACCGCCGTCACCTGCGCCGATGACCAGCACGCGGCGTACATTTGGGTGTACTGCGAGCGGGACATGCACGATCATTTCGTGATAGATAAATTCGTCTTTCTCGGTCAGCATCATATAGCCGTCCAGTGTCAGAAAACGACCGAATTCGGGGGATTCAAACACATCAATACGCTGAAATTCACTTTGTCCGGTGTAGAGCTGACGGTCTACACGGATGGCGAGCTTGACATTTGGGGTGTGATATTCAGAAAACCAGAGATCCAAAGTTAGTCCCTCCTTTTGAGTACGTTGAGACGGGTGATATCCGCGTCTTCAGGACCGGTCATAGAGCAGCCCTTTTGCTTTGCATATACGATATAATCCAGAATTTCTTGGGTAATGCGTTCACCGGGGGCAAGGATTGGAATGCCAGGGGGATAGCACATCACAAATTCACTGCAAATGCGTCCCACAGTCTCCATGATCGGCAGGGATTCCTTGTCGGCATAGAATGCATCTTGTGGAGAAACCGCGACATCTGGCTCGATATACTCCTGCTTCATGAGTCCTGTTTCCGAACCACCAAAGCGGCGGCGTACTTCGGACAGGGCACTCACGAGACGTTCGATTTCGCGGGAGCGGTCGCCAATCGAGAGATATGCCAAAATATTGCCCAAATCGCCAAACTCGATTTGAATATCGTACTCATCGCGCAGAAGATCATAGACCTCAATGCCAGCAAGACCAACCTGTAAGGTATTAACAGAAAGCTTGGTGGTATCAAAATCATAAATACTGTCTCCGTTGCATAGTTCACGGGAGAACGCATAATAGCCGCCAATGGCATTGATCTCTTTGCGGGCATACTCCGCAAGCTCAACAACACGGGCAAAAGATTCTTTGCCACGCAGCGCAAGGTTACGGCGTGAGATATCCAGACTGGACAAGAGCAGATAGGAACCGCTGGTCGTTTGGGTGAGGTTGATGATCTGGCGTACATGTCCCTCGTTCATGGCAGGGCCGCAAAGCAGCAGGGAGGACTGCGTCAGACTGCCGCCTGATTTATGCATGGAGACAGCTGCCATATCTGCACCAGCCGCCATTGCAGAAACAGGTAGGTTTTCACCAAAATAGAAATGGGTGCCATGTGCTTCGTCGGCAAGACACTTCATGCCGTGTGCATGCGCCAGTGCAACAATGCGGCGCAGGTCGGAGCAGATGCCGTAATATGTCGGGTTGTTGACCAGAATTGCCTTCGCGTCTGGGTGTTCCCTGATGGCTTTTTCCACCGCGGATACGCTCATACCGAGCGGGATGCCCAGACGATCGTCACAGGCAGGATCGATATAGACCGGAATTGCACCACAAAGCACCATTGCACCCATGACACTGCGGTGCACATTGCGTGGTAGGATGATCTTTTCGCCGCGCTTTGCGACAGACAGGATCATGCTTTGCACAGCCGATGTGGTACCGCCAACCATCAGGAAAGCATGCGCTGCGCCAAATGCCTCGGCTGCAAGCAGTTCCGCTTCTCGAATGACAGAAATCGGATGACAAAGGTTATCCAGAGGCTTCATGGAGTTGACATCTAACTTTACGCACTGCTCGCCAAGCAGGGCAGTCAGTTCTGGGTTGCCGCGTCCGCGTTTGTGTCCGGGGACATCAAAGGGGACAACGCGCATTTTTTGAAAGGATTCGAGCGCTTCATAAATAGGTGCTCGCTCCTGAGATAATGGTTTCATGGCACACCTCTTTAATAGATATTGCTGCCGCTGAAAATCTCAATCATCTCGCGGCGGATGTTATTCATGATTTCAAGTCGCTTCATAGGCGGAAGTTCATACACGTCGGTTTTGAACAGATAGTTTTGCAGGTCGATTTCCTTGAGCATCATTTTTGTGTGGAACAGATTCGCGCTATACACATTGATATCGACTGCATCATAACGGCGTATGGTGGCAGGGGCGATATAATCTTGAATGGAAGTAACCGAGTGATCCATAAACAGCTTTTGCCCATTAAGATCACGAGTAAAGCCGCGCACACGATAATCCATGGTGATAATATCAGAGTCAAAGGAGCCAATGAGATAATCGAGCGTAGACAGCGGGGTGATCTCACCGCAAGTCGCTACGTCGATATCCACACGGAAGGTCGCAAGGCTGGTTTCTGGATGATACTCAGGATAAGTATGCACCGTGACATGGCTTTTATCAAGATGCGCAACCTGGGTATCCCCTGGAACCGGACGCTCTGCAATCAGTAGGGTAACAGAAGCGCCCTGTGGTTCATAGTCCTGCTTGGCGATGTTGAGCACAGTTGCGCCGATCATATCGGTTAGCGTGGTCAGGATCGTGGTGAGTCGCTCAGAGTTATACTGTTCGTCGATATAGGCGATATAGTCCTGCTGCTCGCGCGGTGTTTTGGCATAGCAGACATCATAGATATTGAAACTCAGAGATTTCGTCAGGTTATTGAACCCATAAAGCTTTAACTTTTCCCCCATGCTGCGGCATGCTCCTTTTATCAAATCAGAATCAATGAAAAAACAAGCAGTATGCGGAAGGCACACTGCTTGTAAAATGAGTCGGTATGGTAGAGTGATATGCCTCATGTATTGGCAACCACGCAAAGACCATGTGATAGAGAAAGGTTCTGCATAGAGTCAGATAGCAAATACTTACTTTTACTACTCTTATTGACCATTTTACAAGTTGTGTATGCACCCTGCATACTGGTTATAAAGTAACCAACTTATAAATTTGAGCTTTTAACTCAATCAATAATGGCGGAAGCGCGCCGCCCGTCGGCAGTTGACCCGGCTGTCCGTATGGCCTTGTCCCAGTAAACACATGGGAGGTCAGAAGAAATATTTGCATGGATACAGAAAGTAATATCACATGACAGGTTCAGTATACGACATTTTACGGCAGTTTGTCAAGGAGAAAGCGACAATTTTCCAATTTTATAGTATATGCCAAACTGAGTTTTCTGTGTCAAACAGCAGTTTCGTCTGCTGTTTGTGGTGTGTATGGGGAAAACATCAAGAAGAAGCCGATGAGCTGCAAGGCAGCGGCGATCCAGATCGCACGGTTTCCAAGGCTCTGGCTGAGGACAGCACCAAAGGCTGCACCAACTGCAAAAACGCCAATGACAAAATAATAATGCAAGCTTTTCTGGCGAAGCTCCGGATTCTGCGTAACATGATATTCGCAGAGCAGGGAAGCGGCAGAACGCATATTGCCGATGCACATGGTGGTAGCACAGGGCAGTCCACAGAATTTTCGGAAGGTATTGACCTGCATGGCACAGGCGAAGGAAAGCAGGATATTTGCTGGAACGTCCATCGTATTGGGAAGAAAACCGACCAAAACAAGCAAGACGATTTCACCCAGTAAGATGGTCTGCCGCCAGTGGATGCGGGTGCTGTATTTATGATAGTGGTGAATCCACTCGGTCAGATATACGCCGACCACAAAAGAAAGCACAGGCAGCAGATAATGCACCGCGCGTGTCCATTGCCCCGTGGCGAGGTTCTGCCCAAACAGCACGATATTTCCCGTCTGTGCATTGGCAAAAACTTGTCCGCGGCAATTGTAGGAATAGGCATCCTGAAATCCGCCGGCAAGTGTCAAAAAGATGGCGAGCAGGAGGGAGTCTGACATTTGTTTTTTCATGCATATCACCCGTTAAATGTATTTTACCCTTTTCTTTATTATATAGACCTTGGGTTTGGACTGACAAGGGACAAAATGCCGGAATCCGTCACAGATCATGGAGGAGAATGTATGTGTGGCATAAAATGTGGCGTGAAAAATATGGAAGCACTAGATATAGTGTGATGGAAAAATAAGTCAAGTGTTAGTTTATTGAGAAATCAGAAAAAATTGTGGACAAATTTCGTGCGCTTTTACCCTTTCGCGCAAAACAAAAAATGCGTACAATAGAACAAGACAAGTTTTTTGACCGCCGAAAGGTCGGCGGCTTTGGAGAGGAGCACATCATGAGAATCAAATATGTAACCAAGCGCACAGGAAAGACGGTCGCCTATGATGGCAGATTTATTGCGCGCGCGGTTCGATTGGCGGCGGTATCTGCCGGAGATTATGATGAACAAATGATTGAAGAGGTTATGCAGCACGTAGAAGCACACCTTGCAGAGCGTGAAGAAGATACGATCCAGATCGAACAGGTTCAAGATCTGGTGGAACGCGCACTCTTTGAGGTTGGGCACTTTGATACTGCAAAGGCATATATTTTATACCGCATGGATAAAGAGAAGAGCCGTGGACTCTATGAATGGAAAGACGGTAAGCTCAGCAAGGAGTTTTTAAGCCCCTACAAGCACGCTGGAAATCCCATGCACCAGCTGGGTTCTTTCGTGTATTCGCGTACCTATTCCCGCTATCTGCCTCATCTGGGACGACGTGAATTTTGGTGGGAGACTGTGCGCCGTGCCGTTGAATACAACTGCTCGCTTGCACCCACCTCACGCGAGGAAGCGGAAGCCCTATACCGCAATATTTACCAGATGAAGCAGTTCCTGTCAGGACGTACCTTGTGGGTGGGTGAGACACGCGTGGGGGAGCAGTATCCCATGGCGAATTACAACTGCGCATTTGAAATCATTGATAACTTCCATGCATACCATGATCTGTTCTACCTCCTGATGGTAGGATCAGGCGTGGGCGTGCGCGTGCTGCGCGCGGATGCGGAAAAGCTGCCAAAGGTTCGCACAGGCTTGAAGCTGGTGCATGAAATGTATCAGGAAGTGCCGAAGAATGAGCGTCTGGAATACACCAATCTGACATTCCAGCAGGATACCGCATTTATTACCATTGGCGATTCCAAAGAAGGCTGGGCACAGGCACTTGATAGTTATTTCCAGCTGCTCTACAACAACGAATACAACAAGATCAACCGCATTATCATCAATTACAGCAATATCCGTCCAAAGGGCGAAAAGCTCAAGGTGTTTGGTGGTACGGCGAGCGGGTATCAGTCCATGATGCGCATGATCGATAAGATTCATAAGGTCATTGTAGCAGCAGGTGCACGGGATCAGACAGAAAAGGCAAAGCTTCAGCCGATCGACTTGCTGGACATTGCAAATATCATCGGCGAAAATGTGGTATCTGGCGGTGTGCGCCGTACCTCGGAAATTGGACTCATTGATCAGGATGATCTTGCTTGTATTCAGGCAAAGTCTGCACTCTACAAGCAGGTTGGGGATCGCTGGGAGATCGACAAGAGCATTGCCCATCGCCAGATGAGCAATAACTCTATTTTCTATACTCGCAAGCCAACCCGTGAGCAGCTCCATTGGCACTTGCAGCAGATGCGCTATTCTGGTGAGCCGGGCTGGGTCAACCAAGAAGCAGGTGCGAAGCGCCGCCCGAACTTCAACGGCGTGAACCCTTGCGGCGAGATCTTGTTGGACAACCATGGTCTGTGTAACCTCACAACGATCAATGTGATGGCGTTTATCTGCGAAGATGGCACACTTGACCGTGCAGGACTTTTGGAGGCACAGCGTCTTTCTGCACGTGCGGGATATCGTATGACTTGCCGCGAGCTGGAAATGCACGAATGGAACGGCGTGCAGGAGCGTGATCGTCTGCTTGGCTGTTCGCTGACTGGCTGGCAGGATATGGTGAATGCAACCAGCATGAGCCGAGAAGAGGAGGCAAGCCTGCTCGCTGAACTACGCCGCATCGCACATGAGTCTGCAAAGCAGTATGCAGCGTCCTTGTCCTCACCAGAGCCGCTGCTTGTAACGACCGTAAAGCCAGAGGGGACGCTGTCTCTGCTGCCGACCGTTTCCAGCGGTATTCATTACTCCCATGCACCGTATTATGTGCGCCGCGTGCGCATTACAGCAGAAGATCCGCTCTGCAAGGTGTGCGAAGAACTGGGCTATCCAGTATTCCCGGAAGTCGGACAGACAGAGGAAGATTGCCGCACAAAGGTCGTGGAATTCCCAGTCAAAGCACCAGCAGGACGCGTTAAGGCAGATGTTTCTGCAATCGAACAGCTGGAAAACTACAAGATGTTCATGACGAACTATGTTGACCATAACTGCTCGATCACGGTGCATGTACGCGAAAACGAGTGGGATGCGGTAGAAGAGTGGGTATGGAACAACTGGGATGACGTGGTAGCACTCTCGTTCCTGAGTCTGGACGATCACTTCTATGAGCTGATGCCATATGAAGAGATCACTAAGCAGGAATATGAGGCGCGTCTTGCGAAGATGAAGCCGTTCAATCCGTCTCTAATTTCTAAGTATGAGCAGGAGGAGACCGAGCTGGATATTGGTACAAGTGACTGCGTTGGTGGTGTGTGCCCAATCCGATAAGACACTGATACATAACACAAAAAAAAGAAGGCATACGACTGGGTCGTGTGTCTTCTTTTCGCGTTTGAGGGATATTGTAACATTACAGGCGATCCACATACTGCTTGGCTTCGATCAATGGCATAGCCGTTGCTTCGCGGATTTTTTTGACAGCTTCCGTTTCTTTTCCGGAATTTTTGAGGTGGAGTGCCAGTTCTTTGAGTTCATCGGAAATGGTATAGCAAGATAACTGCTCATGGTTTGTCAAGCGGCATAGTTCATTGACTTGTTTTTGCAGCTGTGTGATTTGCGCTTTCAATTTTGAAATTTCGATGTATGCAATTGATACAATCGCAATCATAACCAAAAAAGATGCATATTCCATAGTACCCTCCATATCGTTCAGATTTTGTGTTTTCATTATAGCATAGAAGCAGGGGCTATGTAAAATAAAAACAAGTGATGCCGCACATGAAGTAAGGAGATTGCTTGTGTTTGGTTTAATGCTGATAGCAAAGGGAAATGAGCACGGGAACAGCCGCAGAGCAGAGAATACCATTCATGACAGACAGCACAACGGTTTCTTCGTTGGTGTAGCGAATCATCATGGGAAGCGTTGTATCTTCGCTGGTCGCACCAGCGGGCGCGATACAACTGTATCCATTAAAATACTTTGCGATTAAGGGAATACTGAAGAATGAGAAGATCTCGCGCATGAGATTGCTTAAAAATGCGATACTGCCAAGTTCGGCGCCTGCAAAATTACTGATTGTAACTCCAGAAAGGCTATACCAGCCCATACCGCTTGCAACCGAAATGCCTTCGTTGAGCGGAAGCCCTAGCAATAGGCTGCATACCACACCACCCAGCAGAGAACCGACAATAACACCGGCAGGGATGAGCAAGATCTTTACATGGTATTCCCGGATTTTTTGAATCAGTCCGTGATGTGTACCCACGCTGATGCCGACGGAAAACATCAAAAGCACCAAAATCAAATCAGAATGGGACGCAATCCCTGAAATGATTGGATTTGCGCCGCCAAACATGCCGTAGAAAATGCCTGCGAGCAGCGCAGCAATTGCTAAGATGACCATTATCGTTCCTCCTTATGGCGTTTTTCCAGATAGCGACGGCTTAACACATAAACTAAAAGCAGAGAAAAAATTGCAGGGATCAGGCAAAAAAGAAGACTTTGCAAGCCGAGACTGGATAGATCGCGAACGAAATTTTCACGACTGCCCAACATGACACCCATGGAAAAAATCAGGAGTGTTGTGCAGATGATTTGAAAAAGTTCGTTTTTTTTCTTGTGACGCGCAGGGAACCAGTGCCCCAAGAGTGCGCCGAGTACCATAATCAGTATGATTTTCATTTTTTCCACCGCTTTCCTGAAAAATGTTTCTCTTTCAGTATAGTATTTTTGGAAGAATCTGTGTCATTATAGCACCATTCTGTATTTTTTGCAATGCTACAAAAGGAAAGCGCTAAAATAAGTATAAGAAAACCCCTAGGCAATAGGGGAATCCCATTGCCTAGGGGTAAAAATTCGGTTTATAACTTAGCCGAAGTAACGCTCCAGCAGACCCTTGAATGCCTTACCGTGGCGAGCCTCGTCACGAGCCATCTCATGAACGGTGTCATGGATTGCATCCAGGTTAGCAGCCTTTGCACGCTTAGCCAAATCGGTCTTGCCAGCGGTAGCACCGTTCTCAGCCTCAACACGCATCTCCAGATTCTTCTTGGTGGAAGAAGTTACAACTTCGCCGAGCAGCTCAGCAAACTTGGAAGCATGCTCAGCCTCTTCGAATGCAGCCTTCTCCCAGTACAGACCGATTTCCGGGTAACCCTCGCGATGTGCAACGCGAGACATAGCCAGGTACATACCAACCTCAGTGCACTCGCCCTCGAAGTTAGCGCGGAGATCCTTCTTGATGTCTTCCGGAGCATCAGCAGCAACACCGATTACGTGCTCAGCAGCCCAGGTCATCTCGCCAGTCTGTGCGACGAACTTTTCAGCAGCAGCATGGCAGATCGGGCACTCAGCCGGTGCAGTGTCGCCTTCATGAACATAACCACATACAGAACATACGAACTTCATAATAATTTCCTCCTAAAAATTTGGATCTAAAAATTTGTCTAGCGTAACACTGTAAAGCTCTTTCCGGATCATTGCATTGACTGACCCGAAAACTTTTCGGAAATTGCAGGTGTTTTTGGACTCTACTCTCGTGCAGGCGAACTCATTGCACAAACAGTGATTGATCGTGATCGTTCCATCAATGCACTCTATAATTTCGCCCATGCTGATTTCTGCAGGTTCCTTTGCAAGTTCATAGCCGCCATTTGCGCCCTTATAAGAGCGAACCATGCCAGCTTGGATAAGTTTGCGCAGAATTTTTAATGCGAAACGTAGTGTAACACCGGTTCGGTCAGATATCTCTTTTGCACCGAGCTTGCCGCCGCATTCTGCCAGACAAAATGCAACACGGATTGCATAGTCTGCTTCGTGCGTAATACGCATAATCCTCAAGCACCTCTTTCTTTTGTTTACAACCTTAGTATACATTCGATTAGAATAAAAGTCAACTGCAATTGTTCGTTGTTTTGCATAAAAATAATCCTATTATTTCTTGTGATTTTGAAGTATAGGTATACACTATTATAGTTGACAGAAAAGGAATCTTTGTATTATACTATTATAGTATTATGAATGCGAGTGTGCTGGAACTGGTAGACAGGCACGTTTGAGGGGCGTGTGTTTCACGACGTATGGGTTCAAGTCCCATCACTCGCACCAAGTTTTTTAGAAATAAATATGCAGATGTGGCGGAATGGCAGACGCGCTAGCTTCAGGTGCTAGTGCTCGCAAGGGCATGTGGGTTCAAGTCCCACCATCTGCACCAGAAAACCGAAACACTTTTGATGCCAAGGCGGAAAGCCTTAGAGAATCAAAGTGTTTCGGCTTTTTTATGCTAAAAAATAAGTTCTGATTCTAAAGGTGCCAGAGGATCTTTTCTACCAACTAGCAGGATTTGAACCCGCAGATTTGGGTGTTTTGGAGTCTGAACACAGATAGCGCCCTTTTTGAATAGAGATGAAATGATTGGTAGAAAATGCGGCCACCGAAGTAATCAGCGCAACAACCAGGAATTGTACTATCAAATTTTTAAAAAAGGGAATATGCTCTATTGAATCGTCCTTAATTTTACACAATTTTATATCCCTTTCCCCAAACCGTAACAAGTATTGCTGGATTTTTCGGATCGTCCTCAATCTTCTTACGGATCTTTCGGATAAATACCATAACTGTATTTGAGTAGCTGGAGAGATACGCTTCCTCCCAAATCGTTTCATAAATATTTTGTATAGTGAAAAACTGATTCGGATAGCCCATCAGCAACTTCAAAATGCGGTATTCCGTATCCGTTAACGCAAGCTCGATAGATTTTTTCCAGACGTGGTTATGCACACAGTCTATACGTAGATCGCCATAGGTTAGATATTCCCCCTTTGGCTTGGGCGTATGTCTTCCTTGATACATGATATATCGCCTTAAAAGCCCCTTCACACGTGCAATCAATTCGGGATAGGCAAAGGGCTTTGCCAGATAATCATCTCCCCCAGCGGCATATCCCATCATAAGATCGGCATTCCTACTCTTGGCAGTCAGAAATAGAATTGGAACATTACTGACTTCACGGATCTGTTGACACAGATCATAGCCAGACATTTCCGGCATAGTTACATCTAAAATAACCAAATCGATATCTGGACTCATCAGGCTGAGTGCGGCAGATGGCGTGGCCGCCTCTGTAACCTTAAAATTTTCACTGGACAACAGTATCCGAAGAATATCTCTGATTTCATTATCATCATCTATGACCATGATGTGACCCTGCCGTGTAATCGAAGAAAGCAAATAATCATCCCCTTTGATGCTGTTCGAAACATGTTTGGAGACTGCAATCTTTCATCAGTGTATAAGCGCCACTGGCAGTCCCACATTATATCATCGTTTCCTCCTACTGTACCATGAGTATCTAAATAAATCCACTTTTCCTCGGCTCAAGAAACGATAATAAGGATTTTTAAGGTTTAGATAAGGTGAATTGTAAGATTTTTGTGTTCTAATGAAACAATGGAATCTTTGGATCCGCATTATAATTCGTAGGGGGTACATAAGAGACAAGGAAACACAAAGGGGGATGCAACTGCGATGAACCAAGAGCTTATATATGAAATTGGGGTACCACAAATAGATGTGCAGCACAAAGAAATTTTTGAGCTTCTGGATCAACTGCGAAAGCTCGCATCAGAGGAGAACGACCAGCAGTGAGCTAGAAATTGCCGCGTGCTGTTCTGCCTTTTACTGGAGCAAACAAGAGTGCATTGTGAACAGGAAGAAGAATATATGTGCTCCATATAGAATGCGTCATGCATCAGGTGGAGGAGACCGATTATGCTGTGGAAGTGGTGCGTCAGGCTGTTGGGTGTATCATATCATGGACTCTTTGTCAGACTATCGTGATCGATTGCACCATTGCGCAGGGAAGCTTAAGGTAATACTGCATAATTCAGCAAGAGCGATTTTCGGTTCAGATGAGGACGAAAGCACAGACCTTGATGAGCCCTGCAATGTTGCACTGATGGAAATGGGAGTAATACTCGCGGATCGTTTTATGCAAAGCTATGAATTTGGAGGCCTGTTTGAAATAAAGAGGCATGAGCAAATCAGCTGTGAGATATTTCATGCACATCAGCCAAAATTTATGCGAATTGGCAGCTTGATGTTTACCTGTTCAAAGGGTGGTGGATTGCTGTTTCGTGTGTGGAATCTTCCAGGGAAGGGTTAAGCGGCATACGACAGCAGAGAGATGATAATTATGAAAAGAACCACTGCCTATTTTGTTAAGCAGCCCAAAGCGGTCCATGATCTATATCAGCTTCACTATATTGATTGGGAGCACTGATATCAGATTGCAAAAAAGATTGTCCATTTACAATGATTTAAAAGGAGAACAACAGCTATGAAAAAGTTTTTAAGCTTGATTTTGTCTGGTGTGCTGATGCTAAGCCTATTCTCTCTTCCTTCTCATGCTACTGAGACCCTATATCAAGGCTATAGTGAGATGATCTCAGTCAAGGGAGAGAATCCTCCAATGCACATAGGGATTCGCATCAAGGATGGAACGGGTGCAGATGGAAGGGACAATATTGCTTACTGCTATGATCTGCCCAAAAGACCTCCCACAACAGAGAATGCGATTTATAATGGTAAAGATGATCGCTGTTTTTATTCACGAATAGATAATTATTTGCAGGCGGATGATCCATATATCAATGCCTATGGAACTGATAAAAAGCAAAAAATAGCACTTTGTCTGTGTGTTGGTTATCCCTTCGACGCTTATGGAGATTATGAAGAGAATCATAAACAATTTATTACACCAGATGAAGCGAGGTATGTGACACAACACCTGCTGTGGGATATTACAAATGATAAAACCGGAACATACACACCGAATGACAATTTCTCTCAGGCAATGTGCGATTATTACAATGATCTGTACGAAACTTATATCAAGAATTTTTTTGAGGGAAGCGAATTTTTTTCAGACCGACCCCAAATTGTCGGAGATATGACAATGCACAATGTGGGTGATGTTTGGACTACTGGCCCGCTTTATTTAAATGGGATCGCAGGAACATATTGTGATATAGAGCTTTACTCCTCTGACCCTGATGCCGCGCTTTATCACTATCCCAGTGGTAGACCAGTCACGGATGTATCACGGCTGATGGCTGGGGAGAAATTTTATATCATTACTCCAAATAAGCCAGTCAAACAGGTGATTGGACTAGACTGGTATTGTGAATCCGCAAGGTTTTACTTCTACGAGCATATAAAAGGTGGACGTAATACACTTTATGGGAAAAAAGATATCCAAAATTTAATTCGCGTGGAATCTTTTGAGGATCATGGTACGGTAAACTATCTGCTGGACGATGACGGTTCTGCAAAAGAAATTTCCGACAGGATGCTTGACATTGCAATCAAAAAACAGTGGGACGGAGAACAGTCTGATGAATCCGTAATAATATGGCTCTTGGCGGATGACCAAAAGATGTTTCATGTGGAATTAAACCCGAGCAATGGGTGGATGGCTACCATTAAGGCACCTGAAAGCTTGCACAACAAGAAAATACACTATACAGTTTTGGAAGACCCTGTACCTGAAGGCTATACAAGCAAAGTGACAGGGGATGCAACAAGTGGATTTGTGATTACAAATACAAAAGAGCCAGAGGCTCCAGATCCTGTGCCGGAAAAAATTTCCATTTTCGTAAAAAAGGAATGGCGGAGCAGTGAAAGTATGGAGATGCCGGCGCCTACGGATATTGCATCTGTGACAATCAACCTGCTGGCCGATAATGTGAAGCAAAAGTCCGTTGAGCTTAATAGCGGAAACGGGTGGACGGCCACTTTTACTGACTTGGATAAATATCATGCAGATGGAACACAGATCATCTATATGGTGAAAGAAGAATCAGTACCTGAGGGGTATACATCTTCTGTAACAGGTACAATGGAAACAGGCTTTGTGATTACAAACACAAAAAAGGCAGAACCACCTACGCCTACACCTCCGGACGAGCCGACTACACCGGAGGAACCAACCACACCGGAGGAACCAACCACACCGAACAAGCCGACCACACCGGAGGAGCTAACTACACCGGAGGAACCAACCACACCGAACAAGCCGACCACACCGGACAAGCTCACCACACCGAACGAGCCGACTGCACTGGACAAGCTTACCATACCGAACAAGCCGACCACACCGGACAAGCCAACCACACCGAACAAGCCGACCATACCAGACGAGCCGACTGCACTGGACAAGCTCACCACACCGAACAAGCTGACCACACCGGGCAAGCTCACCACACCGAACAAGCCGACCATACCGGACGAGCCGACTGCACTGGACAAGCTCACCACACCGAACAAGCCGACTGCACCGGACAAGCTCACCACACTGGGCAAGCTCACCACACCGGACAAGCCAATCACACCGGACGAGCCGACCACACCAGACAAGCCAAGCACACTGGATAAGCCGACCACACCAGACAAGCCAAGCACACTGGACGAGCCGACCACACTGGACGAGCCGACCACACCGGACGAGCCAACCACACCGGACGAGCCGACCACACCAGACAAGCCAAGTACACCGGACAAGCCTGATGACACCCCTAAAACAGGGGACAACAGCCACATAGAACTGTGGGCTTCACTGAGTCTTATTTTCCTGTGCAGTGCGATCGTGCTTCTGCTCTCAAACCTGAAAAAGAGGAGAATGTAATAGGAACGGTGCAGTGAATACATTGTAGGCACAGCAAAAGGCGGTGACGGATACGATTCCGCCACCGCCTTATCTGCTAAAAAGCAATACTAAAGCAAGCAAAGGGGCATAGTTTAAAGGATGCAGTTCTTATTTTATTTGAAAAATCACTTTAAAAAAGAACCTATGGTCAAGTTTATTAAACTGCCGATTCTGTTGCTGACGATATCTGCTGTTTTTGCCTTACGAGCGTTCTATGAAGCCAGCAATCTGAACATAGAGCAGGAGAAATTCGAAAATATGGCAGCCAAAGTAGATGTCCCAGCTGAAGAAGAGATGCAACTGCATTCCCATGCAATCACAGAATCTGCGAGCAGCCTCGCAGTGCATACCCCCACTATCCTGCCACAGTATGCAGAGTTGGCACAACAGAATCCCGAGCTCTATGGATGGATCAAAATTGATAATACCATTTTAGATTATCCTGTTATGCACACGCCAAATGATCCGCAAAAATATCTGCAACTGAATTTTGATTGTGAATACAGTATCGCTGGCACGATTTTTATGGATCATCGCTGCTCTGCTGAAAGTGACAATCTTATTTTGTATGGACATAATATGAAAAATCAGACCATGTTTGGCTCGATCTTGAATTACAAGGATGAAGCATATTGGAAAAAACATCCTGTTATCCGATTTGATACTTTATACGAGCAGCGAGAGTACGAGGTTTTGGCAGCTTTTTTTGACCGTGTTTATAACAAAAATGACACCTGCTTTAAGTACTATAATTTCATTAATGCTTCAGACGAGAGCACATTTAATGACGCGATTTCATTCTATTGTGAGAAAGCCATTTATGATACCGGTGTTTCAGCAGAGTACGATGACCAACTCCTGACTCTTTCCACCTGTGCGTACCATACGAAAAATGGAAGATTTGTAGTTATCGCACGAAGATGTCGAGATACACCACAGTACGAGTAATAATAGATCATTAAATAAAGGGAGAATACCAACCCATTTCGGTTCGATATTCTCCCTTTATTCTATCATTTTGGGAAAATCACTATGGATTTTTTGCTAGGTGTCCAACTTCATTATGCAATCAACCAATCAAAAAAATAAGAATTTTTAAGATTTATTTTAAATATATGGTAAGATTTGCGTGTTATCATAATAACAATATCGGGCAATAAGAAACGCTTGAATCATGTAAAACTTAGGAGGAAAATTTGGAATGTTCAAAAACATGCAAATCAAAAAACGACTGCGAATTTCATACACGACACTTCTGGTTCTTTTGACAATTGGAAGCTTGGTAACTCTCACTTTTCTGCGCATTTCAGATAAAACACTGCGTGATTTCTATGAAAATGCGTACAAGGTCTCAATTTCCGCTGCGGATGCGAGAAGGGATATGGAGTCAGTGCGTGTCGATATGTTTAAATCGATCATAGAGTCTGACCTTGCTGAAATACAAAAGAATTTATCCGCCATGACTAATACGCTTCAAATCCTGATGGATGAGCGTATTCCTTTGATTCGTGAACGATTCGATGATGATACGGGAATGGTGGATGCCTTAGAAGCTAATATGATACAAGGAAAAGCCATAAGAGAAAAAATCTTTGAATTACTCATGGTTGCAGATAAACAAACGGTGTTTCCTATCATAATTAATGAATATAGTCCGAATATTAGTCGATCAGCAGATCTGTTGACCGAGATCCAGCATTCTATTGAGAAAGACGCAGACAAAGCGATCAAACACGCTCGGATCAACCAAAGGATCGCATCTGTAATTGTGCTTATTCTACTACTAATTGCAATCGCTCTGGCAAATTTGGTTGGACACCGTATCATCACAGAGCTGACCAGTGCGCTCAATGATCTGAATAAAGCAGGCAAGCAGTTAGCACAGGGTGATTTGGAGACGATTGAAATTAAATACGAGTCTCAAAACGAGTTGGGTGAGCTGGCCGATAATGTCCGTATACTCAGCACATTCCAAAAAGAGATTATTTTTGATATGGTGGACATTCTGAACGGGATTTCAAGAGGTGACTTCACTATAAAATCCAAGAATGTTAAGGCATATGTAGGGGATTATGAAAAAATCCTTATGGCCATACAGTGTCTGCGCACCAATATGAATAATACGTTGCTCCAGATTAACCAGTCTGCCAATCAGGTTTCCTCCGGAAGTGAGCAGGTTTCCGGCGGAGCACAGGCACTGGCACAGGGTTCTACGGAACAAGCAAGCTCTATGGAGGAGCTTTCTGCAACTGTGCAAGATATCTCCTCTGCCATTAGATCCGCTGCAGAGCATACCAATGAGGCTCACGATGAGGTGGGACAGGCAGGAGAGGCACTTTTGGAATGCAATCAGCAGATGCAGGATATGCTGGATGCCATGCATGAGATTGAAGAAAAGTCCACAGAGATCGGCAAGATCATGAAAACGATTGAGGATATCGCTTTCCAAACCAACCTGCTGGCACTGAATGCAGCAGTGGAGGCTGCACGGGCAGGCAGTGCAGGTAAAGGATTTGCTGTGGTTGCGGATGAGGTTCGCAGTCTTGCAGTCCGCTCTGCTGAGGCGTCTAAGAATTCGGCTGTACTGATCGAAGCCTCCATGTCTGCTGTGAAAAAGGGCAGCGAGCTTGCAACGCAGACAGCGGAATCCCTTGTCGAGATCGTTTCCCGTGCAGATAAAACCAATGCTGCTATGGAAAGTGTAACGGTAGAAACAGAAAAACTCAGCAGTGCTGTTATAGATGTGACTGCTAGCTTTGATCAGATCTCCAGTGTGATTCAGACCAACTCGGCTACCGCAGAGGAAAGTGCCGCTGCCAGTGAGGAACTTTCCGGACAGGCGCAGATTATGAAGGAGTTGGTGGGGCGATTTAATCTTGAGGAGAACTCTGAGTATGGAAGTTTCGCTTCGGCTCAAAGATCTGCCACAGCCTATGCGGGATATGCAGGCAGTGAAGTGTCGGAAGAGATAGATTATGCAACAAGTGCAAGACGTATCTTTGAAAAGTATTAACTCACAAATATGGAAACTCAACTGGGCTTCCGAACAGAAGGAAAGCTGTCTATACCTTACACACTATGAAATAAAAGGGGACCATGATTATGTCAAACCAGTTTGAGCTTTGTATCGTATCGCAATATGGACAGGACGGCTATGCCATTCCCATCCGATATGTCGAGCGCTGTGTTCAGGTACCTCTTACCAACCTGAGACAACAGACAATCTATGTGGATGGAGAGGATGCAAATCTCCTTATGCTCTGCGACAAATCTTTTTTAGAATGCACACAAGATTCAGATGCTATGTGTGTCCTCTGTCGAAAAGCAACAAAAGAGCTTATGGCTGTGTGCATGGGGAACTCCTTTCACGGTTATCGAGCCCATCTGGCTGAACTGCCAATCTATATACCCTCAGAAGATACAGAAAAAGAACAGCTGGGAAAAGAACTGGAAGGCGGCTTCTATATGATTGAGCAAACACTTCCCAGTAGCCGTCCGCTCTCCATTCTGCTACAACACGAGAGGAACACGGCTTGTACGGCATAAACCCTTCCGAAGACAGGGAGGTTGTTAGGATGGGCACACATCAAAACGGTCAATTTACCATTTCTTCGCTGGATAAGCTATTTGAGCTTCAGCAATTTGACTTGAAGCTGCATGCGTTGGCAGTTCGCTGGTACACAAAACTGTTGCTGAAAGCAGTTGCAGAGGCACATCCCGAATGTGGGTTGGACGAGCGAAGGCAGCTTCTGATTTCTGAATCCGCACTATTCCATGATATCGGAAAAATCATGCTCCCCAATTCTATTCTATACAAAAAGGAAAGACTAACCACAGAGGAATGGAGCTTACTTCACGCCCATCCGTTTTTTGGGACAAAGCTCATTGAACTGGTGGAGGATGAGGACAGCGAGTACTTACGTACGATTATGGATGTGTGCAGTTATCATCACGAACGATGGGATGGAAAGGGTTATCCTTATGAGCTCTGTGGACAGGCTATCCCGTTTTCTGCACAAATCGTTGGTCTTGCAGATGCTTATGATGCCTTGACACAAGCAAGGAGCTGCAAAGGTAGGATCGAGCACGCTCAGGCAGTCCAGATGATTGTGGATGGTGAATGCGGCGTCTTTTCTCCCCTGTTGTTGGATTGCTTTTCTAGCTGCAATCCAGAACTGTATCATGCGTTATGCGTGCAGCGGGCAACTCATGAATTTTAGGTATTCCGGGGAGTTATTTGATGCAGAAAATTAGGGCGTATCTGAAAACAAAGCCTGAAAAATAAACAGTACAGTGATCTCTAAAAGTTCTGTAATCTTTTGGATTGAAAATAATTGTTTAAGTAGCCGAAAGGGCTTGTTGACTGTGAAAAGCAGGCAACAAGCCCTTTCGGCTTTGACTTGTTTGTGGCAGGTCAAGATCAAGTAGGTTATGGGTATATCCTATATTCATATACATCAAGGAGTTTTGTTCGAGTGGCGACTGACTTTAGGCAAGGCAATACACACCTCGAATTGCTCTTTAGTGTCGATAACACTAAATGTTCCCCCAAGATATTCTGTCAGCTCTCGCACAGAGGGCAGCCCTAGTCCATGATGTGGAATATCGCTGCTTTTGCTGGCTTTATAGTTGGAAATGCTTAAATGAATGAAGTCTGTACTGTTTGTGACATGAACACAAATAGGGTGCTCTTTATTTGCATATTTCAAAATGTTGGAAGAGAGATTATCGCAGATTCGCTGAAATGCATCAATACTTACATTCAAGGTGTATTCGCCATCAAATGAGGACAATTCTACTGTGAATCCGTTGCTTTCCAAGTCAAAGCATCCCTCATAAAGTATTTGAGCGAGAAACTCTGGACCGTTGACAAGCACCCTGTCATCGGGAATCATCTTTCCTTTTACAAATACACAGCTCAACAGGTTATCTGTCAAGGTCTTCAGCTGGTTGGCTTTTTCATTTGCCATTGAAAGATAATGGGACATCTGCTCCGGCGAAGCAACTTTTTGGTAGCACAGGATATCTAGATAGCCCATCAGCTTTGTCAGAGGGGTACGGATGTCATGGGATAGCATGGCAATTAACTGAGTTTGATTTTTTTGGCTTTCCTGCTCCTGTTCCAACAGATCCAGCAGAGAACACCTCATGCTCTCTACCTTTTGCGCCAGACATGCCAGCTCATCCTCGCCACGCAAATAGATGGTTGTATCACCGCCCTGTTGTGTTGAAAGCATTATTTGGCGATATAGCTTTTTGAGGCGATGCAGAAGGTGAAAAATGTAGGCGAAAAAGATAATAAATGCACATGTCATTCCAATTAGTATCCCCCATGTTTCCCACCTTTTCCGGTACATCACCCCAGGGGAGTACGAAGTGGCAAACAGATCGCCGTTAGAACAAGTCAAGACATAAATGGAGTTTTTTTTCAGATAAGACTGATGCTCTGGGTTTTTTGTGTCCACAAAAGGAAGTGGGTCAAAGAAAAGGGTGACATTGGTGTTGGAACTATACCACCAACTTGAATTCATTGCCTGTTCACGGCTCAGGTTATTGGCGGTTACATATTCTTGAAACGTCTCAAAGGTCTCTTTAACTTGCTCATTCCAATAGTCCTGGTAGAGTTCGCCAAGGAAAAAGTGAGCTGGAATGACTTCTGAAATAAAGTGATACAGCCCAAATGTAGTAGAACATGCAATCAGAGTAATAAGCAGGAACTGAACAACAATATGGGAACGCACCGGATTGTTTCGTCTATACAATTTTATACCCCTTTCCCCAGACTGTGATCAGAAACTTGGGATGCTTGGGATCATCTTCGATTTTTTCTCGAAGTTTTCTGATAAACACCATGATGGTGTTGCTGGATGTAGGGAGAAATGGTTCTTCCCATATGGATTCATAGATGTTTTGTGCAGAGAAAAGTTGCCCCTGATAGGACATTAAAAACTTTAAAATCTGGTATTCCTTGTCGGTCAAATCAATAGCAACATCGTTTTTCCACACCTGATTACGAACACAGTCCAGCCGGATACCGTTGTAGTCTAAATGTTCTTCCTTTGGTTTTGCGGTATGCTTTCCATGGTAAACAGTGTAACGGCGCAGCAGTCCTTTCACACGTGCTACCAGTTCTGGGTATGCAAATGGCTTGGCTAGATAATCGTCTCCACCAGAGGCATACCCCATGAGCAAATCAGAATTACTGGTTTTCGCAGTCAAGAACAGAATTGGAACGTTGCTGATTTCCCGAATCGTTCTGCAAAGATCATATCCAGACGTTTCAGGCATCATCACATCTAAAATAACAAGGTCGATTTGAGGGGACATCAGTTTTAGTGCAGTATTCGGAGAGTCCGCCTCGATTACATCGAAATTTTCGCTGAGCAGTAAAACTTTTAGAATCTCTCTGATTTCAAAGTCATCATCCACAACAAGGATATGCCCTTGGCTAACAGTTGAATGGATCATATTTCATACTCCTTTATTTTTTTATCGTATATGAATATTTATTCAGCTTGTCGAAAAGTTTTTTGACTGTTTTGCCTCAGAGCGAAGCGACCTGAAATTTTCAAATTCCAGGGATATGTGCCTTGGATTCTGCCCGGTTTCGCGCACATTTGTGCGCGAAACCGGGGTATCAGAGCCAGTTTCTACTGGAACTGGCTCTGTGTCCAGGGGGACTGGGTTCCCCTGCAAAGACTGTCGAAATTCTTCGACAGTCTTTATTATATCATACTTTTCATAAAAGGCTATGATTCATTTGGATAATATGACAACATTTAAGGGGCTATCTGAAAAGTCGAAATTCTACAATAAACGATATCTGCTGCATCAAAAATACGCGGAATCCAGCAAGGATTCCTGCGTTTTTTGTCTTGCCTCTACAACACGCATTGCGAAAAGTTCGGCGATTTTTTTTGTTTTCAGATACGCCCTATCCTATAATGAGAGGAGAACGCTATAATTTTGAGTATACAGGAAGATACACACATGGATTTGTGCTGGGTGACGTCATAGGTCACACCATCAATCTGCTTTTAGGCAGGCAAATGTGAACACCTGGGCAATTGCTTCTAAAAAATGCAAAAAGCATATTTTGAAATGAAATTAGCTTATAAATAATAAAAAACCAGCTATAAAGTGTCTGCAAGACACTTTATAGCTGGTTTTCCATTTGGAGCGGATGATGGGAATCGAACCCACACGGCCAGCTTGGGAAGCTGGAG
>JAHHRJ010000031.1 GCA_020025885.1 Butyricicoccus sp. | reverse complement strand
CGAGGAATTGTTTGAAGAACAGCTTGACAGAATTTACCAGATACAACCTTAAAGATCTTTATTCTACTCAAGTGTTCAATTTGTTATTGCAATTTTCGTCTCAATTTGACTTTACAATTTATTCTTATGCAATCATTCTTTTATCCAATCCAAAAAATGACCATACATCCCAAAATGAAAGTAGTTGCGATCAGGGAAAGCCGTCCAATAAAATGATCGATTGGACCATCTGTTTGGATCGGCAGCAGTGAAATATGCCTGCGATACAGCGGCCAGAACAATGGAATCCCCTTTGGAGTCAATGTGTCCAAGAGTAAATGGGATAGCTCCCCAACCAACAAACCAGAAAGCAAGGGTTGTAAGTAACCTGCCTCACCCACAAATAGAGCTAGGATGGCAGTTGCTGCCAAATAAAAAGCAGGCGCATGTAATACACCTCTATGTCGAAATAACCGGCTGCAGCAAAAGCCCAATATACCCAATTTTTTTGTTATTGTGCTTTTTTGATGATCTAAATCAGGTAAGAGTCCACCAACACCTCCAGCGGCTACTGTAATTGCTGTTGGAATCAAAGAAAACTCACGCACACAAGCAAAACTTGCACCCACTAATAAACCAGTATAAAAATGTGTTTTTCCGATCAGAATATGTCACCCTTTCATGTTATCAAAATAAGAACAAATGTTTTGTATTATTATACCTTTTTTTTGAAAAATTGACAAGGTAAATTGTAAAATCAAATTGAACACATAAAGAAAAGTCATAGCGACTGATTTCTGTTAGAATAAAGTTACTACACAAAACTCTGACAGAAGAAGCCAAGATAAGGTACAATAAGTTGCGCAAAATTGAAAAAGAAAAATAGACACGGCTTGTCAGTCTCTAATAGAATGAAATTGCAATAAAACATTCTGAGAGGAGACAACAAACCATGTCTGATAACATTGTACAATTTAACGAGGAAATTATCAAGAGTCAAATTAAGGAACTGGTGCGTGGCAGTGTAGAAGATTTTGGAAGCTGAAGCAGATAAACTGACACAAGCTGCTCAATATGAATGCAGCGAGGTTCATCAGGACTACCGTAGCGGTCATTATGACCGGAATCTAACCACTGCGTCTGGCGATGTTACTTTGCATATGCCACACTTCAAGGGGATCTCTTTTGAAACAGCCATCATCGAGCTGAATAAGAAAGCATATGTCAATATCGAAGCATGGCATAACCGTCTGTTACAAGGCGGTAAGTATCCATATGTCTATGTAGATGGCATATATCTCAAGAGAAATTGGTGTGGAGAATACGAAAATGTAGCTATTTTAGTGGCAATAGCAGTGACAAAAGATGGTTTTCGTGAAGTTTTGAGTACTACCGAGGGGATGAAAGAAGACAAGACCAGCTGGGTCATCTTTTTTCAGTGGCCTCGCGGTCGTGGTCTTCCGGGTACTTTTTCATTCTTTTTTGCCTGGCATAACAATGCCCCCTTATGTAGTTATTATCCTACACTAGGGGGCTTTTTGTCTATTGTCCGTTTTACGGAATCTGTTCATGCACGGAAAGGGGGAAGAAACCGTGCAAAAAAGAAATTAGCGAGATTTTGGATGAACTGGAACAAGTCTAAAACATTTTATTATATTTTGTGGAAGAATTTCGAATAAACGAATAAAATCAGTTCCATATCCATAAGCTGCGAATAATCTATACAAGCGATACATCAAAAGTTCTCTCCTTATATGAAATAAAGTACTTTCAGAATTGCTATGAGTGAAATTTTATTTCCATGGCTTTATTATAGGAGATAAATATCACGAAATCATGGATATAGCATGAATAATTTGTAAACACTCCATCGGATGAAGAGATGACATACTATGTAGGTTTGTCAAACATGTTTAGGTAGTAAACTCCAAAGGAGAAAGCCAACCAAGAGGTCTCATAGGTAAGTTATTAGAGCGCCGATTGTGGATTGCAAGCTGCTTTGCAAAGTCTTCCAGAGAGAAAAAAGAATGGCAGGAATACAAACGTTTTTGGTCTTTGCGGTGGCTGCGTTCCACCTTTCTGTTATGGCAAGGTGTGTAAGGAATAAATAAGTTTGTGGCGAATACCAAATTCTGAAGTAGTTTGCTCAAATAAGGCGAGTAAATTGCGCTTGCCATTCAAAAAACCGTTGGTAAATTCAAAATCATTATCAGTTTGGATACACTCCACATAAATTTCGCGCCGCGCATACCACTTCGCCAATTTTCCCAGAAAATTGGCTGAGGAATAGGTGGATTGCTCTGGATGGTGTGTATAACCACATTTCTTTACACGGTGCCACAGCTCTACCATCCCAAGATTTAGGTTACGCCGGCGCATATCCTTAATCATTTTTAACTCTCACGGAAATCAATTTTTAAAAATTCAATCTATCACATAGACTGTAATCACGAAAATATGCATAGTTATTCATATAATCGATTGATTTTTCAAATAAATATACAATCGAATCATTCCTCATTTTTCGAGGAATGATTTGATTGGGCAAGATGCATAGTATTGTCTGTGAAAATTGATTTCCATGGTTTAACTCTGCTTCAGCATTGACAAAGACATGAAAAACGCATACAATAAAAAATAAAACATTATATTAAAGGAGATCGAGAAGATTGTTTATCATGCGCTGTAGTTGCGGCAATGAAATGTATTGTTCAAATGAGGAATCTCGGACGGCTTGGCAGTGTGAAGAGTGTGGACAATGGTATGACATGTTTGGCTATTCAGTTTCCCCGCCAGTTGGCGAAGTGGTTCCAGAACATGTGACCTGTATGACACAGGAAGATTTTTGAAAGTAGAGGCTACCAATATGAATCATCAAAAGATTGCGCTGTTAACAGATTCTTGCGCTGATCTTTCGCAGGAATTTCGTGAACAATATAATATTTTTGTATTGCCATTGCGGTTATTGTTTTCAGATGGTGAATATTTGGATGGCGAGACGATTACAGCAAATGAAGTATATGAACGCCTTCCAAAAGAATTGCCAGTTACATCCTTGCCGTCTGCTGATATGGTGCAGAAGATTTTTGATGAGATCCGTGCACAGGGATATGAACATGTGCTTGCGATCCATCTTTCAGCAGGGTTAAGCGGTACGTATAATTTGGTACGATTAATGGCTGAGGAAAACACTGATTTAGATATACAGGTATTTGATTCAGGAAGTGGCTCTTTGGGCATTGGCATGACATTGGTGCAAGTAGGTGCCATGATCGAGAATGGATGTACATGGGAACAGATTTTGCAGGCAGTTCCAGAAATGTTAGCACGAACAAAGGTATTATTCTGTGTGGATACATTAGAATATTTGCAAAAGGGCGGACGGATTGGTAAAATCACTGCTATGACAGGTACACTGTTGCAGATAAAGCCGATTATTACATTTGGTGAAGGCGGACAGCTCACCAATACAGCAAAGGGACGTGGTCGAAAGGCTGCAGTAGAGCGCATGCTATCCGTCTTTGCAGAAACGTGCCCCAAAGATGTACCATTTGTTGTTGCAGTAGCAGATGGTGACTTGCCAGAGGAAAGCGAGTCGTTAACAGAATACCTTCGTTCCAAACTGCCGGCGGGTACACGCATTGTTCGCGGTCAGATCGATGGCACATTGGCAGCCTATGTAGGACCAAACTTATTAGGCGTTGGATTCCAGGTGGTACCACAGGTACTGCGATAAGAAGATTGTATATTTGCCAAAAATATCAAGTCGATTTTTAACGAATTTGTTACCTGTATTTTGACAACCTGTGTTATAATAAAATTAGACACGCAGGGGAATAAAGTCTTTAGAAGGAGATTTAATGTATGAAATGGAAAACAGGCGCTGCGCTGATGGTTCTAGTGCTGTTAATTGCCCTGATCCCAGCAACGGTCAGTGCGATCCGAGAGGTTGGACTTCCATCATTTACACCAAAACCAGCAAGCCACCAGATCATTTTACAGATCGATAATAATATGGCGATTCAAGATGAAGAAGTAATTACGCTGGCAGATGGACAGGGAACTGCAATTACTCCGTACATCGATCCGAATGGAAATGCACTTGTTCCAATTCGCCCGTTGGTGGAGGGGCTTGGTGGACAGCTGATCTTTGAGCATGAAACCTTTAAGATGACAGTGGGAGATAAGACCATCATGCTCAAGCAGGATGATTCCAGCGTTCAGGGTGTCAATGATCAGGAATATACACTGCCAGTGAAGCCGACGCGTAACGGTGCTTCGTTCTATGTGCCTGCTCGTGCAATTACAGAGGCTTTGGGCGGCAAGATCATAGACTACCCAACCGCAGAAGGTGGATATATCATTTGTGTGATGGGCGATTTGGATGACAGCAAAAAAGAGAAGTTAAAGACTGCTGCACAGGAAAAGCTGGGCTACTCCGTAGAACAGTACCTCAGCGATAGTTTGATCGTTCGAGACTCTTCCAAGTCTGTTCTGATGAATGGAAACATGGTGCAGTTGTCTGGTAACATAAAGGCAAAGAAGCAAGAGGATGGCATGTACTTCCCGGCAGAGGCTTTGGGTGAAGTAACAAACGGTACCATTACCTATGATAAGGGTGCACTGCATAAGGATGGAAAGAAGCTGAATGTTACAATCTCTACACAGGAAGATGTACCATACTGCAAACTGAGTGATCTGGCAAGTGCGCTGGGTAAGTCCTACTCTGAGCCTGCTGAGGGCATGGCAGCGATGACTGCATATCCACTGGATGGACATACAAGACAGATGGAGGCGGTTGCAGCTGCGGCTTCTGGATTGCCAAGCCTCAGCAATATTCCGAAGGCAGACGCATATATCGCGCTGACCTTTGATGATGGCCCGACAGGCGGCTCTAAGGGACTCACTGCGCGTTTGCTCAACTCCCTGAAGGAGCACAATGCGCATGCAACATTCTTTATGTGTGGATACCGCATCAAGGACTTCCATACCCACATGGATCGCTATCTTGCAGAGGGGCATGAGCTGGGCAACCATACTATGAACCATCCAATGAAGCTGCTGACCAAGAAGTCTAGTGATTTTGTGCATAAGGAAGTGGACGAAAACTCTGATTTGATCGAGTCCTATACAGGTCAAAAGCCAACTGTGATGCGTCCGGTTGGTGGTGCATACGATGATAATGTACAGCAGGCAATGAAGGAAAGCGGTTTGCCAATCATCAACTGGAGTCTTGACACGCTGGATTGGAAGAACCGTGATGCAGACATTATTTATGATAAGATCGTTTCCAATGCACAGGATGGAGACATCGTGCTGATGCATGACCTGCGTGAGTCCACACTAGAAGGTGCAACCCGTGCAATGGCAACTTTGGAAAAGCGTGGCTTTGCATTTGTAACCGTTTCTGAACTGGCAGCGATCAAGGGTGTTTCGCTAGAGCCGGGTGTTGTTTACACAGACTTCCGGGATAGCACAGTGGCAGAACTCAAGGGCGAGTCAGGCAGCTCAAAGGCAGCATAAATCGTTCACAGCCACGGCATAGTCCGTGGCTGTTTTCTTGTATAAAGAAAACCACTCGTTAAACGAGTGGTTCCAAAAAGCCTATGGCGATGAGTAAAAAACCCTGTTAAAATTATTGAGCGGTCTGCCAACTGCAACAATAAAATAACAGGGAGGCATTCATTATGGGAATGAATGATATAAACAGTTTATCACATACAAAATGGAATTGCAAATACCATATAGTGTTTGCACCAAAGTACAGAAGAAAGATATTTTACAAGGAAAAACGAGAAGCAATCGGGAAAATATTAAGACAATTATGTGAGTGGAAAGGAGTAAAAATAATTGAAGCAGAGGCGTGCCCAGATCATATACATCTATTTGTGGAGATACCACCAAAACTAGCAGTATCAAAATTTATGGGGTATTTAAAGGGAAAAAGCAGCACTATGCTATATGAGCAATTCGGCGAATTGAAATATAAGTTTCGAAATCGGGAATTTTGGTGCAGAGGATACTATGTTGACACAGTAGGAAAGAATGAGAGCCGAATTGCGGAGTATGTTAGGAATCAGTTAAAAGAGGATGAGCTAGGGGAGCAGTTAAGAATACCATCAGACAGCCCGTTTACGGGTCGTAGGTAACAGTCCCCACGCAATTGGCAGATCGTACTTACGCGCTTTACGCGTAGGCGAAGAACAGAGGGCTATGCCCGTCAAATGACAACCACCGGCTACGCCGGTGGATGTGTTTTATGCGATATAGATGGAAAAAATAGAATACCAAGATGGTATAGGCGATCACCTTGTATTTTTTCAGAAAAAATGGTATAATAAAATAAAGTTCGTAAAAGACAGTGGGTCAAAAGCGAACCAGAAGAAAGCAAAATTACATTCCTTTTTAGGAGGTACAATTATGGAACAGAAACCAATTCGCAGAATTGGCGTACTTACAAGCGGCGGTGATGCGCCGGGCATGAATGCAGTCATTCGTGCAGTTGTTCGTACAGCAGCAGCGTATGGTATTTCCGTGCTTGGAATCCGCCGCGGTTACAGCGGACTGATCAACGGCGATATTATTGAGCTGGATGCACGCAGCGTAGATGGAATCAGCCGAAAAGGCGGTACGATGTTATATACTGCGCGATGCAAGGAAATGCTGACACAAGAAGGTCTGCAAAAGGCAGCAGATACCTGTAAGTATATGGGAATCGATGGTCTTGTTTGCATCGGCGGCGATGGTACATTCCGCGGCGCACTTGCATTGTCTCGACTGGGAGTACCGTGCATCGGTGTTCCGGGCACCATTGACAATGATATCGGCTGTTCAGAATATACGATTGGCTTTGATACCGCTTGCAATACTGCACTGGATTGTATTGACAAGCTGAGAGATACCATGCAGTCCCATGAACGTTGCTCAGTTGTTGAAGTTATGGGTCGTCATGCAGGTCATCTGGCACTGAATGTTGGATGCGCTTGCGGTGCAACTGCAATTCTGCTGCCAGAGCGTGAGATCGATTTTGAAATGGCTGTCATCGAGAAAATGCGTATGGGTCGTATCAAAGGCAGAAATCACCATATTATTATTGTGGCTGAGGGATATGGCTCGGCACAGGAAGTTGCAGATCGTATCCACGACGCAACTGGTATTGACAGCCGCCTGACCATTCTGGGTCATATTCAGCGCGGTGGTGCGCCGTCCTCTCAGGACCGAACTATGGGCACACGTATGGGCTATGCGGCAGTCAATGCGCTGCAAGAAGGCAAGAGCAAGCGCGTGGTTGCACAGATTTCTGGTGAGATTATTGATATTGATATCGAGGAAGCACTGGAGCAGACAAAGGACCTCAATCAGTGCCTGTTTGAGGCACAGCGCGTGGTTGCGATTTAAGAAAATCAAGCGGATAGAGCTTGGCTCTGTCCGCTTTTTTCATGGAAAAGGAGCATAGAAATGAGAAAGACAGTTTGGATCACAGGGGGGTCTCGTGGGATCGGTGCAGCTTGTGTGCGTGCGTTCTCAGAAGCTGGCTGGAAAGTAGCATTTTCTTATCGCAGCCGTGTGCAGGAGGCAGAACAGTTGGCAAAGGAAACAGGTGCACTTGCGATTCAGGGAGATTTGACAAATCGTGTGCAAGTGGAAACTTGTGCAGCACAGATCTTAGAAACACTGGGATCTGTTGGTGCAGTCGTATGCAATGCAGGGGTTGCACAGCAAAAAATGTTCTGTGATCTGACGGATGCCGATTGGGATTTTGTGATGGATCACAATCTGCGCAGTGTGTTCTATACCATACAGGCAGCACTGCCCCTGCTCATCCATGACAAAGATGGTGCGATCGTAACTGTATCTTCTGTTTGGGGAGTTACAGGCGCATCTTGTGAAAGTCATTATGCAGCATCCAAGGCAGGACTAATCGGGCTTACAAAATCACTTGCACATGAACTTGGGCTTTCGGGAATTCGCGTAAACTGTGTAGCACCGGGCGTGATTCAGACCGAAATGAATGCCATGCATAATGAAGAAACCATGCAGCAGCTGGCGGAGGAGAGTGATCTCGGACGTCTTGGCGATCCGGAAGAAGTCGCGCGCACCATTCGATATCTGTGTTCAGAGGATGCTTCTTTTGTAACAGGGCAGGTGCTGGGGGTTACTGGTGGTTTTGTAATCTAACAACAATACCATAGGCAACACTGCACAATGTCATCTGCGGCGCTTTGCGAAAATTTCGCGCCATAAATTCGTTGTGAATCCTTGAAATCCACCAAGGATTCCTGCGGATTCACGCCTTTTTCTGACGAGAAATTTTTCCGAAAATCATTCTTGCTGAATTATACGGTATTGCCCATAATCTTTTGGGACAATTTTTTGAATTTGTCCAAAAATGTAACAGCGCGCTTTGGCTGTCACGGATGGGGTGCTTGCTTTCAGACAGTAGAATAGGTATGATAGGGTTATATTAGAATCAATGAGAGCGCACTACAAAGCGCATAAGAAAGGTTGTATGTTCATGTCAGAGGAACACAAGTCAGAAGATTTTATGATGCGTCTGGCACGGTTCATTGTGGACAAACGCAAAGCATTTTATCTCGTGTTTTTGGCGGCTGTCCTATTTTGTGCCAGTTCGGTTGGCAAGGTTCGCGTCAATGACGATATTACCACATATTTGCCAGCGGACACAGAAACACGCCGTGGACTGACGCTGATGGAAGATGAATTCACAACGCTTGGTGCAGGCCAATTTATGATCACGAACATTACGCTGGATGAAGCGCAAAAGTTGGCTGACCAAATCGAAACAATCGATGGTGTATCCAGCGTTGAGTTTGATGACACAGAAGAGCATTACAAAGGCTCCTCCGCACTTATTGGAGTTTCATTTGATGGCGAAGAGGATGCGCCAGAATCGCTCCGCGCGATGAACAGCATCAAGGCGGCACTTGCATCGTATGATACATATATCAGCTCGCCTGTGGGTTTGGATACCTCAGCACAGCTGCAAAGTGAAATGGGTATCATTCTGGTCATCGCAGCCATCGTTATCATTCTGGTGCTGTTATTTACTTCCAAAAGTTATATGGAGGTTCCGGTATACCTGATCGTGTTTGCGGTTGCGGCGGTGCTCAATATGGGCACAAACTACTGGTTTGGTGAGGTATCCTTTATTACAAACTCGGTCGCCATTGTATTGCAGCTTGCGCTTGCAATTGACTATGCGATCATTTTTTGCCACAGATACATGGAAGAGCGCGAGACAAAGCCCGCACGTGAAGCGGATATTGCGGCGTTGTCCAAGGCAATCGTAGAAATTTCTTCTTCCAGCTTGACGACCATCTCAGGTATGATCGCGCTGATGCTGATGAAATTCCGTATCGGTTTTGATATGGGTGCGGTTATGTCCAAGGGCATTATTTGCAGTATGCTCACCGTATTCCTTTTGATGCCCGGTTTGCTGATGCTGTTTAGTAAGGGCATTGAGCGTACACGCCATTCCAATTTGGTGCCCAAGATCAGCTTTATCGGTAAGATGGACGTGAAGCTGCGCTATATCCTGCCGCCGATCTTCTTGGTCTTTATGGTAGGCGGTATTTACCTTTCCAATCAGTGTGAGTACTGTTTCTCGGAAAATGTCATTGATACGAATAACCCACCAGAACAGCGTATTGCATTTGACCGCATTTCGGATACATTTGGCAATCAGAATCTGATTGCACTGCTCGTACCACGCGGGGACTACGAGAAGGAAGGCAAGATCTTAACAGAGATCAGTAATTTGCCGCAGATCAAGCGGGCACAGGGACTTGCCAATACTGAAGCCGAAGGGCATATGCTGACAGATAAGCTCAAGCCGCGCCAGTTTGCCGAACTTGCAGGCGTGGATATCGAGCTTGCACGTTTGCTGTATCAGGCATATGGCTTAGATCATGAAGAATATGGCGCAATTTTCCAGAACCCAGATGATTATGAAATTCCGCTGGTAGATAGCTTCCAGTTCTTGTGCGAACAAAAGGACAAGGGTGTATTTAAGCTGGAAGGGGAGCAGGCAGATAAAGTCAATGACCTGCAAGAACAACTGGATACTGGTTTGCCGCAGCTGCAAGGCGATAACTGGTCCCGTTTGGTCTTTACAGCAGATGTTCCTGAGGAAAGCCCGCAAACCTTTGCACTGCTGGAACAAATGCGCGACATCGCAGCACAGTATTATGGGGACGATGTCATTCTGGTTGGTAATTCCACCAACGCGCAGGATCTTTCCAGCTCGTTTATGGATGACAACCTGAAAATCAGCATTTTGACTGCACTCTTTGTTATGGTCATTCTGCTCTTTACCTTTAAATCCGCAGGTTTGCCGATCTTGCTGGTTTTGACCATTCAGGGCAGTATTTGGATTAACTTCTCATTCCCAGCCATTATGGATACCAACCTGTTCTTCCTTAGTTACTTGGTTGTCAGCTCCATTCAGATGGGCGCGACCATTGACTATGCGATCGTTATTACAAACCGATATATGGAACTGAAAGAAGAGCTGGGACACCACGAAGCGGTTGTTGAGACGCTCAACCAGAGCTTCCCAACCATTCTGACATCAGGATCGATCATGACAGTATCTGGTTTCTTGATCGGCTTTATCTCAACCAATCCTGCAATCAGCTCACTGGGACTTGCATTGGGACGCGGTACACTCACATCTATCATTTTGGTTATGACCGTACTGCCACAGCTTCTGCTGCTTGGTGATACCTTGATCGAACGCACCGCAATTACGCTGAATATTGACCGCAAGCAGCGTTTTTCTGGCGGTATTATGCGTGTAGATGGACATATTCGTGGTCATGTTTCCGGCTTTGTGGATGGTGAGATTCGTGGATTGATTCGCGGCGACGTGAATGCAATGATTGAAAGCAAAAAACCAATTCCAAAAGATCCGGCAGATCCGGCGTTTCAATTAGAGGAGGAAAAAAGCAAATGAGAGACCATTTCAAACGGTTCACGGCATGTGGAATGGCAGTCCTACTTCTGACTACGCCGCTTGTATCCGCGGTTGCTGTGGATGCTCCAGCCACACGCACGGTTCGCATTACAAATGCGAGTGAATTTAAGACGTTTGCAAAGAATTGTGCCAATAATACCTATTCACAAGGACTGACTGTTATTTTGGAGCAAGATATTGATTTGTCTGGCTATGGTTCAGTTTCTGTTCCGGTCTTTTCCGGAACGTTTAATGGAAACCATCATACCATTAGCGGATACAATAGCCGCGGCAAAGGTTCCGATCGTGGACTGTTTCGTTACATCGAACCAGGCGCTACGGTTTACAGCCTGACTGTTTCTGGTTCGGTAGAGCCAGAAGGTACAAAGTCAGGACTCGGACTGCTTGCAGGACGAAATAAGGGAACCATTCGCTCTTGTGCAGTTAAGGGTTCAGTAACAGGTGACGAAAGCATTGGTGGTATCGTTGGTGTCAATGAAGCAAGCGGTGTGGTGATGGATTGTCTTAATCAGGCAGTTGTAACAGGCAGCACCAACGCAGGCGGCATTGCGGGACGAAGCGAAGGTCGAATCGAGGGCTGTATCAATGAAGGTTCAGTCAATACAGACGGCGATCAGTCACCAACCAATACAGGCGGTATCACGGGCAAGTCAACAGGCGTGATCGCATCCTGTACCAACAAGGCAGAGATTGGATATCAGCATGTTGGGTACAATACGGGCGGCATTGTTGGTATACAAGATGGCAGTGTCATTTCCTGCGTGAACCATGGCAAGGTATATGGACGCAAGGATGTTGGCGGTATCGTTGGACAATTTGAACCGTATATCGATATGACGTATGGCACAAAGCCAATTGATGATCTCGATCATGCACTGGATAGTCTCAGTGGACTGCTCAATCAGTTGGCAGATCAGGTTTCCAGTGCGGCAGGCAATGCCATCGATGACTTTAAGGTTATGAATGATGCTATGAGCTCCATCCGAGATACCGCACACAGTGCAGGCGTTGAAGCAATTGACGATGCAGATGCAATGCTCGATGACGTGCATGTTTCGGCGCAGTCTATCAACCTTTCAGTGGGTGGGCTGATTAATGATTCGGATGCATTCATTCAGGAGACAAGCAAAAATATGGATCAGGTCATCAAACAGATGAAGAAAGTCCGCAAGAACCTGATGGAAGTTCCATATACCCTCACAAATGGTGTGACAGATGCAGTGGAAGAAGTGGATAACGCATCTGCGACTGTGCGTAAACAGATGGAGAATGCGCTGGCTGAGCTGGAAGGTGCAAAGGGTGACTTACAACGACTCAACCGCTTTGTAGAACAGGTTGCAGGTATTCTGGCAGGCAGTGGCACAGAGGTAGAAAAGATGGAGCAGCTCCAAGCTGCACTGCGTGAGCTGGGAGACATTAAACCATCCGATCGTTTGGCACGTGTCAAGAAGGCATTGTCTGATGCAAATGATGCACTGAAACTGATGGTCAACAATGTGCAATGGGGCATCGGACAGTCTGCGGATGAGATTCAGTCCTCTTTGCGCGAAGCAGAGAAGGCATTGGAGAAATTGGAAAATTTATCAAGCACCATCAATTCGGATACGGCAGCATACAGCAGCAATGCGATGAATAGTCTGCGTCAGATCAATGGCAATATGAGCACGATTCAAAATAGATTACGTGCCTATACAAGCACATTGGGAGAGAAGGGCAAGAATACAATGAACGACGTCAACAGTCAGCTGACGATCATCAATGATCGCGTGGGACAGATGACAAGCGGCGCGTCCAGTACAAATACCGATCTCCATGGTACAACCAAGTCGATTATCGCGCAGCTCAATCGCGTGAAAGATGCAGTCACAAACCTTGTCAAAGTACCTGAAAAGACTGTGGATGATATCTCTGATCGTGAGGGACTGAGCGGACCTGGTCGCGTGGTTTCCAGCAAGAACACAGCTGTGATTGAGGCAGATGCCAATGTCGGCGGTATTGCGGGCATGATCGCACCAGAGCTTAAAATCGATCCAGAAGAAGACATCGATTTGGATGGGGAAAAGCTCACAGTAGATACCCATGCATTCTTGAAGGCAACGGTAAGAGATTGCCGCAATGATGGCACGATTACAGCAAAAAATGAATGCGCAGGCGGTATCTTTGGTCGCTCGGAATTGGGTGCGGCAATCGGATGTGTCAACAAGAGCAAGGTGGAAAGTGAATCGGGCAGCAAGATCGGCGGTATTGCCGGTGAGTCAGGCGGCAAGATCCAAAATTGTGCGTCTTTGACAGATCTTGTGGGCAGCGATGAGATTGGCGGCATTGCAGGTAAGGGTAAGGATATTATTGCCTGCCGTGCAATGACACGCATTGACAGCGATGGCGAGTGTTTGGGTGCAATTGCAGGTTCTGCATCTGGTACCGTATCGGAAAACTATTTCCTGAACGAAGACTATGCTGGTGTGGATGGCATTAACTATGCAGGACAGTCGCGTAGCGTTGACTTTACAACGTTTAAAACACTGAGCGGCGTTCCAGCAGATTTTCTGGACTTCAAGCTCACATTCGTTGCGCATGGAGAGACTATCGCAGAAATTCCGATAACCTACAATGGCAATCTGGATCAGAGCTTGATTCCAGAAGTTCCGGAAGCAGATGATAGCTTTGGCAAGTGGGAAGAGTTTGCAACCCAAAATATTGTGCGCAGCCAGGTCATTCATGCAATCTACGATAATTTGCGCTCAACAATCTCTTCTTCGGGCAGCCAGCCCGCAATTTTGGCAGAGGGTGCGTTCTCGCCAAATGCAACCATTGACGTTCGGGAATGGGAGCCGGAAGAAAGCCAGATCCCAAGCGGGTATACATTGGTTTCCGCATATACCTATCGTGTAAAGGATGATACACCTGTGCCCGATCAAATGACAATCCGGGTGCGTGCTGGAGAGGATGGCAAGGCGATCGCAATGATGCTGGATGGCAAAATGCAGATCGTTCCAAGTACGATGGATGGCAGCTATCTAGTTAGCGACGAGCAGTTCTCCCAAGGAACGGTGATGGTGCTCAAACGAAATGGCACTATTTTGTTTGTTGGACTGGGTCTTGCAGGGATCGCTCTCGTGCTTGTAATCTTGGTGCTGGTGCGCAAGAAGCGCCGCGGCAAAAAAGAACAGGCAGCAACATCAGAGGAAGTGGCTGTGGAGGTTGAAGATGCTCCAAAGACAGAGGAAACTTCGGAAGATGCAGCAGGGCAAGAGGAAAATGTAACAAATACAGAGGAATAAATAAAAATGCCTTCAAGATTTTGAGCATGACTCAGGTCTTGGGGGCATTTTTGTGTGTTATTAGAATGATGGGAAACAGAGAAGCTAAGTGCAAAAGACAATGCCCGTATGGGAAGATAAAAATATTTTGGACTTCCTGAAAAGAGCAAACGAAAAAGCTGCCGAAATTTTCGACAGCTTTTTGAGGTTTCGTTATTACGGGAGCTGCTCTGGCTCTCGCAGCAGTAAGCGGAAGTATTCAAATGCTTCTGGTGCTTCTCGTTTGAGTGAGATCGGATGCCCTGCACTGGACAGGAAGCAATGCCGCGTTTCTCCGGTAGCACGCAGTTCACCAGTGGCATCATCATGAATCTCATATGCGATGGTCATACGGGTGGGGCTCAGTTTGGTGACCTCGACTCCAATGACTAAAACATCTCCAAAGCGGCTCATATGGGTATAGTCACATGAGACACCCAACACAGGAATGCCAAACCCCATAGCCTCCAGGCGCCCATAGGAATATCCCATCTGCTCCATGAGATCACAGCGTGCCTCTTCCATAAAACGGATGTAGTTTGAATGATGCACAATGCGCATCGCATCCGTTTCGTAATATTGAACTTTATGACGATACGGAACAAACTCCACGATCAACAACTCCTTTGAAAAAATAGATTATAGATAACAAAAGATCTTGGCGATTTCTGCACGGGTGATTCGCGCATTCGGCTGGATAGAACCATCTCGGTACCCACTTACCAGTCCGATCGCTGTGACCGTTTGTACGTGTGGAAGTGCCCACTTGGGAATCTTCTTCTGGTCGGTATACGTCTTTGTGCTGGGCGTATAGCCACGCGGTAGGCTGCGCGAAATGACTGTCATGACCTCAGCACGGGTGATATTTGCTTTGGGGTTAAACTCGCCAGAGGCGGTGCCTGCCATCAGTCCTTCACGCACACAGGCTGCAATTGCACCGCGTGCCCACTTTGGAATGGCATCGTTGTCCACGAAATTTAATCCCTCAGTAGAAGATGTGTCCAATTTCAGTGTGCGCGCAATGATAGCTGCAAATTCGCTGCGCTTCAAATTGGAGTCTGGATAGTAGTATTTTTGCCCATCTACGGTAGATCCTTGCATAATGCCACGTGCTGCAAGTCGGTCGATGTAATCGGCAGCCCAACTTTTGCTCGTATCTACAAAGACATGCGGGTTGTTTTTTCCAACGGTGATGGTCGCTGCCTGTCGCGCCAGATTGCCAGCATCGTCTGCAGCTTCAATAACAACAGTATGCAGTCCTGCACCGACCTGACCCAATGCAATTGAGATCGAAGCGGTTGCTTCATTGTACTTTGCAGAGGATAGTTTGCCGTTGACATATGCCTTGACAGAATCTGTACGGACAGGGTATGTGCCATTTTCCTGTGTGATCTTTGCAGCTACCGTGACAGCATCACCAGCAGAAGCGGTGGTTGGTGCTGTGGTAAAGGTGATTTCTGGTGCGCTGGTTGCAATCGGAGCAGTTTCGCTGAGCTGGATTTGGTCAAGGTACAGCATACCAGATCCGGTTGCGCGCAGACCAGTCAAATACTTTGCGCCTTCTGGTGCCTTGCAGGAGATAAACTGATGGTATTTTGTGGCAACACCTGGTGTCAAAATCACTTCAAGTTCGTCACCCGTTTCATCCGCAAAGAGAGCAGTCAGTGCAAAAGAACCATCTGCCTTGCTCCACATGGATAGTGTTGGTACGCCATCGATTGCGGTTTCTGGGATCTCCAGAATACCACCGCCTTGGATGGATGCAGCGAGTGCACCGCGTCCGCGTGCGACCTGATCGGCATCTTCTGTGCGGGTCAGTGTGATCTGTCCAAGTGAGGTGAGTGGCTGATCGGTTTCAAAGTTGGAGATCGGAATCAGGGTCTGCGGTGCACCCATGCCAACTGCAACTGGAATGGACTGCGAGTAATTGCCATAGGAGACAACGACCGAGCCAGATCCCTTTTTGGTGCCAGTAAATACACCATCCTCTGTAATGGTTCCAATTCCACCTTTAACACTCCATTTCAGAAGATCATCGCGTGATGAAACGGGGAAGCCATTATAGGATACAGAGGCATCCAAATCAATAGATTCTTCTGACTTGACAGAAACAGAGGAAACTGCTTTTCCGTTGGCAGAGATCTTAGCGGAAGTAATGGCACCGACGATCATCAGCTCCATTTCACCAGTTGCCTCTCCGCTCTGTGCATATACTGTTGTTACACCTGTGGTTGTACCAGCTTGGAATTTCTCATGAGAAGCCGTTCCAACATCCCCGGCAACCGTATAGAGAATATCACTTGGCGTTGTGGTCTTTACGGATGCATCGTCCAGTGCAGAAACGGTGAATGGAACGGTTGCACCGGGCAGAACATAGCGTGTAGATGGTTCCATATAAAGATAGGTTGGGATGCCATCTGGTTTCTTGTTGTTTACCAAAAAGATAAAGTTTGAGACGCGGCGTTCGGAACCGTCGCTGGGCTTAGAGATCAGCTTGGACGTGCTTTCTCCTGGTTTCTGAACACTCATCATAGAAGAGCCGCCACCATCGAGACAGACTGCGGAGACACAGCCGCGTGCGATCATTTCAGCTGCGAGTGCATTTGCATTGAGTCCGCGGCTATACGAGGATTCACCATCGACTTCAAACAAAACAACAGTACCATCGGCTTTCACTCCAACTGCTGTGCGGGCACAGTTTGCAGATCCGCGGTCGATCGAGGTTGGGGTAGACTGTCCATTGGTGACAAGTGCCTTACCACCAACTGCATACTTGACCTCATCCCAGCCAGCGGTCATAGAGTTAAACGTAATGGTCAGTTCTTCGCCCTCTGGATAGTCGATCCAAGGAGACTTGCAGTCAGAGCGGCGGGTCAGGATCATTTGGTTTTCCCCAATGGGGAAAGATTGTGCGCCAGTTATTTTGCCGACAACGCGGAATTTTGCAGCATGTCCAATGCGCAGATCGGCTTTGTTTTCATACTCCAGAATGATGCTGTCACCCGGTGTAGAAAATCGGGTTTGATTATAGTAGTAAGAGTCTAACAAATACAAACCAACTGCGGTACGGGTCTTATTATAACCATAGACACCAACGTTTCCAGATGCACCAGAAACGGTAATGGATGTAACAGGCTGTCCGATCAGTGCAGAACCATCTTCACGGAAGCCAACGGCACTTTGCCAAGTATTGCAGGCAATAATCCTTCCGTTGTCTACGACAACACCGGTCGGAATGCCATTATCAATAGAGAAGAAATCTGCGTTGATGCCGCCAATGACATCATAGCCTTGATTTTCCAGCGCAGCTGCCGCTTGGGATAATGTTTTCTTGTTCCCGTAGAATGGAGTGCCAGACAGTACGCTGATCGGGGAAACATTCGGAGATGGTTTGTATTCAATAGCATTGGCGCGTTGTGTGCCTGCACCATTGACGGCGTAGGTATTGCGATAGGTCGTACCCACACCAATGCGATAAGAGTAGGTAAACCCACCATCGATCAGTGCAGCCTGTGCACTCCCTACCAATAGGGAGGCACAAAGACTGGCTGAAAGCAGGCGGGCTGCAAACGGATATTTCATAATGTTCGATTCCTCAAATACGTTTCAGTGTTCGTTCTACAACTTCGCTGAGCCTTGGACTGCGGATACGGATATCTGCAACCTGATTATAAAGTGGGCGGCGTGCATCATACAAGCGTTTGGTTTGCGCCAGTTTATCCGAGGTTTCAAGCAGTGGGCGCGTTGTAGACTGGGATAGGTTTTTTAAGATGCGCGAGAGGGGGGTGTCCAGCAAAATCAGAAGTCCGCTCTTCTTGATGGCTGTCACATTTTCCGGACGGAGCACCGCACCGCCACCAAGAGACAAAACCATACCTTCTTTGCGTTGGGTCAGTTCTGTTACATAGCGTGTTTCCAAATCACGGAAATAGGATTCACCATATTGTGCAAAAATATCCGAAATGGACATCTGTGTTTGCGCCTCAATGTAATGATCCAAGTCTACAAAAGACAGACCAGTCAGACGTGCGAGCTTGCGCCCAACCGTAGTTTTGCCGCTGCCCATAAAACCGCACAGCACAATATGACGCTTGTGGTATTTATCATGCAGCCGCTTGACCGCCATTTGCCCATAGGTGCGTCGCAGGATCGCGTCGCAGGTCTCTTGTGAAAACTGTGCGCCATACCAAATCGTTTGCGCACGCGCCGCCTGCATGACGAGCATATAAAGTCCGTCACGGGTTTGTATAAAACGTGGATTTGCAAGACGAAGCAGGGCAGTGGTGGGCGGGTTATAGACGGCATCAAATACATAAGTGGTGCCGCGTGGCAAGAAGTATAAGGGGGTGCGATCTTCACGGGGATACATGCCGAGTGGGGTGCCATGTACGATAATCTCGGTATCTTTTGGGATTTGCTTACGTGTACAGGTTTCACACTTTACATTAGGGAACAGCGCGGATAAGTACTGCTTGAGTTCTTCTGCTTTTTCTGCATTACGTCCCGTAATATACAGCATAGCACCCTGTTTTAAGCAGTGATAACCCATAACAGCAGAGGCGCCGCCATACCCAATCAGCAGTACTTTTTTGTCTTTCAGGGTGATTCCATCGCGCTCTAGGGACTCTGCAAAGCCTAAAATATCGGTGTTAAATCCGATTGCTTTACAGCCTTTAAATGCGACTGTATTTACCGAATTTAGATCAGCGGCACTCTGGTTTACTTCGTCTAAAAGTGGAATGATCGCTTTTTTGTGTGGAATGGTCAGGTTAATGCCAGCCAGCTTTTCTCGTGCAAGCGTGAGCGCGTCCGCAAGCTGTTCGGGCGGCACATCAACAGCGATGTAGTCCGCGTCATAGTCATTGGAATCAAACAGAGATTTGTGCAGAGAGGGACTCATGCTATGTCCGAGCGGATGCCCAAACAACGCATAGGTTTTGCGCGAAGGCTGGAAGGCACGAAATTCATCAAAGCGCAAGAGCATCGGTTCAACCTCCCAACTGCTTCAAGGTATCAAAGAAATTAGGGTAGGAAATCGCAACGACGTTATTGTCCTTGATCTCGCTTTCGCCATCACAGACAAGTGCACAGACCGCCATACTCATAGCAATGCGGTGATCTTGGTAAGTGTCAAAGGCTGCGCCATGAAGCGGCTGGCCGCCATGGATGATTATACCATCTTCCGTTTCGGTTACGTCAGCACCTGCACGGGTCAGTTCGGTCACCATTGCAGCAATGCGGTTGGACTCCTTGACTTTGAGTTCAGCGGCATCTCGAATTACGGTAGTACCCTCAGCACAAGCGGCTGCAACTGCGAGCACAGGCAGTTCGTCGATGAGACGAGGAATGATATCACCGCCGATTTCTGTGCCGTGTAACTTGGAAGCGCGAATGGTGATATCACAAATCGGCTCACCATCATCGCGCAGGTTTTCAAGGGTAATGTCCGCGCCCATGTTTTTGAGCACCTCGATCACACCGTCACGCGTGGGATTCACACCCACATTGCGGATGGTCACGACAGAGCCTGGGACGATGACGCCAGCAACAAGGAAAAATGCAGCAGACGAAATGTCGGCTGGAACGGTTACATCACAGGCGGTCAGCTTTTCGGGCGGATAAACAGTGATGCGACAGCCGTCGGCTTTCACGCGGCAGCCCAGCGCACGCAGCATACGCTCGGTATGGTCACGGGAGGGTGCGGGCTCAACAACAGTCGTAGGCGTGTCAGCATACAGTCCAGCAAGCAGGATCGCGCTTTTGAGCTGCGCAGATGCCACAGGCAGGATGTACTCCATACCATGTAGCTTACTGGGGCGAATGGTGAGGGGACAGAATTTGTCATCGACCCCTGTAATGTCTGCACCCATTTGACGAAGCGGCTGGATAACACGTCCCATTGGGCGTTTTTGAATGGAGGCGTCACCCGTCAGAGCGGTTTCAAAGCTCTGTCCAGACAGGATGCCAGAGATCAAACGTGTGGTCGTGCCGCTGTTGCCCGTGTAGAGCTGTTCAGATGGCTTGTGCAGACCGTGTAAGCCAACACCATGCACGGTAATGGTATTGTTATCGCCGATCTCTACCTGTACACCCATTTTGCGGAAGCAATCAATGGTGGACAGGCAATCTTCGCCCATCAGAAAACCAGTGACATGGGTGGTGCCGTCTGCAAGTGCACCCAACATGACGGAACGGTGAGAAACGGATTTGTCTCCCGGTACAGTGATCGTACCGTGAAGCGGCTTGGATGTGTGTAGTTTCATTGCATTACCTCGCTTCAGTAGAGTCGGAAATACGATAGCTGCCCAAGATGCGGACAGTGGAGAGCTCTTCGCTCAGTTGGTAGATCATAGCACAGACCGCCGGATCGCATAGGCTGCCTTCCAAATCGGCAAAGAACCGATAACGCCATGGTGTCTCTGGAATGGGACGGGAGTGGATCTCAGTCAGATTCACTTCATGGTCTGCACAGACAGAGAGCACAGCGGACAAAGACCCCTTATCATGTGGGAGCGTAAAGGCAAGCGTAATGCGGTTATCATCTGGCTGGGTGGACAAACCGCGTGTCAGTGCAATAAATCGGGTTTGGTTGGTTTTATCATCGTTGATGTTATGCGCCAAGACGGTCAGCCCATACAGTGCGGCAGCTTGTTCGGAGCATACAGCAGCACAGGTCAATTCACCGGACTGCGCGACAAGCTGTGCAGCGACGGCTGTGTTTTCTGCTTCTTTCTGCATAAAATGATGAGATTTGAGAAAACGCTGGCATTGACCGAGCGCAGGCGCAATGGAATATACCGTTTTTACAGTATCCAGCGTTGCACCACAACATGCGCAAAGGCAGTTTGCGATATGGTCAATGTGCGAATGACAAATGTGAAGGTCATACTGTGCAAGCAGATCGCAGGCTTCGTTGATGGTGCCAACCGTGGAATTTTCCACAGGGACGACACCAATATCGGCTTGCCCATCCTGTACCGCGCGAAAGACATCTTCAAAGGTTTTCACATGAGAAACCATAGACGCAGACGGATACATAGCTTGCACCGCCTGTGCCTGATAGGAGGCGGGCAGTCCTTGATAGACAACACGTGCAGGAGCTTCAAGGCGCGGCACGAGTGGAAGCTGGAGACGGTTTGGCTCCTGATCAAGCATCCATGCATATTGATGCTTGCGGGATACACGCATGATGTTTTTGAGCATGGAGGTGTATTCCTGCCGCAGATTGTCTGGAACCTGTGCGCCCAAGGTATCGAGCAGATATTGTTCACGGTCAGGTTTTAGGATCGCATCACCCGTGGAAAGCTTATAGGCGGCAACCTGCTCAGAACATACCATACGCTTTAAGAATAACTGCTGGATCTGCTGGTCGAGGGCAGTAATCTCTGCACGTGTTTCCTCCAGCGGGCGGGGATTATGGTTGGGCATAGCCGAAGCCCTCCAAATAAAGATCAGTCAGTGCGACTGCTGCTGCCGCTTCGATGACTGGTGCGGCGCGGGTGACAATGCACGGATCATGGCGACCGTGGATTTCAAGCGGCTCCACTTTTTTGGTTTCCAGATTCAAAGTATGTTGGCGCTTGGAGATCGAAGAGGTCGGCTTGATGACGGTGCGAAACAAAATTGGCATACCGTTGGTGATACCGCCGAGCACACCACCGTTATTATTCGTCTCGGTGCATACTGTGCCGTTTTCATCCATGTACATTGGATCATTTGCATGTGAGCCGCGATATTCTGCAAAGCCAAAGCCTACGCCAAATTCAACACCCTTAACAGCAGGAACGGAGAACAGCAGAGAGGAAAGGCGCGCTTCTACGGTGTCAAGCATCGGAGAACCAAGTCCGGCAGGCAGTCCAACAGCGGCACACTCAATCACGCCGCCAACAGAATCGCAATCCATACGTGCATCCTCAATTGCGGACAGCATGGCATCCAATGCACGTGGATTGATGATCGGATATTCCTGCGCGCGCAGGCTGTTTAGCTGCTCCGCGGTCACAGCAACATCATCAAATGCGGTATCTTGAATCTGTGCAATAGATTGGATATGTGCACCAACGGTAATATCACGCGTGCGCAGATACAGCTTACACATGGCACCAGCAAACACCAACGGAGCGGTCAGGCGACCAGAGAAGTGCCCGCCGCCGCGTGGATCGTTAAATCCGTGAAAACGAACCATACCTGTAAAATCGGCATGTCCCGGACGGGGTTGCTTGACGAGATTGGAATAATCTTTCGAGCGGGTGTCTGTATTTTGCATCATGGCACAAATCGGTGCGCCAGTTGTCTTGCCATCGTAGATTCCGGACAGGATACGCGGATAATCAGCTTCCTTACGTGCAGTGGACTGCTTATTGCGTCCCGGTGCACGGCGTTCCAGTTCGCGTAGAACAAATTCTTCGTCATATTCGATACCAGCCGGGAATCCGTCTAAAACGACACCAATTCCTGCGCCGTGTGATTCACCAAAGATAGAAATTTTGAGTGCAGTACCCCATGTAGAACCCATGCGGTGATCCTCCTTTTATAGATCCAGAATAAACGTATGTAATGTTTCCGCCTCAATGGGAACGATTTCTGCGGTTCCGGCTGTGCGGACGAGAATGAAATTGACGGTTGCGCCAAATTTCTTTTTATCAGATAGAAGTGTCTTAAAAATGGCTTCACGATCGTAAGTAAGTTCGGTTGGCAGTCCAACTTGTTTGAGCTGCGATACTAAGTTAGGCAGTAAATCACAAGGTGCGCCCATGGCGTTGGAGAGCTTCATAGCAGTTACCATGCCGACAGCAACCGCTTGCCCGTGTGTGAGGTCGGTATAGTTGCCGAGTTTTTCAGCGGCATGCCCAATGGTGTGCCCAAAGTTTAAGATCATGCGCAGTCCTGTGTCATGCTCGTCCTGTGAAACAACATCACATTTGATTTTTACACAGGCATAAATCAGTTCTTCAAGGTTTGCACGATAATCAGATAGCAAGTCCAAAATAGAAGCATCGGCGATATAACCATATTTAATGACTTCTGCCATGCCGTCGATCAACGTGCTTTCGGGCAGGGTATTGAGTACATCAGGATCAATGAGCACCAAACGCGGCTGATAAAATGCACCAACAAGGTTTTTGCCCTCTGGTAGATCGACACCTGTTTTGCCGCCCACAGAAGAATCTACCTGCGCAAGCAGCGTTGTGGGAATCTGGCACAGGGACACCCCGCGCAGAAACGTTGCGGCAGCAAAGCCTGTGATATCACCTGTTACACCGCCGCCTAGCGCAATAATCAAATCCTTGCGCGTCATACCCACAGAAAGTAAATCATGGTAGATCTGCTCAACAGTGGATAAACATTTGTGCTCCTCACCAACAGGGATGATCGTCACAGAGGTTGGCAGGTCAAACTGCGCCTGTACGCGTTCGAGATATAAGGGGGCAACGGTGGAATCGGTCACGATATGGACACGGCTGGGGGAGAAGACCTCAGAACACTGTGCTTGTACAGCATCCAAGATTCCACGTCCAATGTAAATATCCGAGCGGGTAGAAGTCCCGCTCAGGGTAAGTTTTTTCATAAGTTAGACGCTCCTTGTGTAGAAAAAGTTCCAAAAGGGTGATTAAATTGTACGGTCTACTGCGGCGGCAACACGGCGCAGAGACTGCATCGTATCATGGAAAGAATCATAGGTCAGGCTCTGTGCGCCATCAGAAAGTGCATGGGCAGGGTCATTGTGCACCTCGATAATGAGACCATCTGCACCCGCTGCGATTGCAGCCTTTGCAAGCGGCTCAACCATCCAGTAAATGCCGCCAGCATGGGACGGGTCAACGATGACTGGCAGATGACTCATGCGTTTGAGCACAGGGACAGCGGAGATATCGAGTGTATTACGGGTGTATGTTTCATAGGTACGAATGCCACGCTCGCACAAGATCACGTTTTCATTGCCACCAGCCATGATATATTCCGCAGACATCAAAAATTCCTCCATAGTGTTGGCAAGTCCGCGCTTGAGTAGAACCGGCTTGCGGGTCTGTCCCAGCTCCTTGAGCAGATCAAAGTTTTGCATATTGCGTGCGCCCACTTGGAAACAATCACATTTATCCATGAAAAGTTCAATATTTTTGGGATTCGTGATTTCCGTGACAACAGGCAAGCCAGTTTCTTTATGCGCTTCGTGGAGAAGCTCCAAACCTTCTGCCTTCAGTCCTTGGAAAGAGTACGGGGAAGAGCGAGGCTTCCATGCACCGCCACGCAGGACGGTCGCGCCCTCTGCCTGTACATGGCGTGCGATATCGATGATCTGTTCACGGCTCTCAACCGAACAAGGTCCAGCCATAACCACCAGCTTTTCGCCGCCCACGACAACGCCGGGGGCAATTTCTACGGTGCTGTTATGGGGATGCATACGACGGTTAGACAGCTTAAAGGGTTCCTGCACCTTGGTGATGCGCTCAATCTGTGGGTCGCGCAGAAGTGCGTCCTGATCAATTGATGCAGTGTCGCCAACGAGTGCCAAAATGGTCGTTCCAGTACCCACAACAGGGTTTACATGGATGCCATATTGGTTGGTGAGCCAATTGGAAATGCTTTCAATGTGTTCGGTAGTAGCACCATGTTTCATAACAAGAATCATAGGAAATCTTCCTTTCAGTTGGGATGTATCACAAAAAATTGATTTAAATTTGTCTTATGCAAGCATAGAAAATAAAAAAGTCCTTCGCCCACACACAGGGACGAAAGACAAACATTCCGCGGTACCACCCAGCTTCAGCGCAAATCTTGCGTGCGCTGCACTTTGATTCGGATACAATTATATCCTATCCAGATAACGGTGGAGATCCGGCGCAGCTTACTTGTTTTCGGCTGCACAGCTCAAGAGTGAACTTCATATTGTCAGCACCTGCATTCATTTCCAGTCAAGATGAATACTCCCTGAAAGGCGCGATTGACAAGATTACTTTCTCTGTCATTGCTTTTTTCAATATACGACTTTATTATAGCACGCTTACAAAGAATGTCAAGGCGGAACATGAAAATAAATAATGGTTGATTGCATAATGAAGTTGGACACTTAATAAAAAAATCCATAGTGATTT
>JAHHRJ010000030.1 GCA_020025885.1 Butyricicoccus sp. | reverse complement strand
CATGTTTCTATATTCGCATATCTCTGCTGTTTGTGCAACTTTTATTTTTCAGACAGCCCCTACGCACGCACTGGGAAAAATTCGTCGATTTCTTTATTTTCAGATACGTCCTAGATTTCGTTTCTGTCACGTGCACCCATACCGCATGCACCCAAAATCATAGCTGTGAGACTGAGCGCCGTCAGCACAAGACTCACAACAAACACACCAATGGACAGTCCTTTTTTCATGCCCTCTCACCTCGCTCCATTTTTTGTGTGTACATTTTATTATGCTTTGCAGACATTATACACTGATTTGTTGTAGATTACCAGCGAAATTTTGCAGGCAACTACTTTGCGTATCCGCAAAAGCATGTTATAATACCATTTTAGGAGATGATATAGCATGGAAAAAACCAATGTCATGCGTATTTTAGAACAGCAAGGGATATCCTATATCCCACATACCTATCCGCACAGAAAAGAAGCCGTAGACGGCGTACAGGTTGCCATACTGCTCAGTCAAGACCCCGAATGTGTGTATAAGACACTGGTTGCACGCGGAAAAAGCGGCAATTTTTTTGTGTTTGATATCCCAGTTGCCGAAGAACTCGACCTCAAAAAGGCTGCAAAAGCAGTCGGAGAAAAAGCAGTCGAACTGATCCACGTCAAAGAACTATTGCCGCTGACTGGCTATGTGCGCGGCGGCTGTTCTCCTGTTGGCATGAAAAAACCGTTTCCCATCGTTTTTCATGAGATCGCAGAAATCCTGCCGACCATCATGGTATCTGCCGGAAAAATCGGCTGGCAGATCGAATGTGATCCAAATGAGCTGATTGCACTGGTCGGCGCATCCACAGCCGATCTCATCAAAGCATAGGCAGGAATGCACTTACATCGCTATACCGTGCAAAAATCGGCGACACGGATAAACTTTCTAAGCATCTGCACTTTGCCTGCAACGTATCTGCATCATCAAACAGCACAAAGTGCCCATTGTTTTCCTTGTCCATATAGGTAAAGTACCGCGCACAAAGTTCATGTGAAAAGAATGCCTGTGCACCGAGTTGTGTACGCAGTTCCTCACGTTCCTGTATAGATAACGGTGTCCCCTCAGAATCTGAGGATGGCAATAAAAAATCACGCGAGATCGCCCTGAGATCTGCCGCAATGCGTCCTGGATACTTACGCGTCAGTGTCTGAAAGCGTTCTCGAAGGCAGCCGCCGCTGATTGCTGTCTCTGCCACCAAACGGGCATGGGTGACTGCATGCGCCTGACAAAGCGGAACAAACAGCTGCACTTTGCGTTTTGCTGTTTGTTCATCGAGCGCGTGTAACAAATCACCCACAGCCTGTGTATGCGTTTCGCAATCTACAAACAAAGCTGACGCCCCTACCCGCTCGACCTCTGCCAAAAGCTGACTGCAAATAATAGGAGAAAATCGTGTCAGCCCATTTTCGATCACACCCAAATATTCCTGATGCCCTGAGGATAACAGGGTACGCGCCACCCCGCCATCTGCCTGCAAACGCAAGCCAAATTGCAGCAACGGCAAACCACTTTCTCGTGCACGCACACTGTCCGCGCCTGCACATACCAAAATCAGATCCTGCACCATCAAGCAACCACCCTCCATTTTTACACTTACAACCATCTCTATGCGTGCTGTTTTATTTTTATGACAGGAGGAACACATGAAGCACTTATTGACCCCACGCTATGTATTTGATACAGTAACCGATATTACCCCAGATTTTTTAAAAAAACATGGAATTCGCGGTTGTCTGATCGACTTGGACGGCACCTTGGTTTCCCGTCACCAGCCCACTGGCAACGACCGCCTGATCGCGTGGCTGGACAGTCTGCGTGATGCAGGCATTCGCCCCATGCTGCTGTCTAACAATAATGGAAACCGTGTACGTATCTTTGCCGAGTCCATCGGAATTGAGTGGCAGGGACGCGCCCTCAAACCACTTTCCCGTGGATTTCGCATGGGTGCAGAGCGTCTGAGCCTCCCCTTTTCTCAGATCGCTGTCATTGGTGACCAGATCTATACGGATACATTGGGGGGAAACCATGTTGGCGCACTGACCTGTTACATCGAGACCATTGATCGCAATGAACTCTGGATCGGCGCACGATATCGTTTTCTGGAAAGTCCCTTTATCCGCCGCGCACGAAGGAGAAATCGCAATGAATATTAAATTTGGACCGGGCGGAAACGCACAGTCTTTTGCAGATGCAGGCTTCAAGGCAACTGTTGATGCCCCACGCTGGCTTTCCGAGATGGGGCTGACCGCCTACGAATACCAGTGCGGACGCGGTGTCAACGTTGGAGAAGATACCGCACGCAAAATCGGCGCACAGGCAGCGATCTATGATATCGCAATGTCCCTGCATGCCCCCTATTATATCAATCTTTCTGTTCGTACAGAGGAACGAATTGAAAAGAATATTGGCTATGTGCTTGCATCCTGTCAGGCGGCTGAATGGATGGGCGCAGATCGCGTTGTTGTACACACCGGTGGTGTCGGCAAGCAGTCTCGCGACAAAGCCTTTCAGAACACCCGCGAGAACATCCGCGACATTTTGGACGCTGTGGAACGTGCTGGCGTAACGCAAACCCTTTGCCTTGAAACAATGGGCAAGCAAAGTGTGATTGGCACGGCGGAAGAAATTTTTGACTTGGTGGCGCTTGACGACCGCCTGCTTCCCTGCATCGACTTTGGACACTTAAACGCTCGCACCTGTGGCAAATGCTCGACAGAAGATGCGTTCGAAGCTGTGCTGACGCTGCTCGAGCAGAAGATCGGCACAGAACGTGCCCGCATATTCCACAGCCATTTTTCGCACATCGAGTACAGTGCAAAGGGTGAAGTGCGTCATCTAACCTTTGAGGACACCAAATATGGTCCAGACTTTGCACCGCTTGCGCGTTGTATCGCCCGCCGCGGCTGGACACCGCGCTTTATCTGCGAATCCGCTGGCACACAAGCCGAAGATGCAAAACAGATGATGGAAACTTATCTCAGCTATGCTGGTGAATCAAATGGTACTTGAAAACAAACTTGGATCATCGATTCTGCCAAACTATAATATGTATATACAAAAAAGCAGAGGAGTCTCCTCTGCTTTTTTTGTTTCATAAACACCTCAGCACTTATTTTGGTGTATATGGGGTATCCACAAGTGGAAGTGAAGTGCGGAATTTTCCATCCATCTTATAGTACGCGCCTTGTACCGCTGGCGCAGTTGGAATGGATGTGATCTCTCCGATGCCTACCGCACCGCAAGCAAGGTCTGGCTTATTCTTTTCGATCAGGATGCACTGTACATCCGGCGTCTTATTTGCCTTAAACAGTCCAAGCTGTCCCAGCTTGAGGGTTGGGCGTCCTTCCTTGAGTGGGAAACGCTCAGTGAGCGCATAGCCAAGGCTCATTACAACACCGCCCTCGATTTGTCCCTCACATGCGTTTGGATTGATCGCGCGTCCTACGTCATGCGCTGCAACCACCTTTTCGATCGTGCCATCTTCATTGAGACATACAACCTGCGTTGCATAGCCATATGCCACATGAGAAACTGGATTGGGCTTATCCGAACCCATCGGGTCAGTCTTTGCCAAATACTCGCCCAAGAATTGCTGTCGATTGAGGTCTTTGAGTGTACCTGTGCCGCGTGCCTCTACCAGCTTTTCACATGCGCGGCGGCACGCCTCACCAGTAACAAGAGTCTGTCTGGAGCCTGATGTATCGCCAGAGTTTGGTGCAGTATTGGTTTGTGCAGCCATATATACCACATTTTCGGCTGATTCCCCAGTCACTTCACAGACGATTTGTGTTAGTACAGTTCCCAAACCCTGACCAATACAGGAAGCACCCGCTCGAATATGGATCTTACCATGCTCTACGGTGAGACGGCAGCGCCCCCAGTCAGCCAAGCCAACGCCAACGCCTGCATTCTTCATGGCACAGGCAATGCCTGCACGCGGATGCTGCTCAAATACATCGCGTACAGCTTCCAAGGTTTCTACCAGTGCGGTTCCTTCGAATGCGATCTGGCCGTTTGGTAGCTCCTGTCCTGGGCGGATCGCATTGCGGTAACGAATCTCCCAAGGAGAAATACCGACCTTCTCTGCCAGCAGATTGAGGTTACACTCAGTTGCAAAACAGGTCTGTGTCACACCAAAACCACGGAACGCACCTGCTGGCGGATTGTTCGTATAGACAGCCACACCGTCAACATCAATGTTTTGATAATTATACGGACCTGCTGCATGGGTACAAGCACGTTGCAAAACAGGACCACCAAGGGAGGCATATGCACCCGTATCGGAAATAACACGTACACGTGTACCAACCAAAATACCATTCTCATCACATGCTGTTGTGCAGTCAATGGACATTGCATGGCGCTTTGGATGCACCAAAATCGACTCCTCACGTGTCAGCTTCACCTTAACAGGACGCTTGGTGAGGTAAGAAAGCAGTGCCGCATGATGCTGTACGGACATATCTTCTTTGCCGCCAAAGCCGCCGCCGACCAGCGCGTTGATAACGTGTACATGCTCATCCGGCAGACCAAGCATCAACGCACATTCATGCTGTGTGGTGTAAACGCCCTGATCGCTTGACCAAATCTTAACGGTATGGGAATTGTTATCATAGCTTGCAATCGCACATTCCGGCTCCATAAAGGCATGCTCTGTAAATGGTGTCTCATAATGCTGTGTCACCACATACTTTGCATTTGCGATTGCGGTATCTGGGTCACCACGATGCAGATTTTCATGTGCCAAAATATTACTGCTGCGGTGCACACGGGGTGCATCCTCCTCCATTGCAGCGATTGGGTCAAACACCGACTCCTTGACATCATACTCAATGTGTACCAGTTTCTTTGCCTGCTCTATGGCTTCCATATTCTCGCCGCATACCAATACAATGGCATCACCCAGACAGTGCGTATATCCATAGACTGGAATCAACGTATCCCAATCGTGCTTGATGTGTCCGACCTTATTTTCTCCCGGAATATCATCCGCGGTTGCCACGCAAACAATACCCGGAACCTTTTCTGCCTCACTTGTATCGATCGCACGCACGACTGCGCGCGGATACGCAGCACGCACAGCCGAACCATACAGCACACCCGGCATTTCTATGTCATCGGTATAAACACCTGTGCCAAGCACCTTGGGTCGTACATCAATGCGGTGCACCTGTCCGCCAACACCTGTGATCGGCGGTACTTCCGGAATCTTGCCGCCGTCACGCAAGATCTGTGCAGCGATTTCTACCGCATCAATGATTTTCTTGTAGCCTGTGCAGCGGCAATAGTTGTTGCGGAGTGCAAACGCAATCTCATCACGTGTTGGGTTCAAATTGGCATCCAGCAGTGCTTTTGCACAGATCACCATACCCGGAATACAGAAACCGCACTGTACGGCACCTGCCTGTCCAAAGGCATAGACATAGAGCTCTTTCTCTATATCCGAAAGCCCTTCGATCGTCTGTATGGTCTTTCCATTCAGTCGGGACAGTTTCTGCACACAGCACTTGGTGGGCTTGCCGTCGATGAGCACAGTACACGTACCGCATGCCCCCTCGGAGCATCCGTCTTTCACTGATTTGTATCCGAGTTCGCCGCGCAGAACATCCATTAGGCGCTTATCTTGTTCTGACTCATATAGCTCACCATTGATCGTTAGTTGATACATACTGCTCACCCCATCATTTTGTCTCGCGCAACATACTGACCGCGTCCAGTTTCTAAAAGTTCTCCTGCATGCACTGCATGAATGCCGCGTAAAAATACATCGCGCACAGAACCCTTGGTTTCAAATCCCTCAAACGGTGTATAATCGCAATTATGATGCTGATTGTCTGCCGAAATGGTAAAGTCTGCCTGCGGATCATAGATCACGATATCCGCATCCTTACCGACTTCCAAACTTCCTTTCTGTCCCCATACACCAAACATCTTTGCTGGTATCTCTGCCATCATTTTACACAGCGCGCTCACCGAAATCCGTCCGGATGCCACCGCCGCTGTATACATCACAGTCGGGCGATGCTCCAGTCCTGGCATTCCATTGGGAATCTCTGTAAAATTGGTGCGTCCCATTTCCTTCTGCCCCTTGAAGTTAAAAGAACAATGGTCTGTGGACAAAATATCGATCTCACCGGCTTCCAGCGCCTTCCACAGCGCATCCTGATCGCTCTGCGGACGGATCGGCGGCGAACATACATATTTTGCCGCCTCAAAGCCAGTACGCTCATATACTTCTTCTGTTAGGGTCAGATATTGCGGACAGCTTTCCACCAAAACACGCTGTCCACGTGCACGTGCCGCGCGAATTTCACCGAGTCCATCTTCTGTCGAAAGGTGCACGATCCATGCGGGCGCGTCTGCAAGCTCTGCAATGCGCAGAAAACGCGATACGGCTTCTCCCTCTATCACTGCTGGGCGTGTGCGTGCATGCCACTCTGGGCCCGTACAGCCCGCCTCCAACGCCTTTGCACGCAAGTGCTCCAAGATCGGGCCATTTTCACAATGTACGCCCAAAATGCCGCCGATCTCATGCATTTCACACAGCAGGTCATACATTGCACAGTCATCCAGCATGAGCCCGCCATATGCATAGTACGCCTTAAATGAGGTAATGCCTGCTTCTGCCATTTCATGCAGTTCTTTGCGTGTCTGCTCATTCCAGTCGGTGACTGCCATATGGAATCCATAGTCACAAGCACAGTTGCCATCCGCACGTCCATGCCAAACGCGTAGCGCCTCTGCAAGGGTACCGCCTTGATCCTGTGTTGCAAAGTCAATGAGCATTGTTGTGCCGCCAATGAGCGCGGCTTCTGTGCCTGTCTTGAAGTTATCTGCTGTGACTGTTCCCGAAACGGGCATGTCTAAGTGGGTATGTCCATCGATAAAACCTGGAAAGACCAAACAGCCTCCCGCATCCACATTCTTTTCCCCAGTCAGCCCCGTGCCAATTTTTGCAATGCGTCCATCCTGAATTAAGATATCCGCTTCAAAGACACGCTCTCCAGTTACGATCTTGCCGTTCTGGATACAAGTTATCATGCAAAGTCACCTCCAAGCAGCTTGTCGATCGCCTGGTGCAATTCCTGCGGCAGGCAAGTAAAGTCTGTACCAACCTGTCCATGCCAACGATATTTTTGACGATTCAGGAAACCATCGTTCTTAGAATTTTCAAAATCTTCGTCACAGGAGAACAGCGTAAATTTATCTGCATATGGAATAATGCCGATTGGGCATAGGCAAGCACAGTTTCCGCACTCATTGCAATATGCATCAATATGAATGGAAAGTTTCAGCTCTGGAACTGGATAGTTGGCACGGTTCGGACAAACATCCATACAGTTTTTGCACTTGAAACATGCTTCTGGGAATGTTTCTGGACGTGCCGGACACGGACGGTCAGCCTTCTTCTGATAGTGCGCGTCCTGTGTAACGGAGTCACAGAGCGCCGCCAAACGTTTCACATCTACCTGTGCTGGAACGGTTTCTGGTACAAGTCCTGCCAAACGCGTCAGGTTGCGATAGCCGCCTGCCTTGAGCAGAATGGTTGCCACAGTAACGGGAGCAATACCACACGCCAGCACTTCTGTGATATTATGCAGATCAATGCCACCTGAGAAAGAGATCGGCAGATGTCCATCAAATGCTTCGCTCAAAACACGTGCAACATGAATGGCAAGCGAGAACAATGGCTTGCCCGACATATACATTGCATCGCCTGCAAGTTCCTTGTTGTGAATCTGTACAGGGAATGTATTTGTGAGCTTTACACCAAATACGCGACCATGTTCCATGGCACGTGCACACAGACGGCGCAGCATTGCCAGTGCATCTTCCAGCTTGAGATCATGGTCAAAGTGTGTGGTATCAAATGCGATATAGCCATAGCCCAAGGTTTCCAGCAGTTCCTTGACGCGTTCATATCCAATCAGTGTTGGGTTGCACTTGATGTATGTATGGAAGCCCTTTTCTATCAGCAGATAGGTTGCAATACGCTCAATCTCATCCGCTGGGCAACCATGCATGGTCGAAAGGGTAACCGTATTTGAAATACACGGGCTGATCGATTTTACAAAGTCTGCATCTACCTTAGTGAACAGATTCAAATGTTCCAGCGTCCACTGGGTCGCCGATCTCCAGCAATCGGTCTGGGATGCATCCAGCATTGCATTTAAAAATCCATCTACCGGAGGACTTTGGATGCCTTCGAGATTATATCCGACGCTTGCATGGAACTGAAACTTGTTGTCCATGTCAAATTCCTTTGCGAGCAGATGAATTACGATATATGCACGAATATACTCATCGCGTGCTTCCTCGATGGGCAGCTCCGTGCTCCATTCAATGTTATACGCTTCATCACCAGTCCAGATGCACGGCTTTTGAATGCCAAGCTGTTCTCCCTGTAAGATCTGTACAGTTTTCAGTTCAAACAGACGTGCACCTGCACCAAATCCTGCAATCAAATTCTGAGCCAGCTGGGTATGCGGTCCTGCTGCGGGTCCCATTGGACAAGACAGCGGACGTCCTGCAAACTGCATATTCAGATCCGGTACATGATCGGCAACCGGAACATGGAACAGAGTGCGTGTTTGTCGCAGATCGCGCAGGGAACGCTCTAACAGCTTGTCAAACGGAATTGTTCTCATCTTATCACTCATTTTAAATTTCTCCATTCCCAATCATCATATTATAAAGGAAACGCTTATTGATTCACACCCAATGCGTCCCACAACGCATCAGCTTGCTTTTTACACATATATGCGATCTTCTCTTCATCTACGCCCACAAGCACACGATCCTGCATCAGCACGCGACCACCGCAAATAGTCGTTGTGATATTGCGTCCATTCATGCCAAACGTGATATGCCCATTGATATTATCTGCTGTGAGTGTTGTCATCGGACAATAATCGGAAACGATCAGGTCAGCGCGTGCACCCGGGCGAATCACACCGCAGGTATCTCCAAAATGGCGGTCTGCGAGCTTTGCATTGTTTACAAAGGTCATATCCATGACTTCGCCAAATCCAACAGACGGATTCTGATTCATGTGCTTAATCAATACATTCGCTGTCTTGACCGACTCCAAAATATCTGAGGTGAATCCGTCTGTGCCCATGCCTACTGTAATGCCAGAATTTACGAGCTTTAGCACATCCGTAACACCAACGGCATTGCCCATATTGGATTGCGGATTATGCACAACTGCCGTGCCAGTCTCCGCCAAAGTCTGGCGATCGCTGTCCGTCAGATAAACGCAGTGCCCACAAATAGTCTGTTCTCCCAAAATACCATGCCGTGCCAAGCGTTCAATCACCGTTTCATGGTAGGTCGCACTGCAATGATCTCGGTCATATGCGCCCTCGCACACATGAATGTGGAAACCAGACTGTGTATGTGCGCGTGCAAACTCCATGGTTTCTTCTGAAATGGTAAACGATGCATGCATACCGCACATAGATGCAAGCAGCCTGCTCGTGTCCTGTTTGCAGAAATTCTCAAAGCGCTCATTTTCCAATACACTCTGCCGCGCCTTTTCCGCGCCATCACGGTCAGAAATCTCATAGCACAAACATGCACGTATTCCAAGATCGGTTGCTGTCTCTGCTATTTCATCTAGGCTGTTTGGAATGTCACCAAACGAAGCATGATGGTCAAATACCGTTGTAACACCCGAACGAATGCTTTCAATGAGCGTCATATACGCCGAAGCACGTGTCATGGGGCGCATCAAATGACGATCGATATTCCACCAAATCTTTTCGAGCACATCTGGAAAATCATTCGGTGCTGCACCCGGAATGGCAAGCCCTCTCGCAAACGCCGAATAGATATGATGGTGCGCATTGATAAAGCCTGGCAAAATAATGCCGCCTTTGGCATCTATGCACACCGCATCTGGATATGCCGCACACAAAGCATCAGTCGTTCCCACTTCCAGTATGATCCCACCCTCAAACAGAACTGCTCCATTCTGGAACATCGGATTCAATGGATCTCGTGTAATGACTGTACCATTTTTCAAAATTGTTTTCATAGCAACCCCTTCTCTCTCCATTTTGCACAAAACTGTTCCCGAATTCTTAGTGCTTTCTACATAAACAAAAAAGAACGCAAGCCCCTCCAGGCTTACGTCCTTCAAAAATCAGCCGTTTCGAATCTCTCGAATGACCATCTGTGTACAATAATCGAAATAGGCATCAATGTCGAACGCGCCCGGATCAATCAGATACTGGATCGATGCCCCCTCCATCATGGAAGTCATCACTACTGCCAGCATTGCTGCCCGCTCGTCTGGGACATTAAATTCTTTCAGCATTGTTTCAATTTTATCACGCCATACAACAAATGACTGTACAAACACTTCTTTTACCTGTGCATCCACACGAGACTGCACCCAAAAATCGATCTCAGCGAAATCATATCGCTGTTCGTTCACTATAAACTCTCTTTTCTGTCCCCAAAACACGCCAATGCGTTCTTTGAGATCACTTCCGCAGGTAGAGAGCAGCTCTTCCTGTAACTCTGCACAGCGGTCGAGCACTTTTCTATGCACCGCCATCATAAGCTCATGCTTAGATTTATAATAATAATGAATGTTGGATTGGAACATTCCTGCGCGTTCTGCAATGAGTGCCATGCGTGTTCCACTGATAGTCTTTTCATAGACCACATCAAACGCCGCATCCAAAATACGTTCTTCCGTATTTTCTTCCTGCAGGTGCTTATTTTCTTCCATGATCTTCTCCCTCACGCCAATTTGGTCATTTAGCCAAAATATTATTAAGCTCAGTATAACGTTTTGATATAATTCTGTCAAGTATACGACTTATTTTTATCCAAGAAGACATTGCAGAGATGGAATTTTTACGTGCTTCCGTAGAAAATTTGATCCTTGCTGGCGAGCTACATATGGAGCGAGATCAAGCATTCCATAAAAGACATACACCTCAAATTTTGTCATCGACCCGTGCAACGTGCGCCTTAATGGTTAAGAAAGCAATCCAGTGGGTCACTTTCCACTAAGGCCGTGACCAGCTTGCTGGTCACGTCACTCAAAGCGGAGCAGATTTGCTCTGTATCTAGGGGGACTGGGTTCCTCTGGAAAGACTGTCAAAGTTCTTCGACAGTCTCAGGATTTGTTCTCTTAGGATCTCATAGAATCTGATTGTATAGAAAAAGAGCAGCTATTGGCTGCCCTTTTCGGTATCAACAAACTTACAGGTTCTCTGTGAAGAACTTCTGTACTGCTGCACATGCATCCGCCTCGTCAGCACCTTCAACAGTTACGCGAACTGCGTCACCCTGCTTTACGCCGAGACCCATCAGGCTCATCAGGCGAGTTGCGTCAACAGACTTGCCAGCCTTCTCGATCATAACCTTGCTGGAAAACTCCTTTACAACCTTAACCAACTGACCAGCTGGACGTGCATGGATGCCCAGAGCATCCTGAATTGTGTAATTAAATTCCTTCATAGCCAAATTGCCTCTCTTTCATGGTATTCAATAATCGGTCTATACACCTATTTTAATCTCTAATAAAGGTTCCGTCAATCCCGATTGTATATTTTTTCACAATATTTTTTATTTTATCCATTTTATAGAAATACTTGCAATAAAACACACTATAATGTGTGAAAATCAACACACATTAAAAGATTTTCGACACACAAGATCATACCGCAAACAGAATGCCCAGAGATGAAAAAAGCTTGTGCACTGGATTAAAAAAGTCTCTCTCCAGCAGCATAAAAACAAATTATTTTTGAGACTATCGAAGATCTTGGACAGTCTTTCCAGAGGAGCTCAGTCCCCCTAGATACAGAGCAAATCCGCTCCGCCTTGAGCGATTTGACCAGTAAGCTGGTCACAGCCTTAGAGACAAAACAGTGAAAAGACTTTTTCGACAAGCTGAAATTATTTTTGTGTGTATTTTATTTTTTATGGCATGTATTTATAGAAAATGATATACTAAGTAATAAAATCACCCGATATAAAAGGAGATGTCTGTTCTGAACGAATCAAATCCACTGGTCAGTATTATTATACCAGTCTACAATGCCGCCCCAGATCTTGCGACCTGTATCGAAAGTGTACGCCGTCAGCGCTATCAAAACATTGAGGTGCTTTTGGTCAACGATGGAAGCAGCGATGCAAGCCTTACCATCTGCGAAATGTACGCCAAACGCGACCCACGCTTCTGTGTGATCGATAAAGAAAACAGTGGTGTCTCAGCGACCCGCAATCTTGCCATTGAACGTGCACACGGAACGTATCTGCAATTCTTGGATAGTGACGACTGGTTAGACGCAAACGCGACCCGCCTTCTCGTCGAGCGTGCAGAAGAAACCAATGCCGATTTGGTGATCTCTCATTTCTGCCGTGTGACTGAGGATAAAACATCGGTCTACGGTTTTTTACAGACTACCCGTGTCATGGATCAGCGCTTATTTGCACGCCAGCTCCTCGATGAGCCTGCCAGCTTTTATTACGGTGTCATGTGGAATAAATTATATCGGCACGACCTCATTATGCAGCATGGCATTCGGTGCAATGAATCCCTACAATGGAGCGAAGATTTTCAGTTTAATCTGGAATACTTCCGCTATGCAAACACATTCTGTGCGCTGCAAACCCCGATTTATTATTACCGCAAACGCGATAAGAGCCTGACCAGCGCCTTATCTCTTGGGTGCACCGTTACAACGAAACTGGAACTTTTTGAATTCTATCGGGATTTATACACCCAGCTTGGGCTTTATGAACAATTCAAGCCACAAGTTTACCGCTATTTAATTGCAGCTGCAAAAGACAACTAAATTTTTACCGCTTGTCTCCCACGCCGATTTGGTATAAAATAAGATATATTTCATGACACTTTATATCATCAGGCAATAAGGGGGATACCACATGATGCCAGGATACAAACGACTGGGGCGGGACAAGATCGATGATATCCTGCGCACACGGCTAGCTGCACTCGATATACCGCCAGAGACACTCGATCAGCCAACCGGTTCTGGAACGCTGCGAGAACTAATCTGTTCACTTGTGGAAGAGACACTCAGCGAAGTCAGCACACAGGCACAGAATGAGTTATACGAACGCCAGCAAGCTGGCAGAGAGGAAGCACAGCGCCGTGGTGTCAGCCTAGGACGCCCCAGCAAAAAACGCTCGGATAAGCGTTTTAATAAGATCCGTGGGCTTTATGAAAAACACGACATCTCCGCTGAGGAAGCTGCGCAGCGCCTGCATGTCTCTGTATCTACCTTTTACCGCTGGCTGCGAGAGTCACGGGAACAAGGACCTGAAACCTGCTCACAATAAAATACTCCATGAAAAAACGGACGCATACGCGTCCGTTTTTCTTTATGAACCGCTGAGCGGAACATCCTTGTAAATATAATCATTTAGGTGAGCAGACGCCTTCTCCAGATCAAAGACAATATACTGCTGACTTTTTCCGCCATAATCCCAAGTTCCATCCGCCGGAACTCTTCCATGATCGATCTTCGGCATTCCATGCCGCAGCAAGCCTGCTGCAAGTCTTGTGATTTCGAGTATGGATAGATCGGATGTGACGTATTTCAGCATTTTGGGTGCAAGATCTGCCAGCTCTTGCAAGGACATCCCCTGCACACGCTGGAACATTGCCTCCAGCACCACTGCCTGCCGTTCTACGCGCCCCCAGTCATCGCCTATCCCACCCTTGCGGATGCGTCCATAACTCATTGCCTGAATGCCATTGAGCGTCTGTACCCCAGCCTTTTCAACAGGACAGTTCGGTACTTTGGCAGCGCGGCAGTATTCCCCAATAAACTTATTCAGTTCCCGAAGCTCTTTTTCTTTGACATCGATCACAACACCGCCCAATGCGCCGATCAGATTTGCCATCTGTGAAAAATCGACCTGCGCGTAGTGTTCAATATTGAGATCAAAATTCTGGTTGATCGTACGGATGGCAAGCGCAGGACCGCCATAGCTATATGCATGGTTAAGTTTACCTGTGCCATGTCCGTCGATTTGCACCTTGGAGTCTCGCATGAGAGAAGTGACTTTGACTTCTCCATCTGCGCGGTCAAGCGACAGCACCATAATGCAGTCGGCGCGGCGCGTTCCATCATGGTCCGCATCCACGCCAAACAGTGCAATGTTTGTAACACTGCTGTCCGCTTTTTCCTGAACTGCAAGGTCTGCTCCTTGAAGCGACTCTGTATCCCGCTGGTAGCTGTTGTCCGAAAAGAATCGAAATGCGAACCAGCCGCCAGCAATCAATATGACGAGTATGACCAGAAGCAGGCATCGCCATATGACACGGAGCAGTCGCCGAATGCTCAATTATTCGTCCTCGAACGCCATATCGATGTAAGCCTGCGTTACTTCGATCACGCGCAGCGTATTGGTATAGTACACATGACCAACTGGCATACCAGCAGTTACACTGATGATATCGCCCGGCTTTACATCGCAAGCGTTAACTGCTGCATGCACCGCCTGTGTATACAGCTCAGTACCAGAGCCAACTTCCTTAATGAGAGCTGGCAGAACGCCCCAAGACATGGTCATGCGATGGAAGGTCTTTTCGTCGTAGGTTGCACCAACGATCAGAGTGCCCGGACGGAAAGAAGATACTGCATAAGCAGTGGAGCCAGAGCGGGTAACTGCAACAATGCACTTTGCGCCCAGATCTGCGGAAGTGGTGCAGGTTGCATGTGCGATCGCATTGGTCTTCTTGTCACCCTTCATATCCATACCTGTGAACTCGTCACGAGTCACGCGGCGGCGATCATAATGGATCTTAGCCTCTGCATTGGATGCGATGAGGGACATGGTGCGAACGGTCTCGACCGGATACTTACCAACAGAGGTCTCACCAGACAGCATGATTGCAGATGTGCCATCAAATACAGCATTTGCAACGTCAGATACTTCTGCACGGGTTGCACGTGGGTTCTTTGCCATGGAGTCAAGCATCTGGGTTGCAGTTACAACGCGCTTGCCCATAGAGATTGCGGTCTTGATGAGGTGTTTCTGGATCTCTGGCAGCTCATAGTATGGTACTTCTACGCCGAGATCGCCGCGGGCTACCATAACGCCGGTTGCCTCTTCCAGAATATCGCGTACATTGTCTACGCCTTCCATGTTCTCGATCTTTGCGATGATTTGAACATCTTCCTTGCCATACTCCTTGAGGATTGCCTTGATATCAAGGATATCCTGACGGGTACGTGTAAAGGAAGCTGCGATAAAGTCGATATCCTGGCTCAGACCAAAGATAATGTCTGCGCGATCCTTTTCGGAAACGAAAGGCATGTTGAGCTTGATGCCCGGTACATTGATGGACTTACGGTTCGACAGCGGACCGCCATTGAGTGCCTTACAAACGATATCAGTACCGTTCTTTACTTCCTGTACCTCAAATGCGATCAGACCGTCATCAATCAGGATGCGGGTACCCTGCTGTACATCATTCGGCAGACCTTCGTAGGTAATGGAAACGATGCTCTCATCGCCTTCAATGTCACGTGTGGTCAGGGTAAAGGTCTGACCGTCCTGAATTTCGATCTTGCCATTCTTATAGGTCTTTGTACGGATTTCCGGACCCTTTGTATCAAGCATGATACCGATCGGCAGGCCAAGCTCTTCACGGCATGCCTTGACCAGATCCATACGATCCTTGTGCTCCTCATGGGAACCATGGCTAAAGTTCATACGAGCAACGTTCATGCCCGCACGCATCATGTCCTTCAGGACTTCCTTGTCGTCGGTCGCAGGACCAAGCGTACAAATGATTTTCGTTCTGCGCATCATAATAGATTTACCTCTCTTTTCGTACTAAGCAAAATAGACAGAAAGCTGTTGTTTTACATTGTTTTCAACTTTACATATTTTATCATTTTACCGGGTTTTTTTCAATGTATTCGCGCGTTCTGCGTCTAACAAATTTTATTTTTTCTAACTTGTTTAATTTTTCATATGTTACAGCAGTATAATTTGTCAATTTTACCACCCCCACTCTTGCCACTACGACACTTGTCGGTTATAATAGAGGTACATTTTGATAACATTGTGAGAACGCATATTTGGAAAGGAGATATAAAAATGAATCAGCCGATTTTGGTTATCATGGCTGCTGGCATGGGTTCCCGTTATGGTGGACTCAAGCAAATTGACCCACTAGGACCGAATGGACAGATTATTCTGGACTATTCTATTTATGACGCATATCGTGCCGGCTTCCGCCGCGCTGTTTTTATCATCAAACCGGAGCTGGAAGAAGCATTTGAAAAAGCGATCGGTCACAAAGCCCGCCGTTTTATGCAGGTAGATTATGTTTATCAGACGCTTTCTGCGCTTCCAAAAGATCTCTCTGCACCAGAAGGACGCGAAAAGCCGCTCGGCACAGGACACGCGATCTATTGTGTCAAAGATACTGTCGATGCACCTTTTGCTGTCATCAACGCTGATGATTTCTACGGCGCAGATGCCTTTGCAAAGATGTATGATTTTCTGGCGCATACAGCAGATGACGATAAGTACCACTATTGCATGGTTGGTTACGCAGTCGAAAACACATTGACTGAAAACGGCACAGTTTCCCGCGGCGTATGTACAACGGATGCGGACGGATTCTTGTCCGATATCGTTGAGCGTACCAAGATCGCAAAGGACACAGACGGCGTGATCCGCTTTACCGACGGAGAGGGTGGTGAGATCGCACAGGGCACTCCAGTTTCCATGAATCTTTGGGGCTTCACACCTTCTTTCCTGCGTGAGCTGGATACACAGCTGCATGACTTCTTCCGTGAGAAGCTGCCGCAAGATCCAATGAAGGCTGAATTTTACTTGCCTTTTGCTGTGGATACACTAATTACTCAGGACAAGGCAACTGCCAAGGTACTGACAACAGACTCAAAATGGTTTGGTGTCACCTATCAGGCAGACAAGCCCAATGTACAAGAAACCCTGCGCAGGATGACAGAAGCGGGCGAATATCCATCTGATTTATGAGACATTTTTTATGAACAAACAAGAAAACTTTCCCTCTTATTTTACTGCATGGCGTGACAGCATCGAAGCGCATTTAGATCCTCTTTTTCAAAGCAAGCGCAATGTATCCGTGGTTAACCGTTTGACTGCTCTGCATGCACAGTTTGATAGCAACATGGAGCCTAAAATGCTCGGTGTCATTCCGATCGGCGGTCCTCCTGTCCACAGCCATGAACACCGCTTATTATTTTCTGTGCCGCATTTTGACCGTGCTGCACTGGACGACTGGTGGCGTTATGCACAAGAAGTACAAAAAACACTGGTATCTCCGGACCCCTCCCACCAGTTTACGCTCATTAGTATCATTTTGATCTGCCAATCCGCAGATGCTTCCGCGCTCGCTCGTTTGCGCTGGCGTGCAAGTGAAGTGAGCTATCACAAGCCACAGGCAGGCTGGTCCTCGATCCGTTTTTCCGTCATCCATATGACATCTGGAAAAATCACATCCAACCGCGCCGGTGCACCACTGGCTGATCTGCTCCGTGCAGCAATGCCCACTTCCCTCTGATCCCTGCAATTTTATATCCTCAAATCTGGTATCTTCTTTGGATTATGTCGTTTTTTCTCGTTTGCACTTGCAAAAATGACATAATCATGTTATGATATAAGATATGCAATTGTGCCCCATGTGGGGTGTTTATCTCAGGGATAGAATACACAAATTGGATTTTCGGAGGAATCAACATGAGCACCGTAAAACTCGCCCTTTCCATTGTGGAAGTCATCGCCTGCGTATTCCTGACCATTGTTGTTCTGCTTCAGCAGGGCGCACGTCAGGGTCTGTCCGGTTCCATCTCCGGCGGCGCAGATACTTTCTTTGGTCAGTCTAAGGCTAGCAACATGCAGCGCACGCTGTCTCGCCTGACCACAGTAATGGGCATCATCTTTGTTGTCATTGCTGTTGTTATGAACTGCATTCAGTAATGAAGCTGATCCTAGCTATATTATTCGCCGCTTTTGCGGTGAGTGCCGCAATCACCCTATTTTTGCAGATTAAGTATGGACATTTGACAGGTCCAAACAGTGAATCCGCAGCCCTTGGGAAAGATTCACCTATGGCAAAAAAATGTCACCGACAAGCTATGATCTCTGCTACTCTGGCAGGAATTTTCTTAGTTTCTGCTTGCATTGTCGGTGCATCTATTCGTTCATAAAAAAGACCAACCTTCTGCGGCGTTCCATAGGAACATTTGCTAAACCCCTGTCAATTTAAGATTTGTTCCTGTGGAGGGCGGCTGTGTTTCGGCACAGCCGCCCGTTTTCCTGTTATGAAACCTCATGCTCCTGTTGTTTGCTGGCAACCTCATCCAGAAGTTCTTCAGGAAAGCTGGTCGATAAGCCCTGAAAGCATGGGGAAAACACATTGCTGTTATGATAATGCACGCATGGAGAGTTTTTTGCAACATCGAAAAAAGAGAAATTAACGAATTTTTCGCAAAGCACCGCAGATGACATTGTGCGGTGTTGCCTTAACGCATTGGATACTATTCCCTCTAGGGCTTGTTTGAAAATAGAGAAATTGACGGATTTTTCGCAGGGAGCGAGCAGCCACAAGGCAAAAAACGCAGGAATCCTTGATGGATTTCGAGTATTTTTAACGCAGTGGATGCCGTTCCCTGTAGAAAAAGACAAATTTTCGATTTTTCAAACAGCCCCTATTCTGGAGTACAGCATTCAGATCAGTTTGTATTGCCAAGCGAAATTATAAAAATCAGTATGGCTCTGCATTGGGTTAACTTGGCAGTGTCATACATAAAAAGCAAAAGAAGGTGATATTTTGTCAAACTATAAAATTGCCATGATTGAGGATGATCCAATTATTCGCAAGGAGATTCAAATTTTGTTATCTTCATACGGATATGAGGTAACTGCGCCAGCTTGCTTCGAGGATATTCCCAGTGCAATCAAAAAAGAAAAGCCTCATTTGATTTTACTGGACATCAAGCTGCCGGGTATCAGTGGTTTCACCCTCTGCACCCAGATTCGCAGCTTTACGGATGTTCCCATTATTTTTGTCACAAGCTGTAATTCTGATATGGACGAGCTGCAAAGCATTATGCTGGGCGGTGATGCCTTTATTACCAAACCATACAATACAGCAATCCTACTGGCAAAGATTGCAGCCTTGCTCAAGCGTTTCCACCCCCAGAACGATGATCAACAGCTATCTTGGAATGACGCAGTATTGCATTTAGAAACCGGAAAACTGAGCTTTGCAGGTCAGGATATTGATTTGACGAAAAATGAAATGAAAATTCTGTATTATCTATTCCGCAACGGCGGGAAAATTTGCTCCAGAGCGGAAATTATCGACTTTCTGTGGGATAATCAGCTTTATGTGGATGATAATGCGCTGAGTGTAAATATCGGGCGAATCCGGGAAAAGCTGTACACCATCGGTCTTGTTGACTTTATCAAAACAAAGCATCGGCAGGGGTACACCCTATGAACGGAACACTATGGCTGAAAAACCAAACCCCCATGCTCCTGCTGAATCTTCTTAGCATTACAGCGTTGGTCAGCTTCTTATTGATCTGCGGCCTGGAACGATCGGCGGTTCTGCTGATTGTCATTGTCTGGATGATGGTTGTTGGGCTGTGGCTCTTTGTGTGCTTTTGCCTGCGTAAAAAGGAGCTGAACACGCTGCTGGATATGGCAGAAAAGCTAAATGAGCGGTATTTGATTGCAGAGTTACTTCCAAATACCAACCGGGCAGAAGATGAAGTTTACCATCAGCTTTTGCAGCTGGCAGAAAAATCCATGCTGGAAAAGCTGGAAGAAAACCGGCGGAATCAGAAAGAATACAAGGAATACATCGAGGGCTGGGTGCATGAAGTAAAAACGCCGATCACAGCCATGAAGCTGCTGTGTGAAAATAATCGTTCTCCGCTTACCCGCTCGATTCTCTCGGAGCTGGAAAAGACAGACCGCTTTACGGAACAAGCTTTGTTCTATGCCCGTAGTGAGCATACAGAAAAGGATTATCTGGTACGGGAAATTCAGCTTTCCCATGTGGTACATGAAGCAGTTACGGACAACAAGTATCTGCTGATGCAAAATCAGATTGCAGTAGATGTAGAGGATTCTGATTTAACTATTTTCTCAGATGAAAAGTGGCTGCAATTTATTTTAGACCAGCTGATTATCAATGCAGTCAAATATCGAAGTTCTACTCCGCAGCTGCATATTTCTGTTCGACAGACGGGACAGACGGTGGAACTTTGGATTACAGACAACGGAATCGGAATCGCAGAGAGCGACTTGCCCCGCATCTTCGAAAAAGGCTTTACAGGACAAAACGGCAGAGAGCGGGAAAACTCGACCGGGATTGGTCTGTATCTCTGCAAGCAGCTTTGTGATAAATTGGGCATTGGTTTAACTGCCCGCTCTGATGAAACAGGCACAACCATTACGCTGTCATTTCATCTGAATGATTTGGTTACGGAAGTGCGGAAGCGATGAGCTTTCGCACTTCTTACATTTTTGTTAGAACTTTGTAAGGAAACTTGATACAATTGGCGTGAGTCATCGGCTATACTTAAAAGCAGAAAGAGGTGAAGCACATGAACTATACTTTAGTCTTTCGAAATATTCGCCGCAGTCTGCGGGATTATTCTATTTATTTTCTTACCCTTACAGTGCTTGCCGCACTCATGAATTCTTTTTTGTCGCTTTCCTTTTCTGAGGACATTTTGACCATGAGCGAAAATATGACCATGCTGCAAACAGGACTTCTGGGAATGTCCATTTTGGTATCGGTCATCAGTTCATTTGTGGTGCATTACGCGATCTGTTTTATGCTCACCCTGCGAAAAAAAGAATTCGCAATTTATGAGCTGCTGGGTATGGAACTGAAAACGATTTGTCGTCTATTCTTGGGAGAAAATGCTGTCATTGGTTCTGTCTCCTATTTATTGGGAATATCAGCGGGGACAGTACTCACTGGAGTGCTGGTGAAAATCGTCAATAATATCTTCCATCTGCCCCATTCCTACCAGATTTTCTTTTCAGGAAAAGCATGCCTGCTGTCCTTGGCTCTGTTCGGACTGATGTATGGAATTGGTCTTTTGCGGGCAGCACAAACGCTGCGCCGCCGTAAAATTGCCCAGCTGTTACAGGAGGAACATCAGAACGAACCTTTGAAGCAAAGAAACATCATGTTCCATGTGGGAATGGTGCTGCTGTCTATGCCCTTGATGGTCATTGGCGGATTCTTGATCGTTTGTGGGCTGCAAATCAATACGAATCTGGCTCTTCTCTATTTTGCGATGGCTGTGCTCTGTCTACTGGTCGGTCTCTATACCATTCATCGGCAGATTCCAATTTTACTGATTTTCTGGGCGAAAAAAAGCTCCCATTATCGATTTAAAAATGAAAACCTGTTTTTTCTAGGGCAAATCGGACGGCGGCTGCAATCGTCTGGGCGCACACTGGCGGTCATTTCGATCCTGCTGTCTTTGTCTTTGCTGACCATGTTTTTGGGACTTACGATGGGCGCAGGTTACAAGGGAAATATTGAGCGGGAATATCCCTATGACATTGGGTTTTCTGTGAATGCACCGATTACAAAAGAAAGCATGAAACCTGTGCAGAATTTTGTAGAGCAAACTGTTTCTGTTTCTGATGTACACACTTACCATTTGTATACATTTGATGAAAAAATCGACGGATTGGCGCTGTCGGATTACAATATCCTGCGGAAAATATTAGGGTATCCAGAAATCGCACTTGCCAATGAACAATATCTGGTTCACAGCGATACCTGGACACATCACGCACCCATTCAAGATGCGATTTCAGCACATCCTGAACTTTTGATAAATGATAGGGTTCTGACTCCTGCAAAACCGTTCCTTCGTACAGAGCCAATGGAAAATTATACGTTGACAGGAACAGGGGGCTATGTATTGGTACTGCCCGACCAAATAGCAGGTACCTTGTCTGCGGATAAATGCCGTATGGTACTGTCCCTTCACGATGATAAACACCCGGAGCTTCGCTCTGAAATTCGGCGATTCGTCAATAGTGGAGCATGGACTCCAATCCTTCTGCCCGGTACTTCTATGCCGGAGCACACAGCAATCAGTGTGGCCGTCAAGGCTTGGGGAATACAAAATTCCCTGACCGGATTTACCACACTGTCTTTCTGCGGGCTTTATCTGAGCCTGATTTTCGTAATTTTGTCCTGTGCGGTGCTGGCATTTCAGCAGCTTTTTGCCATTGATATAAACAGACGGAACTATCAGCTTCTTCATCATATGGGTGTGGAACAAAAGCAACAGACACGGCTTTTGAACCGAGAAATTTCCACTGTGTTTCTGATTCCGATGGGTATTCCGCTGCTGCTCCTGCTGCTTGCTGTGTTGGGGACACAGCAAATCTTCGGAGCCACTCTGGCACAACCGGGACTTGTCTGGCAGTACGGTTTTGTGACCGTGTTGGTGTTTGCGATGATCTATGGAACCTATTACTTGGCGGTCAAATTTTTGTTTCATCGCACCATATTGAACCATTGCGCAAAAATCAAACAAGGAGTAACGAACAATGAATAAGATTTTGAAGGCAGAACATATTCAAAAATATTACGGCAATGAAGGCAATCTCACAAAGGCACTGGACGATGTTTCATTTTCGGTGGAACACGGCGAATTTGTGGGAATTATGGGCGCATCCGGATCTGGAAAGACGACCCTGCTCAACTGTATTTCCACCATTGACACCGTCAGCGCAGGACACATTCTGGTGGATGGAACTGACATCACAGAGCTTGGAGCCAAGAAAATTGCCCGTTTTCGGCGTGAAAACCTTGGCTTTGTGTTTCAGGACTTTAACCTACTGGACACGCTGACGATCTCAGAAAACATTGCGCTGGCTCTGACCATCAACAAAACGCCTGCAAATGAAATTGATGGTCGGGTTCAAAGCATGGCACAAAAGCTCAACATTGCAGAGATTTTGGATAAATATCCTTATCAGGTTTCCGGCGGACAAAAGCAGCGCTGTGCCTGTGCCCGTGCCATCATCAACGACCCAAAGTTAATTTTAGCAGATGAACCTACCGGTGCACTGGACAGCCATTCAGCACAGATGCTGCTGTCCACCATGCAGGGAATGAATGAGCAGCTGGGCAGTACCATTTTGATGGTGACCCACGATGCTTTTTCCGCAAGCTACACAAACCGAATCCTGTTTTTGCGTGACGGCAAAATCTTTATGGAAATTCGCAAGGGCAATGATTCCCGCAAGGTGTTCTTTGAAAAGATTTTAGATGTCCTTACCATGCTGGGAGGTTGTCAGGATGCTGTACGCTAAATTCGCTTTCCGCAATGTTCGCCGCAGTACAAAAGACTACCTCATCTACATGGTCACGATGACATTGTGTACCACCATGTTTTATGCTTTTTTGTCCATTTGCAGCACCCATTACCATCCTAATCTTGGAACACAATTTGATTTCAATATGTTGTCACAAGGGATGAAGTTGGCAATCTGTGGGGTCAGCTTATTGCTTCTGTTTTTAATTCACTATGTCAATCGCTTTATGCTTCGAACAAAGCAGAAAGAATTTGCCATTCAAGCTATCATGGGTATGGAACAAAAGACGATAGGGCTTTTGTTTTTTGGGGAAACATTCCTTCTCGGTATGATTTCCGTCGCATTTGGAATTTTTCTCGGCGCAGTTGCTTCTCAGTTTATTACGGCAATGCTGCTTTCTTCTTTCGGAAAGCCGTATTCTTTTGCGTGGACATTATTTCAGGATACAGTTATACTGACGGTGGTATTCTTTTCTCTTTGTCAGATGTTTGTTGGATTTGGAAATATCCGTATTCTCTATAAAAGCAAGGTCATTGATTTGCTGACAGCAGACAGGCAAAACGAAAAGCCGCTCAAAAAAAGCCACTGGATAACTGTTATTTGCAGCATTTACAGCATCATGCTGCTCTGGATGCTGTTTACTGGTATTCTCAAATATCATTTTTATTTTGACTCACGGCATCCGTTGCCAGTGAAGCTCATGTATTGGGGAAATATCCTGTTTCCGGCACTTACCCTGTTATGGGAAATTGTTAGTTTGGTGTTTTGCAAAAAAATCAGCCACGCGAAACGAATTTGCGGGATTTTGATTGGTTCAATCCTGACCGCGCTTCCAGCCATGTCCATTCCGGGATTGGAAAGAACCTATTTTTTGGGCTTTGATGCACCAACGCAAAACCAATATTTACTGTTTGTGGTTGCGGATATTTTGTTTATCATTGCTGCTGCGATCTACTTATCCAATGCCGCGCTCCTCTTCTGGAAGGAATCGAATATTGCACATAAATACCACCATACCAATCTGTTCCTATTTGGACAGATTTTCTCAAAGTTCTCTACCAATCTAAAAACGATGACGGTAATCTGTGTGACCTTGATGCTTTCTGTCTGCCTGTTTGTTCTGGCACCGATTCTGACAGGCTGGAGCCTTGGGTATCTGGACAGCCGCTCCATGTATGATATTCAAATTTCCAGCAGATATCATCACATCTATAAAACAGAGGAACTTCCGAATACAAACTATGAGGAAGTAACAGAATTTTTAGAGGAACACCACATTGAAACGGTCTGTGACCTGACCTTTTCTGAATATCTGCCCAAGCAGGAGCAATTTCATCAGAGGGTGAAATATGATTTTCCACCGGTGGCAATCGCACTGAGTGATTATAATACCATTCGGGAAATGCTGGGATATGAACCAATTCAGCTGGGACAGAATGAATTCACCACGCAATGGCAGCTGACCGGCACACAGGAGGATATTGCGAAATTTATAAAGGCACATCCTGTTTTGGAAACAGATGCAGGAAATTTGCATCTCAGTGAAAGCGCCGTATTCCAAGCTTCGATGGGCGAAACGATTTATAATTTCTATACTGATGTTGTTTATGTGATACCGGATGAAACAGCAAACCAGCTGTTGGCTGTCAGCAGAAATCGCTATATCCTCACACAAGAACCCATCCCCCACGAGGATGCGCTTACCTTAGAGCGTATGTTCAACGAATACCATACAAATACCACAGAAGAGGGACAGCCATTTTATTCCATTCGTACTTCTACAACACAGGTCAATAGTACGATTACCATCAACTTTATTTTGAAAGCTGCTATGATTTATGGTGCTGTTGTGCTAACCTTGATGTGCCTGACGGTGCTTGCCTTGCAGCAGCTGTTGGATTCAGGCAAATTTCACTACCGCTTTTCTGTTTTGCGTAAAATGGGCGTAGAAGAAACCGAAATCAGAAGCCTGATTCTCAAGCAGCTTAGTGTATGGTTTGGTATTCCGGTTGGCTTGGCAATTTTGATGTCTGCTGTTGTTTTGGGATATGTTATAAAAATGTTATCCGTAGAGGTTGGCACCTATATCGGTTACACCGTACTTTGGACACAGATCGGTGCGGTTATAGGAATTCTTGGAATCCTGCTTCTGTGCTACTTTATCAGCACTTGGATCATGTTCCGAAAGAGTATTGCAGAATAGTTCAATATGCCAGTCCGCTTTTTACGGGCTGGCATATTTGTTCATTTATTCAGTTAACCTGTCTTTCCAGATCAGACTTACGCACGGTTCACTTTGTGTCCCTATGAGAATTCGCCCTTGGGTTGGTCTTTTTTATTTTATCTATTTCGCTCTAACATCGTACAGACTGCTTTCCATTCATCTGCGCGGCAGCAAAGCTCTGCGCGTTCGAGCTGCGTACCATCCGGAAAAATGAGTGCTTTGTCCTGCTCTACCGCCTCTGCAAACGCCGCACAGGATACCCAGCGCATTTCCATCACTTCCGATCCGATGCAGAACGCCGTTTCTTCTTGCGGTGTGCATACAAAGATATATGCAATCTCGTCATCCAGTCCCCCATCTGGTCTTGGATACGTCTGATGAAACGATTGCTCTAACATGATCACATCAGATGCTTGCAGTTTCAGCCCGCATTCTTCCTGTGCCTCACGCAATACTGCCTCAAGCGGTGTCTCTCCTGCATCGATGTGCCCTGTTGCCGCAAGGTCATAGCGCCCCGGATAGAGCGGGCGATCGAGCGCACGCCGCTGAAGCCACATCCCATGCACACCATTCTGCATACCAAACACCCATAGATGAATCACCCCATGGCGCAGCCCCTGTGCATGTACGATTTTTCTAGGACGATCCCCGCACGCTCTGCCCTGCGCATCCAGAATGGTCAAATACTCTGTACGTTCTGGATTCTGTCCCGCAATCAGGGCATTCTTTTGTACACGGCTGAGTTTTTTGATTGCCGCTTCATAGCCCAATGCCTCAGAGCGGCTTGGAAACGTTTCGCTGAACACAAGCCTTACCGGTGCACGTCCTTTGGTATATTTCGCACCACGTCCGCTGTTATGTGCCGCGAGCCGTGCTGTCAAATTATTCGTCCACCCGGTATACAGGGTATCATCTGCACACGCCAGCATATAAACGTATTCCATAACCTGCCCTCCTAGCAATTTCAAGCACAAAAAAAGATACCAGCTGGTATCTTTCCTTGGTGCAGATGGTGGGACTTGAACCCACACGCCCTTGCGAGCACTAGCACCTGAAGCTAGCGCGTCTGCCATTCCGCCACATCTGCATATTTATTTCTAAAAAACTTGGTGCGAGTGATGGGACTTGAACCCATACGTCGTGAAACACACGCCCCTCAAACGTGCCTGTCTACCAGTTCCAGCACACTCGCGTCGGTTTTCCAGCCGCTTTCCTCAGCGACGTATTATATTATACGAGATATTCTTCCTTTTGTCAACAAGAAATCGAATATTTTCTAAAAAAGAAAAACCGAGAAGTTCTGATACATTTCTCGGTTTTCTGCTCACTGTTTTTTTAGGGCAATACCGCATAATTCTGCAAGAGCGATTTTCGGAAAAATTTCTCGTCAGAAAAAGGCGTGAATCCGCAGGA
>JAHHRJ010000003.1 GCA_020025885.1 Butyricicoccus sp. | reverse complement strand
GGCTACGGTCAGCGAACTGAGAATCCCCTGTCTTTAGACATGGGGAGTGTCAAAATTTCTTTAGAATCATTCATAAATTATTCACACAAGCCCCTTGACAGAAAGCATTCATGGTGGTACATTAAGTTTAGCACTCAGGTGCAACGAGTGCTAAGAGCAATTCTATGGCAAAGGAGCATAGGAAACGTGGAACTTTCTGAGCGCAAACAGCAAATCCTCAAAGCGATTATTGCTGAATATATCCGCACAGCTGAGCCGGTAGGTTCCAAAGCGCTTTCTGCACTGCCTGAGCTGGCATTCTCCTCCGCCACCATCCGCAACGAGATGAGTGAGCTTGAGGAAATGGGGTATCTGGAAAAACCGCACACCTCAGCCGGACGGGTTCCCTCGCATAAAGGGTATCGTTTTTATGTCGATCACCTCATGCGCCACCCTACTGCTCCCGTCAGCACAGGAGACGAAACCGCACTCATGACGCTCAAAGCCAAAGAGCTTGACCGCCTCATTCAAGAAGCTGGACGCCTGATCTCCTCGCTGACAAATTATGCAACCGTTGCCGTCACACCGCATCTGTCGCATATGACCATACGGCAGTTTGAACTCATCTCAGTCGATGAGCGCACCTATGTCGTCGTGATCGTCACCGATGCAAACGTTGTAAAAAACAAGTTAGTGCATACACCTGCTCCGGTCACCCGTGAACAGGCTGATCTACTCGCCTATGTGCTCAACCAGACCTTAACTGCGATCCCAATTACGCAGATTACGGCAGAGCGGTTCGATGTTGTACAGCGCGCCGCTGGGCTGACTGCATTGCTTGCACCAGTTGCTGAGTTTATCTCGGAGCTGATCGAGGACATGGAAAACCAAAAGGTATTTTTGGAAGGTGCAAACAAACTGCTTCGCTTCCCCGAATACCACGACACCAGCAAAGCACAGGCACTTCTCGCCTATATGAATGATGATAAGAAACATCTTATTCCCATTCAGCATGAAATTGATGGCGTACAGATTTTTATTGGCGCAGAGAACGGCGAAAATCCGCTGTCTGACACGAGTATGATCTATGCAAAGTACGGCATCGGAGACATGGGGCAAGGCATAATCGGCATTGTCGGTCCGACCCGCATGGACTATGCTTCCCTTTCTGCACGGCTTTCCGGCTTTGCCAAGGGGCTAAACAAATTGATTGCTGAAACGTTCTATGATGAAAATAAATAAATTTGAGGTAATAGAATGGCAAACGAAAACATGAACACGGCGGAAACCATAGACGAAGCCGCTGAAAACATTGAGACAGCGGAAGTTGTAAATGAGACTACCGACGTTTCCGATTCGGAATCTGGCGCTTTGCAGCAGCAGTATGACGAGCTTAACAATCGTTTCCTGCGCATGGCGGCGGAGTATGATAACTTCCGTAAGCGCAGCCGCGCCGAGCGCGACGGCGTACACGCTGAGGCAGTTGCATATGCTGTCAAGGCACTTTTGACCACAGTAGATAACCTTTCCCGCGCACTGGCACAGCCCACTGAGGATGCTGCCTACAAGCAGGGCATTGAAATGACATACAACCAGATGATCGAGAGTTTCGCTTGTCTGGGCGTCACCGAAATTCCTGCCGAGCCGGGCACAAGCTTCGATCCCAATCTGCACAATGCTGTCATGCATATCGATGATGACACGCAGGGTGAAAACGTCATTACAGAGGTTTTCCAGAAGGGCTTCCAGCTTGATGACAAGGTCATCCGCTACGCAATGGTTAAGGTTGCAAACTAATTTCTCTTTTTTGGATATACTACTACTGTAAAAAACACTTGTTGTGATTTGATAAGGAGTCTTGAATTATGGGCAAGATTATTGGTATTGACTTAGGTACCACAAATAGCTGTGTCGCTGTCATGGAAGGCGGCGAACCTACCGTTATCGCAAACGCAGAGGGTGCAAGAACCACCCCTTCTGTTGTTGCATTCTCTAAGACTGGCGAGCGTATGGTTGGTCAGGTTGCAAAGCGTCAGGCTGTAACCAACGCAGACCGCACCATTAGCTCAATCAAGCGTCACATGGGTACTGATTACCGTGTTGACCTTGACGATAAGAAGTACTCTCCACAGGAGATCTCCGCAATGGTTCTGCAAAAACTGAAGGCTGATGCAGAGGCTTATATTGGTTCTTCTGTTACACAGGCAGTTATCACTGTTCCGGCATACTTCACCGACGCACAACGTCAGGCAACCAAGGACGCTGGTAAGATCGCAGGTCTGGAAGTTCTGCGTATCATCAACGAGCCAACCGCAGCAGCTCTGGCTTACGGCGTAGACAAGGAAACCGAGCAGAAGATCATGGTATATGACCTCGGCGGTGGTACCTTCGACGTATCCATTCTGGATATCGGCGACGGCGTTCTGGAAGTTCTGGCAACTGCTGGTAACAACCATCTGGGCGGTGACGACTTCGACCAGCGCATTATGGACTGGATGGTTCAGGAATTTAAGAATCAGGAAGGTATCGACCTGTCTCAGGATAAGATGGCAATGCAGCGCCTCAAGGAAGCTGCTGAGAAGGCAAAGATCGAGTTGTCCGGCATGTCCTCTACCTCCATCAACCAGCCGTATATCACCGCAGACGCAACTGGCCCGAAGCATCTTGAGCTGACCCTGACCCGTGCAAAGTTCAACGAGCTGACCGCAGACCTCGTTGAAGCAACCATGGGACCGGTTCGTCAGGCAATGAGTGACGCAGGCTTGCAGGCTGGCGACCTTGAGAAGGTTCTGCTGGTTGGTGGTTCTTCTCGTATTCCGGCTGTACAGGAAGCTGTTAAGAACATCACTGGCAAGGAAGGCTTTAAGGGCATCAACCCAGACGAATGTGTTGCGATTGGTGCAGCAATTCAGGGCGGCGTACTCGGCGGTGAAGTCAAGGACGTTCTGCTGCTGGACGTTACCCCGCTGTCTCTCGGTATTGAGACACTGGGCGGCGTTTGCACCCGTCTGATCGAGCGCAACACCACCATCCCGACCAAGAAGAGCCAGGTATTCTCCACCGCCGCTGACAACCAGCCGTCTGTTGAAATCCATGTTCTTCAGGGCGAGCGTGAAATGGCTGCTGGCAACAAGACCCTCGGTCGCTTCACCCTCGACGGCATCGCTCCGGCTCCGCGCGGCGTTCCGCAAATCGAAGTTACTTTCGATATCGACGCAAACGGCATCGTAAATGTATCCGCAAAGGATCTGGGCACTGGTAAGGAGCAGAAGATCACCATTACCGCTTCCTCTAACCTGTCTCAGGACGAGATCAACAAGGCAATGCAGGAAGCTGAGCAGTTCGCAGCTGAGGACAAGAAGCGTAAAGAAGAAGTTGACGCACGCAACGGTGCAGAGCAGCTCGTGTTCCAGTCCGAGAAGGCAATGAGTGAGCTGGGTGACAAGCTGAGCGCAGACGAAAAGAGTGCAGTAGAAGCTGAGATCGAAAAGGTCAAGGAAGTGCTCAAGGGTTCTGACGTTGAGATGATCAAGATGGCTTCTGATTCTCTGTCTAAGAAGTTTGGCGAGATCGCACAGAAGATCTATGCGCAGCAGGCTCCGCAGGGTGACCCGAATATGGGCGGCGCACAGGACACTGGTGCACAGGGTGACTTCGTAGACGCTGACTTCACTGAAGTGAAGGACGAGAAGTAAGCATATAAAACGGAAAGGATCTCGGTCCTTTCCGTTTTCCACTGTTTTCCCACTTGATAAAACGTGTGAGGTTTTAGACACATGGCAGACAAAAGAGATTATTATGACGTACTTGGCGTAGCGAAGGGCGCTTCTGATGACGAGATCAAAAAGGCACACCGTAAGCTCGCAAAAAAATATCACCCTGACTTAAACCGCAACAATCCAGACGCGGCAGAAAAGTTTAAGGAGCTGAACGAAGCATATGAGGTGCTTTCTGATTCAGATAAGCGCTCCCGTTACGATCAGTTCGGCTTTGCAGGCGTTGACCCCAATTATGGTGCAGGTCAAGGCGGCTTTGGCGGCGGTTTCGGCGGCGGCTTTGATATGGGCGATCTGGGCGATATCTTTGGTTCTTTCTTTGGCGGCGGCTTTGGCGGTTCTTCCCGTTCGCGCCGCAATGCACCGCAGCGCGGTGAAACCATTCAGCAGCGCATTATGCTTTCCTTTGAGGAAGCTGCATTTGGCTGTGAAAAGGAAATTACCATCAATCGTACTGAAAGCTGTGACGCATGTGACGGCACAGGTGCAGAAAAGGGTTCCACTGTGGAAACCTGTTCTCGCTGTCATGGCTCTGGTATGGTCACACAGACCCAGCGCACCCCGCTCGGCATGTTCCAGAGTCAGGCATCTTGTCCGGAGTGCCACGGCACAGGTAAGATCATCCGCAAGCCGTGTAAAAAGTGCAGCGGTACGGGCAAGACACGCAACAGCCGCACTTTGAAGGTCAAGATCCCAGCTGGTATCGATGATGGACAGTCCATCCAGCTGCGCGGTCAAGGCAACGCAGGCTCCAACGGCGGTCCAAGCGGCGATGTGATCGTAACCATTTCGATCCGTCCACATCCAATTTTCACCCGCGAAGGCAACAATGTGGTTTGTGAGATTCCAATTTCCTTCCCACAGGCTGCACTGGGCGACACTCTGCAAGTACCAACCATCGACGGAAAGGTAGAATACACCATTCCGGAAGGCACACAGACAGGCACAGTATTCCGTCTGCGCGGCAAGGGTATTCAAAACGTAAACGGTCGCGGTCGTGGTGATCAGTATGTACGTGTGAACATCGAAGTTCCGACTCACTTGACCGAGCACCAGAAAAAGCTGCTCCGTGATTTTGAGTCCTCCACAACGGACGAGAATCAGGTACAGCGTAAATCTTTCTGGGATAAAGTAAAGGACGCTTTTAAGGGCGAATAAAACACAGCCATGCCGTTATGAATGTTTCATAACGGCATGGCTTTTTATCGGTCACAAAGTGGCATATAGTGATGTTCGTCCGAAACAGCACGATACGCTGGACGGATGATCTTATCCACATTAATCAGTTCTTCGAGTCGGTGTGCGCTCCAGCCTACAATGCGCGCGATTGCAAACATAGGCGTATAGAGTTCATGCGGCAAATCCAGCATAGAATACACAAAGCCAGAGTAAAAGTCCACATTCGCACTGACACCCTTATAGATCTTGCGCTCTTCTGAAATGACCTCTGGTGCAAGCTGCTCGAGCATGGTATAGAGTGCAAAGTCATCGTCCCTACCCTTTTCGTGTGCCAGCTGATGCACAAAGGATTTGAAAATCTGTGCACGTGGGTCAGAGATCGAATATACCGCATGACCCATACCATAGATGAGTCCCTTTTTATCAAACACTTCTCGGTTCAAGATCCGCTTCAGGTATCCCTTGACTTGCTCTTCATCGGTTGGATCGGTAATGTTTCGTTTTAAGTCCTCAAACATCTGCACGACCTTAATATTTGCACCGCCGTGCTTCGGTCCTTTAAGGCTTCCGAGCGCAGCCGCGATCGCCGAATACGTATCCGTACCTGATGACGTGACAACATGTGTGGTAAAGCTGGAATTATTACCGCCGCCGTGCTCCATATGCAGCACCAGTGCCAGATCCAGCACCTTTGCCTCGAGTGGTGTATACTGCATATCAGGACGCAGCATCCGCAGGAAGTTGCTTGCTGTGGAAAGTGTATCATCCGGATAGTGAATGTACAGACTGCCGCCCCGCTCGTAATGGTTATATGCATGATAAGAATATACAGCAAGCATGGGAAAAACAGAGATCAGCATTAGGCACTGCCGCAGGACATTGGGCAAGCTGATATCATCCGCATTGTTGTCATAGGATGCAAGTGTAAGTACGCTGCGGGACAGCTTGTTCATAATATCATGGGACGGCGCTTTCATGATCACATCCCGTGTAAAATTGGTAGGCAGTGTGCGCCCTCTTGCCAGCAGGCTCTTGAATGTTTTGAGCTGTACCTTGTCGGGCAGCTTGCCGAACAGTAATAGGTACGCTGTCTCTTCATATCCCTTACGCCCATCTTTGAGAAAACCGCTCACGAGCGCATTGATATCATAACCACGATAGCGCAGTTCACCCTCACATGGTACATTGACACTATCGACGACCTTGCTGGATATGATCGATGAAATATTTGTCAGCCCTGCCAGCACACCTACGCCATTGATATCACGCAACCCACGCATGACATCATACTGCCGATATAGTTCAGCTGGTATATTGGTGTTATCACAGCAAATCTGTGCAAGTGCTTCGATTTCAGGGGTAATGGTTAACATTGCTTCTTGTGCCATGCGGAGCCCTCCTTATATCTCTGGAAAACATTTTCTTATTTTATCATAGCACAGTATTCAATTGCTTGCACCCCTAGAAATGACACATTTTTGTGAATTATTTATGAACAATACAGCAAAAGCGCGATCATTCTGTGTAAAAACTATAACAAAACGCAAAACCGGACTGCACCTGTGCCCCAGTTTTGCGTTTTCTTTTATTCGATCTCTAACTGTTTTCTTCGTTCCTTTTCTGCCTTCTTGCGCGCCCGCAAAGCCTTGAAAAACTTTTGCAGTTCCTCCACGCACTCTTGTTCCATGAGTCCGGACACCAATTCCGGCTTATGATTATATGGCAGTTCAAACAAATTTGTCAGTGAACCACAAGACCCAGCCTTTTGGTCAGGCGCACCGTAATAGACTGTTTTGATCCGCGCATTGATGATCGCGCCTGCACACATCGGGCATGGCTCCAGCGTAACATATAAATCACACCGATGCAATCGCCAGCCCCCCAGCTTTTTACAGGCCTTTTGGATGGCTTCCAGCTCTGCATGACCCAGTGCTGTTCTTTTTGTCTCTCTCCGATTGCGTCCCCGTCCTACAATTTTTCCATCACAGACGACCACGCACCCAACCGGAACTTCGCCCTCTTCTGCTGCTTTCTGCGCGAGTTTCCATGCGGCTTTCATAAACTTTTCCTGCTCGGTCATGCAAAATCCTCCTATGTATGCTTATTTCTATGATACCACATACAAGACATATTGACCAGCATCCGCACATATATAAAAAGCATGGAATTGATTTTAAAAATACGCTACACCCTTTGGGGACCATTCACCGTTTTATTCATTGCAGCAACTGGTCTGCTTCTCACCTTTCGCACGCATGGCGTACAATTCTGGTGCGTCAAACACTTATTGCATAGGAGGAATCATCACATTTCAGACGGCATCTCTCCCTTTGAAGCGCTGTGCACCTCACTTGGCGGTACACTCGGCGTAGGCAATCTGGCAGGTGTCGCCTCAGCCCTTACCCTTGGCGGCCCAGGTGCCATCTTCTGGATGTTGGTTGCCGCATTCCTCGGCATGGCAACCAAATACAGCGAGCTTGTACTCGCCGTCAAATACCGTGAGCATCACCCTAATCCCTTGGGCGGTCCTATGGTCTATCTGTCTCGCGGTGCAAACTTGCCCATGCTGGCACAGCTCTTTGCCTTTTTCTGTATTCTCTCCGCGATGGGTACAAGTGCTGCTGCACAGGGCAGTGCGATCACAGAAGCACTTGCGCCGCTTGTTGCCATACCGCGCCCACTGATCGCGTTGATGGTTTGCCTGCTTCTGCTCCCGATCCTCTATGGTGGCAGTGCGCTGATCGCGCAGGTATCTTCTGTGCTTGTCCCCATTATGACGGGCAGCTATCTGCTTGCAGGAGGTTTGGTCGTTGCCCTGCACGCTGACCAGATCCCCGCTGCCCTTTCTGCCATTGTATCTGGTGCATTTGAACCACTTGCCTGTGGGGGCGGCTTGCTCGGCGTGGTTACCGCACACACGGTTTCAGACGGCTTTGCCAAAGGTATCTTCTCCAATGAAGCTGGTATGGGTTCTGCACCCATCGCGCATGGCAGTTCAGACAGCAGTTCTCCCTGCGCAACTGGTATGCTGGGCGCTGTTGAAGTCTTTGTGGACACCTGCGTTGTGTGTCTTCTCACCGCACTGGTACTGCTCACAACTGGCGCATGGCAGAGTGGTGCAGACGGGCTTGCCATGACAACACACGCCTTTTCCAGTGTGCTTGGTGATCTTGCTCCTTGGTTTATCGGGATCACGGTTGTCTTTCTGGCAGTTTCCACCATTCTTGGATGGAGCTTCTACGGGCTTTCCTGTCTCAAATGGCTGCACGCAAAAAACTGGATGCTGCGTCTGTATCCTATTATCATTGTATGCTCTGCCGCCCTTTCTGGTTACATCCCTTTGACTGTGCTTCTCCTTGTCACAGATATTTCAGCTGCTTGTATGTCCTTCCCAAACCTCATTGGACTCTGGATCTTATCTGGTGAGGTTTCCAAGGAAACCAAGCACTTCTTGCAAAGCAAGAACAATGAAAAAAGCCGTGTGTAGAGGCTGTCAAAGAACTTTGACAGCCTTTCCAGGGGAACCCAGTCCCCCTAGATACAGAGCCAGTTCCGGTAGAAACTGGCTCTGATACCCCCGGTTTCGCGCACGTTTGCGCGGGTCGCGGGCAAAATCCAAGGCACATGTCCTTGGATTTTGAAAATTTAAGGTCGCTTCGCTCCAAAATAAAAAGGGCGCAGTGACTTTTTTGACACGCTGAAGCCGTGTGTAACTCTAGTTACACACGGCTTTCGTCTTTCATTTGATCAACCCATCATCTGACGACGGCGGGAAAGATTCATGGTGCCGTCCTGCATTGCACCGAGCTGGTCAAGGCACTTCCCTGTACCATAAGCCACACAGGAAATCGCTTCCTCTGCAACATGGGTCGGGATGCCCGTCTTTGCTGCAATGAGCTTATCAAAGCCCCAGATGAGTGCACCGCCACCTGTCATGACGATACCATTGGTGGAGATATCGCCAGTCAGCTCTGGTGGGGTACGTTCCAGTACGGTATGCACAGCCTCTACAATAGAAGTTGTGACCTCCTCAAACGCCTCCATGATCTCTGTCGAGGTCACCGTAAATGTACGCGGCAGACCAGTCATCAGGCATCGTCCCTTGATCTCCATGGAGATTTCCTCTGGACGTGGATAGACACAGCCAATGCCCATTTTGATATCTTCTGCGGTACGTTCACCAATGAGTGCATTGTGTGAGCGGCGGATATATTTCACGATCGCTTCATCAAACTTATCGCCTGCAATTTTGATCGAGGTAGATTCCACAATCCCGCCAAGCGAGATAACTGCAATATCTGTTGTACCGCCGCCGATATCGACGATCATATTACCATCCGGCTGTGCAATATCAATGCCTGCACCAATCGCTGCCGCAAGCGGTTCTTCGATCAAAAATACACGTTTTGCGCCAGCCTGTGTACCTGCGTCAATGACCGCACGCTCTTCGACCTCTGTAATAATAGAGGGTACGCACATCACTACATTGGGCTTAAACAGACGAAAGCCAATGACCTTACGGATAAACTCTTTGATCATGCGCTCGGTCATTTCATAGTCCGAAATAACACCCTCACGCATGGGACGAATAGCAACAATATTGCCGGGTGTACGACCCAGCATTTTCTGTGCTTTCTCTCCAACGGACAAAATTTTTCCAGTTTGCTTATCTACGGCAACAACAGAAGGCTCGTTTAACACGACACCTTTTCCCTTTACATAAACGAGCACGGAAGCCGTGCCGAGATCAATACCAATATCGCTCGAAAAGAACATAAAGCGACCAACCAACCTTTTCAAATTCTGTAGGCATATGCCCCGTGTCTGCGTCTATGGATAGACTTCGATAATTATATTATACCGATATTTTAGGCAAATGCAAGACTACTTTGCGTTTTTTACGAATTATTTATGAATTATGTGCGGTATTTCCGCTATTTTTCGGCACTTTTCCGTTTATTTTGTGACTTTGCCAAACTGACAAAAAACACTTCCGCAGCTCCCATCTCACGCAAAATCGCTGCGCAGGCAGTCGCGGTTGCACCCGTAGTTAAAACATCATCCACAAGTACGATCCGTTTCCCTGTTAAGTCAATTTCTTTATACAAAGAGTATGTGTGCTTTGCATTTTCATGTCTGTCTTGTGCAGAATGTGTCTTCAGCTGTGACTTCGCAAACCACTTTCGCCGCAAAGTTCGGATACAAGGCAGCCCGCATTGCTTTGCCGCCTCTGCCGCAAATATCGTTGGTAGATGAAATCCGCGCTTCCACCAGTGTCCAAGCGTCGTTGGAACATAGGTAACACAATCTGGCTTCCATTCCGGCAAATGATCTGCCAGACAAGCCGTGATTATTTCCCCACCCCATTTACCAATGATATTTTTCTGACCATACTTACAGCTTAACAGTGCACGCTGCACTTTCCCTTTGTATTGCAAGGCTGCCGCAGCATCGCTGCACTCTGCAATGGATATATGCTTTTGCAGCCGATATTGCCCTTGTATTTCATCGGCACAGGTATCACAAATCTGCATCCCTTTAGATACCGCACCGCGACATAAAACACAATTTGGTGGAAACAGCAGATCAAGCAGTCTGCTCATTCCAAATCATCCCCTTGTGCTTCCTCATTGCGGCGCAAGCGGGTACGGAGTGCCGAATACCGCTTATTGCGCGCGTTGGTCTGCACCATGTATGCAATCGCATCCCCATTGCCAACGAGTACAAGCAGCTTCTTGGCACGTGTGATCGCCGTATACAAGATAGAGCGTGTCAGCAGGCGGTGCGACATTTCCCGCGAAACTGCCACCACGACTGCATCAAATTCGCTGCCCTGCGCCTTATGCACAGTCATTGCATAGGCAAGCTCCAATTCACCCAGCATATCAAACATATAAGTTGCAAGCTTATCATCAAAGCGCACGATCAGATACTCCTGCGCTGGGGAAAGCTGTATGATCTCTCCCACATCACCATTGAACATACCTGTGCCTGTTTCCGATCCATCCACGCTTTCCCAAACAATATCATAGTTATTTCGAATCTGCATCACGCGATCCCCCTCTCGGAAGATTACATCACCAAAGCGTTTTTCTGGCTTTCCGTCCATCGGTGGATTCAGTGCTTCTTGCAGCATCCGGTTGAGCGGAATGGTTCCAGCGCCCTGCCGTCTTGCTGGTGTAAGCACCTGAATCTGGCTGGCAGACAGCCCATAATACTGTGGCAAACGTTTCTGGCACAATCCAACGACCGTTGACATAATATCTGCCGTATTTTCCTTGCGCATGATAAAGAAATCCCCATCTTTTCCGGATGGCTTCGGCATCTCGCCCAAATTGATCGCATGCGCATTCATAACGATCGCACTCTTTTGTGCCTGACGGAAAATCTCCGTCAGCTCGATCACAGGTACACAACCAGAACCAATCAAATCACGCAAGAAGTTACCCGGTCCGACCGGAGGCAGCTGATCGGCATCCCCCACCAATACCAAACGTGCACCATAGGGCAGCGCTTCCAGAAGTGCCTGCATGAGTACCACGTCTACCATGGATACCTCATCGAGTACCACAACATCACATTCGAGCGGATTCGTGGCACATCTCTGGAAAGTTAGCCTGCTGCCCCCTGCCACATAGCCGGCTTCCAAGAGGCGATGAATGGTCTTTGCTTCCATACCGCACAGCTCGGACAGGCGCTTTGCCGCGCGTCCTGTCGGTGCTGCCAGCAGGACTTGCAAGCCAAGTGCTTCATAGAGATCCAGCATACCGCGCACCGTTGTTGTCTTACCAGTACCCGGTCCACCTGTCAAAATGGTTACACCATATTTACCAGCCGCAACGATCGCCTGTCTTTGCAGCGGTGCATAATCAATCTCAGAATCCGCCTCCAGCGTTGCAACCAGCTCTTCCACATCAAAGTCATAGCGATACTCGCGCTTTGCCATTTCACGCAGATTTTCTGCCAGATAATCCTCTGCTTCATGCATCGCATACAGATACACCGCATCACGCTTGCAGATAAACTCACGCACCAGCTGACCGGTTCCATCCAGCCGCGCAATGCCTTCCTCGATTCGTGCTGGCTCGATTTCTGTTTCATCATCCGATAAGAGTGCTATGGTTGCTTGGATGAGTTTTTCTACTGGAATAAAAGTATGCCCATTGTCCAGATTAAACCGCATGGTATATAAAATCGCGGCATCACATCGCTCGGTTGCAAGTCTTGGGATTTCCAAATTTTCTGCGAGCTGATCTGCAAGCTGGAATTCCACTCCATAATATTCATCGCAGAGCAAGTAGGGGTTTTCATTCAGTGCATCGACTGCCGAAACGCCCAGCCGTTTATACAAGAGCGGCGTGAGAGAAACTGGAAGATTGTTTTCGGTCAAAAAGTCCATGAGCAGACGCATTTCGCTCATCTCGATAAATTGCTTTCCAATATCACGCGCTTTGCGTGCTGTAATGCCGCGAATCTCAGTCAATCGCTCTGGTTCATTTTGCAGAATATCGAATGCAGACGCACCAAAGGCTTCTGCAATGCGCACAGCGAGTTTCGGTCCAATGCCGCGAATCAACCCAGAACCTAAATACTCTGCCACACCACGCGCAGACTCTGGCAAGCGGCGTTCTACGCTATCCGTCTTAAACTGCTCTCCATAGGAAGGGTGTGTGATCCACTGTCCACAGCAGATCAGTTCTTCTCCCAGTCCCAAGTTTGGGATCGCACCTGTTACCGTGACTTCTTCGCCATCCCGCGCAAGCATACGCAGAACGACATAGCCATTTTCAATATTTTGAAATACGATCTGTGTGACCGTCCCCTGAATCGTTTGTATTTCCTGCACGTTCTTGATTTCCTTTCTGCTCTCTATCTGCTATTGGCTGTTCGGACATTGCCGAATCAACCCAATAGATTCTCATGCCTGGTAAATAGGTCCTGCGTGCCAGTATTGCAAGCTCAAGCAGCTGTTTTGCCTCTATGTCTTCTTTTGGTGGATAGAGATACAGCACAGCTTTTCCTTTTGGGCACACCATACTATTAAAGATTATATCATACCCCATTTTCAAAATGCAAATAAAGCCGATCGCCGCAAGGGTTCCAATGATACATTGTCCTGCAAATCCCACTTGACACACCTCCTTTTTGTATCTTATGTTTGCAAAATAAAGGGTGTGTCCTTTCTTTTCCAAGCGCAAAAAAGCCCCTGCCTTTCGGCAGGGACTTTGAAAAACTTACGAATTACTCGTTAACCTTTACAACAACGCCAGAACCTACGGTACGACCACCCTCACGGATAGCGAAACGCAGACCTTCTTCGATAGCGATAGGAGTAATCAGCTCAACGTCCATCTCAACGTTATCGCCAGGCATGCACATCTCAGTGCCTTCCGGCAGAGCGATTACGCCAGTTACGTCAGTTGTACGGAAGTAGAACTGAGGACGGTAGTTGTTGAAGAAAGGAGTATGACGACCGCCCTCTTCCTTCTTCAGAACGTATACCTGACCCTTGAACTTGGTGTGCGGATGAATGGTACCCGGCTTAGCCAGAACCTGACCACGCTCGATATCAGTCTTCTGAATACCACGGAGCAGAGCACCGATGTTGTCACCAGCCTCAGCGTAGTCCAGCAGCTTGCGGAACATCTCGATACCGGTTACAACAGTCTTGCGAGGAGCTTCCATCAGACCAACGATCTCGACTTCTTCACTCAGCTTCAGAACGCCACGCTCTACACGACCAGTAGCAACAGTACCACGACCAGTAATAGAGAATACGTCCTCGACTGGCATCAGGAATGGCAGCTCATCGTTACGAGTCGGATCCGGAATGTAGCTGTCAACAGCATCCATCAGCTCACGAACACAAGCGTACTCCGGAGCAGCCGGATCCTTGGACTCGCAAGTCAGAACGTTCAGAGCGGAACCACGGATAACCGGAGTGTCATCGCCCGGGAAGTCGTAAGTGGACAGCAGGTCGCGGATTTCCATCTCAACCAGATCCAGCAGCTCAGGATCGTCAACCTGGTCAACCTTGTTCATGAATACAACGATATAAGGAACGCCTACCTGACGAGCAAGCAGGATGTGCTCACGAGTCTGAGGCATCGGGCCGTCAGCAGAAGAAACAACGAGGATTGCGCCGTCCATCTGAGCAGCACCAGTAATCATGTTTTTAACGTAGTCAGCATGACCTGGGCAGTCAACGTGCGCATAGTGACGCTTCTCAGTCTGATACTCAACGTGAGAGGTGTTGATGGTGATGCCGCGCTCCTTCTCTTCTGGAGCCTTGTCGATTGCGTCATATGCCTGGAACTCAGCATCGCCCTGCAGAGCCAGAACCTTGGTGATTGCCGCAGTCAGAGTGGTCTTACCATGGTCAACGTGACCGATAGTACCAATGTTAAGATGCGGCTTATTACGTTCAAATTTTTCCTTAGCCATTTGAGAAGCCTCCTTGTGTGTTTTTGAAAACATTCCTTTTGAAATGTCTCATAGTAGAATAAGTCAATTCATAACACTATTCTAAAATACTTTCGCAAAAAAATCAACTATTAGTTGTCGCTTTTATTGCGCGAGTCGATAATTTTATCCTGTACGGACTTCGGAACCTCGGTGTAGTGGCTCGGAGACATGGTGTACTGACCACGCCCCTGTGTGCTGGAACGCAGTGCAGTTGCATAACCGAACATCTCAGACAGCGGTACCGCAGCACCGATTGCCTGCACGCCGCCACGCGGCTCCATACCCTGAATCTGACCACGGCGTGCATTCAGACCGCCGATAACGTCACCCATATAGTCTTCCGGAACCATTACGTCAACCTGCATGATCGGCTCCATCAGAACTGGATCAGCCTTGCGCATTGCTTCCTTAAACGCCATAGAACCAGCGATCTTAAACGCCATTTCAGAGGAGTCGACTTCATGGAAAGATCCATCATAAAGGGTAACCTTTACGTCAACTACCGGATAACCAGCGAGTACGCCAGCCTGCATAGCACCCTGAATACCCTGATTAACAGGCTCGATATATTCCTTCGGGATTGCGCCACCAACAACCTTGTTGATGAACTCGTAACCCTTACCGGATTCGTTTGGCTCAACGATAATCTTAACGTGACCATACTGACCCTTACCACCAGACTGACGTGCATACTTCATGTCAACATCAGCAGAACGGCGGATGGTCTCCTTGTAAGCAACCTGAGGCTCACCTACATTTGCTTCCACCTTAAATTCGCGAAGCAGACGGTCAACGATGATCTCCAGATGCAGCTCACCCATACCAGCGATGATGGTCTGACCGGTTTCCTCATCTGTGTAGGTGCGGAAGGTCGGATCTTCTTCAGCCAGCTTGGACAGTGCAACGCCCATCTTCTCCTGACCAGCCTTGGTTTTCGGCTCGATTGCAACACGAATAACAGGCTCCGGGAAGTTCATGGACTCAAGGATAATCGGATGCTTTTCATCACAGAGTGTATCACCAGTGGTGGTGTTCTTAAAGCCAACACCAGCAGCGATATCACCTGCGTAAACTACATCGATGTCCTTACGAGAGTTTGCATGCATCTGCAAGATACGACCCAGACGCTCACGCTGTCCCTTAGTTGCATTGAGAACGGAAGAACCAGCAGCGATAGTACCGGAATAAACGCGGAAGAAAGTCAGACGACCAACATATGGATCAGTCATAATCTTAAATGCCAGTGCGGAGAACGGAGCCTCGTCAGAAGACGGACGCTCATCCTCTTCGTCGGTGTCCGGATTGACACCCTTGATTGCAGCAACATCAGTCGGAGCAGGCATATAGTCAACAACTGCGTCAAGCAGCATCTGTACGCCCTTCATGCGGTACGCAGTACCACACATTACCGGGATAATCTGCACGTTGCAGACGCCCTTACGCAGAGCAGCCTTCAACTCTTCAACAGAAATCTCCTCGCCCTCGAGGTACTTCATCATGAGTTCCTCATCGAGCTCACAGATGGACTCAACCATTGCATCATGGTATTCCTGTGCCTTGTCCATCATATCAGCCGGGATATCCTCATCACGGATGTCCTTGCCCATATCGTCGTAGTAAACCTCTGCACGCATGGTCATCAGATCGACGATGCCCTTGAAGGTCTCTTCCTTACCGATCGGGAGCTGAATCGGAACCGCATTACACTTGAGGCGGTCCTTCATCATGTCAATAACGTTGTAGAAGTCAGCGCCCATGATGTCCATCTTGTTGACGAACGCCATACGCGGAACCTTGTAGTCGTCAGCCTGATGCCAAACGGTCTCAGACTGCGGCTCTACACCGCCTTTTGCACAGAATACGGTCACCGAACCATCGAGTACGCGCAGGGAACGCTGAACCTCAACAGTGAAGTCAACGTGACCTGGGGTGTCGATGATGTTGATACGGTGATCCTTCCACTGACAGGTGGTAGCAGCAGAGGTAATGGTGATACCACGCTCCTGCTCCTGTTCCATCCAGTCCATGGTAGCGGTACCATCATGGGTATCGCCAACCTTATAATTTACGCCGGTGTAATAAAGAATACGCTCGGTCGTAGTTGTTTTACCAGCATCGATGTGTGCCATGATGCCGATATTTCTGGTTTTAGCCAGCGAAAACTCTCTAGGCATGTTTGCTCTCCTTTCAAATACTGCCGTAAATTAATAACGGTAGTGAGCGAATGCCTTGTTCGCCTCTGCCATCTTGTGCGTATCTTCACGCTTCTTGACAGAGCCGCCCAGATTGTTGCAAGCATCCATGATCTCGCCTGCCAGACGTTCACGCATAGTCTTCTCGCTACGAGCACGAGAATACTTGGTGATCCAGCGCAGACCGAGAGTCTGACGACGCTCCGGACGAACTTCCATCGGAACCTGGTAAGTAGCACCACCTACACGGCGTGCCTTAACCTCCAGAGACGGCATAATATTTTCCATCGCCTCGGTAAAAACCTCCAGCGGCTCACGACCAGTCTTGTCGCGAACGATGTCAAAAGCACCATAAACGACCTTCTGCGCGACACCCTTCTTACCGTCGAGCATGATCGAGTTGACCAGCTTAGTAACGAGCTTAGAATTGTACATTGGATCGGGCAGAACGTCTCTCTTGGGAACATTTCCTCTTCTTGGCACTTTACTTCCCTCCTTCATATAGAAATGATTTCATTGGTACTCAGCACACGGCGTTCGTGTGCCGTGTTGCGCCTGCCTTTCGCTTAGGAAAGACAAAGCGGTGGGTCAGTCCGAAATATGGACTGAACGGTTGCTTTGCGAAGCAGTAAACTCTCAAAGACTTTGATGCAGACAATCCGGCAGATTTTCGTAAAACCGAGGACGAGGGCGCGGCATGGGACCGCGCAATCATCTATCAGGCTACGGAAATGAAAATGCGGATTACTTGCCAGCCTTCGGGCGCTTTGCACCGTACTTAGAGCGAGACTGCTTGCGGTTTGCAACGCCCTGGGTATCCAGAACGCCACGGATGATGTGGTAACGTACACCTGGCAGGTCCTTTACACGACCGCCGCGAACCATTACAACAGAGTGCTCCTGCAAGTTGTGACCAATACCAGGAATGTAGGCAGACACCTCCATACCGTTTGTCAGCTTTACACGAGCAATCTTACGCAGAGCAGAGTTCGGCTTCTTAGGGGTCATGGTCTTAACAGTAGTGCAAACACCGCGCTTCTGCGGAGCAGACTGCTCAGTGGTCTTCTTCTTAAGAGAGTTCAGACCAACCTGAAGAGCAGGAGCGGTAGACTTTGCAACAACTGTCTCACGTCCCTTACGAACGAGCTGGTTAAAAGTAGGCATTCTATTTCCTCCTTCTTTCAAAAATATTTTCTATATTAAACAGGTTGCCCCATTTAATTAGCAGAATGTAGCAATGTAACAACAGCTGCGCCAACATCGATGCCAGCCGCATCTCCAAGCTCCGTCATGGTTGGGATCTCAGAAAGCGGGACTTGCATTTCGTCACACAGTTCCCGAATGGGGCGAATTACACGCTGTTCGGCATCATCAGCCACAAAAACCACTTTTGCTTTCCCTTCGCGAATGGCTTTTTGAGACTGTTTTACGCCGACGACTTTTGCCGCCTGCGATAATTCAGAAAGCATATTGTAACCTCCTATACCGCATACTCCTATATTATAGCGTGCTTTCCTGTCATGGTCAAGTCTTTTTTCGCAATTTCCTCTTTTTTACAAGATTTTTTTAGATATAGCACCTTTGCCTGTCTATTTTTCCCTTTTTATTCTGTTGATAGACGTACCAAACCTATTTTATCTGGGAAACTGACCAAAAACATGGAAAACCGCATAAATTGACACTCCCCATGTCTAAAGGCAGGCGATATAAGGCACTTTTGGTAAAACTAGGGAGCACATCAATGTGCCCCCTAGAAAATGCATTTACTTAATCTAGACTTACTGTCTGCTCGTAATGTCCATCACAGTATTCGCTCATACCAGAACCAGCCGGGATCAGCTTACCAATGATAACATTTTCCTTGAGACCCAGCAGCGGATCGATCTTGCCCTTGATTGCAGCCTCAGTCAGGACACGTGTGGTCTCCTGGAAAGATGCCGCGGACAGGAAGGATTCGGTTGCCAGAGATGCTTTGGTGATACCCATCAGAGTCGGGCTGCAAGTAGCCAGACGCAGACCTTCTTCACCCGCATCAATGCGAGCCTGTACTTCGTTGTTGTAATCTTCAAACTCGAGCAGATCAATGACAGAACCAGGCAGCACCTTTGCATCGCCTGCATCCTCGACCTTTACCTTGCGCATCATCTGACGCACGATCACTTCGATATGCTTGTCATTGATATCTACACCCTGCTGACGGTAAACCTTCTGCACTTCCTTAATAAGGTAGTCATGCACCGCACGCGGATCAAGCACACGCAGAATGTCATGTGGGCTGAGTGCACCCTCGTTGAGCTGATCGCCCTGCTTTACTTCCTGACCGTCTTCTACGCGAATGCCGGAAGAAGAAGCCAGCTGATAGGAGTACATCTCACCAGTCTCCGGATTTGTAACATTGATGGTCTTGAGTGTGGTACGCTTAGACTCCTCAACAGTCACACGACCAGAGGTCTCTGCCAGAGTTGCAACCTTCTTCGGCTTACGTGCCTCGAACAGTTCCTCGACACGAGGCAGACCCTGTGTAATATCGGAACCAGCGACACCACCTGTATGGAAGGTACGCATGGTGAGCTGTGTACCAGGCTCACCGATGGACTGTGCCGCGATGATACCAACAGCCTCACCCAATCCGCAAGGCTCGCCAGAAGCAAGGTTCATGCCGTAGCAATGGGTGCATACGCCCTTGCGTGCGCGGCATTCCAGAACGGAACGGATCTGAATGCGGGTAATACCCATCTTGATGATGCGATCTGCATCCTCTTCGGTCATCATGTGATCCTTAGAGATGATCAGATTGCCATCTGTATCATAGAGGTCATCTACGAGGTAACGACCTGCCAGACGCTCGTTAAACGGCTCGATGGTCTGGTTACCTTCCTTGATATCCTCAACCCAGATACCCTTGACCGCACCACAGTCGTCCTCACGAATGATAACGTCCTGAGAAACGTCAACCAGACGACGGGTCAGGTAACCGGAGTCCGCAGTACGCAGTGCGGTATCCGCCATACCCTTTCGCGCACCTCGCGCCGAGATAAAGTACTCAAGTACAGACAGACCCTCACGGAAGTTGGACTTGATCGGGATCTCGATCGTCTTACCAGAGGTAGAAGCCATCAGACCACGCATACCAGCGAGCTGACGAATCTGGTTGATCGAACCACGCGCACCGGATTCAGCCATCATATGAATCGGGTTGTAGCGCTGATCCTTCATGTTTTCCTGAAGCTTTGCAGCAACCTTCTTTGTGGTCTCCTCCCACTCGTGTACAACCAAACGATAACGCTCGTCGTCGGTGATAAAGCCGCGCTTATACTTACGGTCGATTTGTGCAACCTTCTTCTCGGACTCTTCCACCATGCTCTGCTTTTCATCGGGCACGAGCATATCTGCAACGGCTACGGTCAAAGCACCGCGGGTAGAGTATTTATAGCCCATACCCTTGATGGCGTCGAGTACCTCAGCAGTTTTATTGAAGTCATGCACACGAATGCAGCGATCAATGATCTTTCCGAGTTCCTTCTTGCCACAGGTAAACATGATTTCAAGATCGAGAATATTCTCATCGTTGCGCTCTACAAAGCCCAGATCCTGCGGGATACGGGAGTTAAAGATCAAGCGACCGACCGTCGCATCAATGATGCGGGAAATGGTCTGTCCGTTGATAGTGCGGGTCATGCGAACCTTGATTGGTGCATGGATGCCAACAACCCCCTCATCGTATGCCATCATTGCCTCATCTGGGCAAGAGAAAATCTTGCCAGCGCCCGGCTCATCTGCCTTGTCAATGGTCAGGTAGTAAGAACCGAGAACCATATCCTGAGACGGTACCGTAACTGGCTTGCCGTCCTGCGGCTTCAAGAGGTTGTTTGCAGACAGCATGAGCAGACGTGCCTCAGCCTGTGCCTCAGCAGACAGCGGTACATGCACAGCCATCTGGTCGCCGTCGAAGTCCGCGTTAAACGCAGTACATACCAAGGGATGGAGACGGATCGCACGACCCTCAACGAGCTTTGGCTCAAACGCCTGAATACCCAGACGGTGCAGGGTAGGCGCACGGTTCAGCATAACCGGATGCCCCTTGATAACATCTTCCAGTACATCCCAAACCTCAGTCTTTGCACGCTCTACCATCTTCTTTGCAGATTTGATGTTAGAAGCCAGACCATCCTTCACCAGCCGCTTCATAACGAACGGCTTAAACAGCTCAAGTGCCATTTCCTTCGGCAGACCACACTGCCAGATTTTGAGGTCTGGACCAACGACGATAACCGAACGACCAGAGTAGTCTACACGCTTACCGAGCAGGTTCTGACGGAAACGACCCTGCTTACCCTTAAGCATATCAGACAGGGACTTGAGTGCGCGGTTGTTTGGGCCTGTAACCGGACGACCACGACGACCATTATCGATCAGTGCGTCAACAGCTTCCTGAAGCATGCGCTTCTCGTTGCGCACGATGATATCTGGAGCGCCCAGCTCTAGGAGGCGCTTCAAACGGTTGTTGCGGTTGATGACACGACGGTACAGATCATTGAGGTCGGAGGTCGCGAAACGACCGCCGTCCAGCTGTACCATTGGACGGATTTCCGGTGGGATAACCGGAACCACATCCATCACCATCCATTCCGGCTTGTTGCCAGACAGACGGAAGGATTCTACCACTTCCAGACGCTTGATGATGCGCATACGCTTCTGACCAGAAGCGTCACGCAGCTCGCTGCGCAGCTCAACAGACAGCTTTTCCAGATCGAGCTGCTCTAGCAGCTTCTTGATCGCCTCTGCGCCCATCATCGCCTCAAAATCCTCGTCGTACTTTTCGCGCATATCGCGGTACTCAGTCTCGGTCAGAATCTGCTTGTACATGAGCGGGGTATCACCCGGCTCAGTTACAATATAGTTTGCAAAGTACAGTACCTTCTCCAGAATGCGCGGGCTGATATCCAGAATCAGACCCATGCGAGACGGTATGCCCTTAAAATACCAAATGTGTGAAACTGGTGCAGCCAGTTCGATGTGACCCATACGCTCACGGCGTACCTTTGCACGTGTTACTTCAACACCGCACTTGTCACAAACCTTACCCTTGTAGCGTACCTTCTTGTACTTACCACAATGGCATTCCCAGTCCTTCGTCGGTCCAAAGATGCGCTCGCAGAACAGACCATCGCGCTCAGGCTTGAGTGTGCGATAGTTGATGGTCTCAGGCTTCTTGACCTCGCCGTAAGACCACTCGCGGATCAGTTCGGGCGAAGCCAGACCGATTTTAATGGCATTGAACGTATTATATCCCATAATTTAGAAAGCTCCTCCTGTATCCGCGTTATTCGTCAAAATCACCGTCGCCGTAATTGTCTTCATCAGCGAAGTCATCGTCCTCTATGCCAGCTTCTTCTGCTGCGCTGTCAAAAGCACCCAGATCGGTATCTCCATCCTCCGCGTCATTGATGCCGAATCCAGCTTCTGCAAACTCTGCATCAGTGCCAGAAGCGGTTTCTTCCGGCATTGCACGGTTATTGAAATCTGTCTCTTCTTCTTCGTCCTCAGACAGTTCGATGACTTCCATGTTTTCATCCAGCACCTTGATATCGAGGCACAGGGACTGCAATTCCTTAACCAGCACCTTGAAGGACTCCGGAACACCCGGCTGCGGTACATTGTGACCCTTAACGATCGCTTCGTAAGTCTTAACACGTCCGGTGATATCATCCGACTTAACGGTCAGAATCTCCTGAAGGGTGTATGCTGCGCCGTATGCTTCCAGCGCCCAAACTTCCATCTCACCGAAACGCTGACCACCGAACTGCGCCTTACCACCCAAAGGCTGCTGGGTAACCAGCGAGTAAGGACCAGTGGAACGTGCATGAATCTTATCATCAACCAGATGGTGCAGCTTGAGGTAATACATATAGCCAACGGTAACGCGGTTATCAAAACGCTCACCGGTTCTGCCGTCATACAGCCAGCTCTTGCCGTCTGCATCATAGCCAGCCTTCACCAGCATATCCTCGATATCCTTTTGGGATGCACTGTCGAATACTGGGGTCTCAACCTTCCAGCCCAGCTTCTTCGCTGCAAAGCCCAGGTGCACCTCAAGTACCTGACCGATGTTCATACGAGACGGTACGCCCAGTGGGTTCAGTACGATATCGAGCGGTGTGCCGTCTTCAAGGAACGGCATATCTTCCTGCGGCAGAATACGCGAGATAACACCCTTGTTACCATGACGACCTGCCATCTTGTCTCCGACAGAGATCTTACGCTTCTGCGCAATGTAGCAGCGAACAACCATATTGACACCCGGAGCCAGCTCGTCGCCATTCTCACGGGTAAATACCTTAACATCGACGACGATACCAGACTCACCATGTGGTGCACGCAGAGAGGTGTCACGCACTTCTCTTGCCTTCTCGCCGAAGATTGCACGCAGCAGGCGCTCTTCTGCAGTCAGCTCGGTCTCACCCTTTGGTGTTACCTTACCAACGAGGATATCGCCAGCGTGTACTTCTGCACCAACACGAATGATGCCGCGCTCGTCAAGATCACGCAGTGCGTCGTCACCAACGTTTGGTACATCGCGGGTAATCTCTTCCGGTCCGAGCTTGGTGTCACGTGCTTCGGACTCATACTCCTCGATATGAATGGAGGTGTAAACGTCGTCACGTACCAGACGCTCGTTGAGCAGAACTGCGTCCTCATAGTTGTAACCTTCCCAGGTCATAAAGCCGATCAGCGCATTCTTGCCGAGTGCAATCTCACCCTTATCGGTAGACGGTCCATCTGCCAGAACGTCACCCTTCTTCACGCGCTCGCCCAGATTTACAATCGGACGCATGTTGATACAGGTGGACTGGTTAGAACGCAGGAATTTGGTCAGGTGGTAGGACTTTTCTTCGCCATTGTCATACCGAACAGAAATCTCACGTGCAGTTGAGCGAGTTACTACGCCGTCAGTCTCAGCCAGTGGAATGATACCAGAGTCAACTGCTGCCTTGTATTCCATACCAGTTGCAACAACCGGAGCCTCAGTCTTGAGCAGCGGCACAGCCTGACGCTGCATGTTCGCGCCCATCAGTGCACGGTTCGCGTCATCGTGCTCAAGGAATGGAATAAATGCAGTTGCAACGGAAACCATCATACGCGGAGATACGTCCATGAGGTCAACATCCTTGCGGTCTACTTCGATGATTTCATCGCGCATACGGCAGGTGATACGCTCATGCTTGAGGCAGCCATTCTCGTCGAGCGGCTCATATGCCTGACAAACAATGAACTCATCCTCAACGTCCGCGGTCATATAGCGAACTTCGTCAGTTACGCGACCGGTTTCCTTATCAATTATACGATATGGAGCTTCAATGAATCCAAAATCATTGATGCGTGCATAGGTTGCAAGGTAAGAGATCAGACCGATGTTTGGACCTTCAGGGGTCTCGATCGGGCACATACGACCATAGTGGCTGTAATGCACGTCACGCACTTCCATCGATGCACGGTCACGGGACAGACCGCCCGGTCCCAGTGCGGACAGACGACGCTTATGTGTCAGCTCTGCCAGCGGATTGTTCTGATCCATGAACTGAGACAGCGGCGATGAGCCAAAAAACTCCTTGATTGCAGCAGTCACAGGACGAATGTTAATGAGAGACTGTGGGGTCACAGTGTCCAGATCCTGAATGGTCATGCGCTCACGGATGACGCGCTCCATACGGGAGAAGCCAATGCGAACCTGATTCTGGAGCAGCTCACCTACACAGCGCAGACGACGGTTGCCCAAGTGGTCGATATCGTCGGTTACGCCAACACCATTGCCAATGTTGAGCAGATAGCAAATGGTTGCCAGAATATCGTCTACGATAATGGTCTTCGGGATGAGGTCATGAATGCGCTCTGTTACGGTCTTCTTGAGTGCATCACCAGTTACACCGCTGTCGATGATCTCCTTCAGAACGGTAAAGCGAACCTTTTCCTTGATGCCGAGATCTTCCGCACCCATACCGCCGAGGTAATCCTTGAAGTCATCTACATCAACCATACCGTTGCCGAATACCTTAACGAGCTTGCCCTCGTTGGACTCGACCTGAACGGCATTGACACCACGGGACGCAATGTGGCGTGCTTCTTGGCGGCTCAGGATGGTGCCGTTTTCTGCTAGAATCTCGCCAGTCATCGGGTCAGTAACCGGAGCGAGCAGCTTGCGGTTTGCCAAACGGCGTGCGATATTCAGCTTCTTGTTGTACTTATAGCGACCAACCGCAGAAATATCATAGCGGCGGGTGTCAAAGAACATTGCATCCATCAGGCTTGTCGCAGACTCAACAGATGGCGGCTCGCCCGGACGCATCTTCTTATAAATTTCGATCAGTGCTTCTTCTGCAGTCTTGGACGGATCACGCTCCAAGGTTGCCAGAATGCGCTCATCCTCACCGAACAGCTCGATGATCTCAGCATCAGTCTTAACGCCCAGTGCACGAACGAGTGAGGTAATCGGGATCTTACGGTTTTTATCAATGCGGACATAGAACACATCGTTCATGTCGGTTTCGTATTCGAGCCATGCGCCGCGATATGGGATAACTGTCGCAGACAGGATTGCCTTGTCGGTCTTGTCCAGCTCGCGGCCGTAGTATACGCCCGGAGAACGAACAATCTGCGATACAATGGCGCGCTCGGCGCCGTTAAAGATAAAAGTACCAGACTGTGTCATGCGCGGGAATTCGCCCATGAAAATTTCCTGTTCTTTGATCTCGCCGGTTTCCTTGTTGCGCAGGCGTACGCGCACCTTCAGCGGGCAGGCAAACGTTGCATCGCGCGCCTTGCATTCCTCAATGCTATACTTCGGCTCGTCCAGTGCATAGTCGAGGAAGGTCAGCTCAAGGTTGCCGGTGTAGTCTGTAATTGCAGAGACATCTTCAAAAACCTCACGCAGACCTGTTTCGAGAAACCACTCGTAGGATTTCTTCTGGATCTCGATCAGGTTTGGCATCTCGAGGATCTCCTCAATGCGCGCAAAGCTCTTTCTTGTGGTCTTGCCGTGCTGTACGTCTTTCACCATCATGTTGAACCCATCACTCCGTTTCTGAATTTCCGAGAATTTCAATACGCCCGGAGGCGTGGTTAAAAATTTCAAGTACCTATTGCGCTCGTCGAAAAAGCATGTTATTATTAAAACAGCGAATTGGGAAAGTGCCCCCCAGTTTCGATAAGCGATTTATTATACCATATTTTTCATCGCATAGTCAAGTGCATTTTAGACAAAAATATAAGACGGTTTTCCTTCGGGAACCGTCTTTTTTATTGCATTCTTAAGGAGGAACCCCATTTTGCGTCTCTTTCGTCCACTTATTTTTGCCTGTACCGCCTTTCTTTTGACCTCTTCTGCCGCAGCAATCGATGCGGTACGCGCAAGCGAGGATATCTATATTTATTCCAAAAAAGCCGACTTATCAGCCTACAATATCGCCCACAACAATTATGTTCGTGCGCGTGATTTTGCGAAATCTTCCGGCTGCTCGGTGTACTATGACCCCAAAACAGCATCGATCTCCATTGACGAAGGACAGCCATATGATGCTTCTGTTGAAACGCAGCCTCCCGTAAACACACCAAAAACAACCGCAAAACCCACCTCGCAAACTATCTATATCAACGGCAAGCAAACTGCCATCAAGGGCTACAATATTTCGGGCTATAACTATTTTTCCCTGCGTGATCTCGGACGTGCACTAGGCTGGTCCACCATATACAACGGTCCACAAAAGCGCATCGAGATTGATCCAGCCTCTCCTTATTTTGAAAAAAATCACAATACCATTATTTATATGTACCACGCCTTTACCAATGATCCTGCGGTTTTGGCAGCCAACCCCACGCTCTACACTTCCCCGTGGAAGCTGCGCTGTGATATTCGCAACATGCGCGCACTTGGATACACCTGCATTTCTCTGGAAGATTACTTCCACGGCAAGGCAGAAAAAGGCAAAAAATACTTTATCATCACCATTGACGATGGGTATTTAGACAATTTCCTGCTTGCTTATCCCGTTTTTGTGGAAGAAAAAGCACCCGCATCTATTTTCTCCGTTGTCCGAGAACTGGAGCGCGGCACGCCCACTTTCTTTAACGCAGAACAGGCACGCAAAATGGAGCAAAGCGGCTATGTCAAGGTATATGCACATAACATTGATCACATCGACTGCACAACAGTGAGCCACGAAGAATTAAACAAGGAACTCCACCGTGCATACACCGCTTTGCACACACTCTTAGAGCCAAAAACCTTGTTCTTTGCCTACCCATATGGCGCATACAACGAAAGCACCTATATCAATGTCCGTGAAAACGGCTTCCGCCTGCAAATGGTGCAAAAGCGCAAATTTGCCGCAGATGATGTTCTCGTGCGCAACAATGTACGCTATGACAGCGTCATGTCTAAGCTAGTAAAAAAAGCATACCACAACTAAGTGAGGCTATCAAAAACCTTGACAGGCTTTCCATCGGAACCCAGTTCTCCTAGATACAGCGCAAATCCATTCCGCTAAGGCGCACGTTTGCGCAGGTCACGGGCAAAATCCAAGGCGCATGTCCTTGGATTTTGAAAATTTAAGGTCGCTCTGCTGCTAAACACAAAAGGCTGTTGAAATCATCAACAGCCTTTTAGGTCATTTATATAATACCAAGCGATACCCGTGCCGCCACACCATGGGTGTAATACGCCCCATCAAAAATTCTGGTGTGAGCACCTGATCCGCTTGAATTTCCAGCATTGGACGACCAGATAAATAATCCAGACGCATCCGCCCCATACCATGTTCCAAGTACCACAAGCAGCCACTGTACGGTATTGCAGACGCTTTCTCCAGTAAGAAACGCTGCGGAATGTAGCACATCACATGAAATGCACTGTCTGGATCAAACAAAAGCGCGCTGAGCAGTTCTGTTGGCAGCTCTCCCCCTGGTGCCAATAGAAACGATGGGCTATGTGGATCTCGCACGACCTGTCCAAAACTTTCCGCACATGCCGCAAGCATTGGAGCAGCTGGATGTGTCGGCGTCTTGCAATAGAAATGGATCAAAGCAGGTAAATGCTCAGACAACATTGTTAATACATCCAAGATCATTGGGACCGCCTTATGCTGCGCATCTGATGCAAAAAACTGCTCATATAAATAGGGTCTTAGCACAAATGTTTGCCAAGGCTTTCGGGATTGTTCCGCAAGCAGCACCCAGCAGTTTCGAAAACGTACTTTTTGTTCTTCTGTCAGGTTTTCTCCAAACCAATCACCCATTATAAAATCCTCCGTCTTCCATGGTTCGAGTGGGCAAAACAATTATAGAACGATACCGACAGGAAAGCAAGCGCAATTTTCATGATTCCTTTCTTTATTTTTCTTTTCCATCCAAATACTTCCAATATATTGATATATTTCCAAGAATCCGTATAGGCAACAGCGCACAATGTCATCTGCGGCGCTTTGCGAAAATTTCGCGCCATAAATTCGTTGTGAATCCTTGAAATCCACCAAGGATTCCTGCGGCTTCACGCCTTTTTCTGATGAGAAATTTTTCCGAAAATCGCTCTTGCCGAATTATGCGGTATTGCCTATAATAAAATTGTAGTTTTTTATGACTTCTAAACACAATCAATTTGTTTGAGAAAACCCATACAACTACACGCTCCTCCTATCGTAAAATCAAACTGTGATTGGAGGTTTTTTGACCCCAGCAACCAAACAAATCGTCTCCGCTTACTTTATTTTATTTTGCAAGAAAGGCTTTACAACAATGGAATTTATTTTGCATACTGCAATTTTTTTAAACCGTGGCGTATTTCCAGTGAAAAAATATTTGCACGCCTTAGAGACATCTGAATTTTCAACTTGTGCCCAAAACTGCACCCTGTCCAGTGATACAAACGGAACTGCTCTGCACTTCCAATCTGTATGCACAACCCCCGAAAATCTTGCGCGTTTCTTATCTACGCAAGCCGGAAGTGTTGTACTCCTCTGCTACACCTATGAAAAGGAGTATTGGGGATACTATCTTTTTGATCAAGGTGCAGAACAAGACCGCTTCTGCCCTGTTCCTGACTATTTCGGTGCAGTATCTCCCGAAATCATAGCACAATTTTCTGGCAATGCCAAAACGCTTGCACAGCACTTCGGTGTACCTGCTGAAAGCCTAACAAACTATCTGCGCCCTTGGTCAATCGAAGCACTTCCCCAAAAGGCATATGACAGCGACCGGCACGGCTATGAGGCAGATCAGGTAACCGATTTTCTTTCTGCCCTTGGTTTCGCATACACAGACGAAAAAACCTCAGCCACCCTGTCTCCAAGCACTATCCCTGCTTCCGCACCCGCACCCAGCCCCACCAAGGATGACAGCTATCATTTTCAGGTCAACTTGGGCGGTATGCTGGATATTCTCTCCAACCACCTATATAAAAGCCCCGATGTTTTTCTGCGTGAACTTCTGCAAAACGGCGTAGATGCCATTACATTACGCAAAAAACAACAGCCAGACTGGAACAGTGGACGCATTACGATTTCCTTGGAGCCAGGACGCCGTCTGGTATTCTGGGATAACGGCGCAGGTCTGACCGAAGAAGGCATACACCGTTTTCTCGCGGTGATTGGGCAATCCTCCAAAACTGAGCTGGTCAATGGCAGGATTCCTGAAGACTTCATCGGACGTTTTGGTATCGGTCTGCTCTCCTGCTTTATGGTATCTGATTCCATTGTCGTTCATACCCAGCCAGCAAGCGGCGGCCCTGCACATAAGTGGACAGGTTTCCCAGATGGCACTTACACCATTGAGCCATTGCAAAATGCGCTCATTGGTACAACGGTTACTTTGACTGCAAAATCAGGGGCAGAAGACTATTTCGACGCAGACACGATTGAAAATCTGGTGAAATACTATGGTCTGGTGCTGCCTGTGCCTGTGTATCTTGCTGGCAACCCTGAGCCACTCAATCAGATTCCAGACGACTTTTCTATACTCGGGCGCAATCAACTGCTTTCTTTTGGCACATGGCTGTTTGGTCGATCCTTTTTGGATGCCATTCCGATTCGCACACCACACATCAACGGTGTTGCATATATCCTGCCTTACGAAACTTCCGTTTCTGCCAAAGGACTGCACCGCATCTATCTCAAACAGATGCTGCTGACTGAAAATGGCGAGCATATTTTACCAGACTGGGCATTCTTTACCCAATGTTTCTTTAACACCCACGGTCTGCGTCCGACTGCTTCCCGTGAGGACTTTTACGAAGACGACGCACTCGAAGAAGCGCGCGAGGAACTCACACAGGCAATCTCTGCTCATTTTAAAAAGCTCCAACACGAAGATCCGGAGCGTTTACAAAGAATTATCGCAGTGCACTTCCGCGCAATCAAGTCTCTTTCCGTCTGGAACGACGATATGTTCCATGTCTTTATTGATTATTTGCCATTTGAAACCAGCGAAGGTACAAAAACAGGCGCTGGACTGCGCAAGGCTGGAGAAATCACCTATGTCAGCTCGATTGAGCGCTTCCGCCAACTGCGCCCCATTTTCTTGGCACAAGAGCACCTGCTCGTGTGCACAGGCTACACCAACGACCAAGAGCTAATCTTAAAGCTGCATCAGCTATGTGGATTATCCGCAACGCCTTTGAGCGAAGAAGGTTTGGAAACCACACTGGATACCCCATCTGACCAGACTTTGGCACAGGGTGACACACTTCTCCGCGCCGCCAACCGTGCACTTGCAAAGTTTGATTGTCGGGTACAGCTCCGCGGATTCCACCCCTCCGATTTGCCTGTTTTGTATTCCCTGCATGACGATGTACGTTTTGTGCGCGAAGTGCAGTCCGCAAAGGATATGAGTGAGGGCAGTGTCTTTTCTGACGCGCTCTCTTCCCTGCTGTCTGGCTTGGAAGAACAGCCACTCTCCACTATGTATCTAAATACAAATTGCAGTCTTATCCAAAGGCTGTGTCAAGTGTCTGAAGATACTCTTTTAGAAAGTATTTGCCGCATCCTATATGTACAGGCATTGGTTGCTGGCGGTCACCCTCTACATAGCCGCGAGCTGCAAACCATGAGCGAAGAACTGTTAAACCTCATTGACGCAAATATCAAACCATAAGGAGCCACACTCAATGGACACCCAATCTTTATCCCAGCTTTATCAAAGTTATCGCAGACTGCCGCATGGCAAGGAGCGTGCCGATGCCATACGAAGCGCAATCACACAAGCCGACCTGCAGCAAGACCACTTCTGGCGTTTCCATATGCGAGATGACCTCATGATTGAACTTGCGTTCCATGGTGATGAGGGCTCTATCCTGCCGATCATTACAGAATTGACCGCAATCTATGAGGAGCATCCCATAGAGGATGCTGAAGAGGATTATGTATATGCCCTCTATCTGTGTATCAACCAGTGGGCATGTCACCCACAGCTTCCCCTCAGCCAGCTCGATGCAATGATGGAGCGTTACAAAAAAGCAGTTTACCAATACTCCTTAGGTGACAAAAGTTATTATGAGCGCTGTTGGGAGACTGCTGTCATGCAGGAAAAATGGGAATTGGCAGAGATATCCTATCAAAAAATGCTGCATCCCAAATTTCCAGATACCTCAGATTGTGCTGCATGCACTTGCTATTCCAAAGTCGATTACTTCTTGAGAACCAAACAAAAAGCAAAAGCACTTGAGGCAGCAAAACCTGTACTGGACGGTAGCATCACCTGTGAACAGGAACCCAACCGAATGCTTTCTCATTTTCTAGAATTTGCCCTTGACTATGAAACCAATGAAGAAGCAACACGCTGGGCAAATCTACTGCGCCTGCATCTTGCTCAGAACGAATATGATAATGCTATGTTGCGCTGGTTGGCTTACAATGATATGCCCAAAGCCTTGTGTATGCTAGAATCTGGCATTACAGAAGTGTGGGGAGAGTGGGATCAAGATTCTGTATTTCAGCTTTGTACTTCTGCATGGGTTGTATGCCTGCAATACAGCAAACAGTCCGCAGAGCCTGCGGCACTGACACTTCCACAAACATTCCCTCTCTGGCAAGAGAATGAACTTTATGAGATGGATACACTTGCCGCATTTTTCCATGCGCAGGCGCAAAAAATCGCACAAGCATTTGATACGCGAAATGACTCTCACAATTATCGCACCCAGCTTGACAATGCTGATCACCTTGGAAAAATTGAAAATGAAAGGAAAATCCAATGAAAGATAGTAACATGACCGATTTTAACGGCGGCGGTCTTATGAGTCTCATTGATAGACTTCCAGACGGCACCATAAAAATGAATGCACTCTCAGATGCCATTCAGCAAGCAGATGCCGCAAACGACCCTTATTGGCGTTTGATGTTCCGCTTTGAATACGCATGGCAGGCAGCATTTGACGACGACCCGCCAAAAGCCATTCCGGTTGGCGCGGAATTCAACTCCATTCTTGCACAATATCCAGATGCCCTCCCACCCGAACAGAAGGACTATCTGCACCTTGTCATCATGCAAAACACAGTTGACCCCATCGCTGCCTTGCCGCAAATCCCCATTTCGCAATGGAAGCAGCTCATGGACGAGTTTTATACCCTAACCGAACGCTATCAAATCGGTGAGCGTCTTTATTGGTGGCGCATGGCGCAATTTTGGCAGTACATCGACAAGGAAGAATCCTTTACATACTTCCGGAAATTTTGGAACAGTAAGCGTGATAAAGTATCCGACTGCGAGGCGTGTGATGTGAGTCATGCTGTCCACATGAGCCTTTTGATGGGTGACCGAAAAGCAGCTGACCGGTTTGCAAAGCCGCTCGAAAGCGGCAGACTGGTTCTTTGCAGTGATACCCCACAACTCATGTGGCTTGCATATTTAGAAGATGCCCTGCGCCGAGGGGATCTGGAAGAAGCGCATCCGCTCGCAAATAAGCTGTACCGCAAGGGTATCCGTGATAAAAGCGATCTCGGTTATCTCGCGACGATTCTGCACTGTTGGGCGTACACCGACCTTGAGCTGGCGATCCATCAAATCGGTGCTCGACTGGACTGGGCACTGTCTATGTGGGATCAAAAGAAGAAATATGACTTCTACAAAGCTTCTTGGGCGTGTTTCCATGAACTTGCCAAAAAACAGGACACGATTTCCCTGCCACTTTCTGCCAAGTTTCCACTCTACCAAGAGGACAGCGTATACAACAGCACAGAACTTGCACAGTGGTTCCATACAGAGGCAGAAAAGATTGCAGCGCGTTTTGATGCGCGCAACGGCAGTGACTATTTCCAGCAGAACCTTGCACAAGCACTTATTTTACAATGATAACGCACAACCTATACACCTAAGCGAAAGGATATCCTATGAAAAACGATACAAAAATCAATGACTTTAATGGCAACGCACTGAGCAGCTTTATTGATACACTTCCAGACGGCACGCAAAAAATGTCCGCGTTGTCCGATGCGATTCGTGACGCAGATGCCGCAAATGACTCCTATTGGCGTTTGCTCTTCCGCGCAGATTATGCTTGCCAAGCTGTCTTCCATGATGACGCGCCCAAGGCAATCCCAATGGCAGCAGAGTTTAACGCGATCCTAAAGCAGTATCCTGATGCACTTCCAGAAGAGCTTTTGGTGTTTTCCCATCTACTCATTATGCAAATGGCAATTGAACCCATGAGCGACCTTCCTCAGATTCCGCTTTCTGAATGGAAACAGTTGATTGATGAATTCCACACCCTGACCGAGCGTTATCAGTTTGGGGAACGCACATACTGGGCACAGATGGCAAGATTTTGGCAGTATATCGATAAAGAAAAAGCCTTCACCTATTTGAAGAAATCTTGGAGCACGCCACGCGATGACATGTCCGATTGTGAAGCATGTGAACACAGTTACGCGGTTCATCTGTCCCTGCTCTTTGGCGACCATGAAGCCGCCGACCAATATGCGAAGCCCTTAAAGGAACATACGGTTGAATACTGCGAAGACACGCCAAAACTCATGTGGCTTGCTTACTTAGAAGATGCCCTGCGCCGTGGGGATCTTTCCGAAGCAGAGCCGCTTGCAGCCAAGCTCTATGGCAGAACCAATGCTGACAAGAGTGAACTCCATTATCTCGCAGCCATTCTGCACTGTTGGGCATATACCGACCTTGAGAAAGCACTGGAACAAATCCCCCTCTATGTCGATTGGGCGCTTTCCATGTGGGATCAAAAGACGAAATACGACTTCTGCAAGGCTTCTTGGGTGTGCTTCCATGAATGTTCCAAAAAACAGGACAGCGTGACCCTGCCATTTTCTCCCCAGTTCCCTCTCTACCGAGAGGACAATGTATATGGCAGTGCAGAACTTGCACAGTGGTTCCATGCAGAGGCGCAAACGATCGCCGAGCGCTTTGATGCCCGCAACGGCAGCGATTATTTCAAGCAAGACCTTGCGCAGGTACAGCTTTCCCCTGAAAACAAACTTCACTGATTTCAAAGGCAGGCTTTTCAAATAAGCCTGCTTTTTCACGCCCTTCTATCTGGATTTTCGCCCTATTTTCACAAAAAGTACACGCATTCGCCACATTCCTGTGCTATACTATTTTTTATATCTTGATTTGGGGGCTTTGCCATATGAAAGATTTCTTTATGCGATGTAGTGAGCCGCACCAACATGCATTCTCACTTTTTGGTGCTGGGCATATTTTCCTGTTGCTCCTTACTGTGCTTGGGCTTTCCTTGCTGCTGCACTGGACAAAACACACTTCTGCAAAAACACGCCGCAGACTGCTCTACGCTGCTGGTATCCTCGTTCCTACACTGGAGCTATCCCATTCGGTTTGGATGTATTTTACGGGCACAACACGTCTTGTAGAACTACTGCCGCTCCATTTATGCGGTCTGCAAAGTCTGTTCATTCCATTGTCCATCTTTACACCATTTGCTTGCTTTAAAGACTTTGTATTCGCGACCTCCCTACTGGGTGGTATCTTTGGTACTGTGTTTCCCGCAGGCATTGCTGGATATTATCCCCTGTTTTCTTTTCAAACGATTCAGACTTTCTTGCTGCATGCCCTTCTAATCTACGTGCCCCTTGCCCTTATCCTAACCGGTGCGCACCAGCCTCATCCACGCCACTTTCCACGTGTTCTGTGCCTCTTCCTTGCAGTTGTATTTGTCGTTGGATACATCGACTTCCATTTCGGTCAAAATTACATGTTCCTGTATGGCGCGCCCGATGGAACTCCTCTTGTTTGGGTCCTTGACACCTTTGGACGCCAAATATATCTTCTCGTTACCTTCCTGCTGCTTGCGGGCATCAGCTTTTGCATCCATCTACCCTTTATTCATCCCCATACTGCGCCATTACCTAAGGCGCACCATCATGTTTAAAAAGGCGTGAATCCTTGAAATCCTTGATGGATTTCGAGGATTCACAACGAATTTATGGCGCGAAATTTTCGCAAAGCGCCGCAGATGACATTGTGCGGTGTTGCCCTACATTTTAATTTCTCCTATCAAAATGGCTACATCCAATTTGGATGTAGCCATTCATACGATTTTGGTAGGTTTCGTAACCTTTATTCATATATAAAATAATTTCTAAAAAATGTGAATGTGCTGTTTGCAACACATTTTATTTACTTACCACCTGGAACGTGGTCATCATCATGCCAAAAGTCAAGGTCTTCTGGCTTCATACCAATGTGGCTTGCATAGAACACTGGATTTTTGCCCGCCTTACGCTGATTATCATAGTCTTTCAGTGCCTTGAGTGCAATGTCGCCCAGTACCAAAATTGCAAAGATGTTTACAATCGCCATGAAGCCCATCAAAATATCTGCGAGGTTCCATACTGTGTCAAAGCTTGCCTGTGCGCCCAAGAAGATCGCTGCCAAGCAGGTCAGGCGGAAGATAAACAGGATACGCTTATCGTCCTTGATAAAGCGCAAATTGGATTCTGTATAGTAGTAGTTACCAATGAGGCTTGAGAATGCAAAGAAGAAGATTGCCACGGTAATAAAGATATTACCTGCTGCGCCAAATGTGCTGCTTACCGCGTCCTGTACATAGGTGATATCCTTAGAAACCGGCACGCCAGAAACCATCAGGATCATTGCGGTGGTGGAGCAGATCACCAAAGTATCGAGGAATACAGACAGTGTCTGAATCAGACCCTGCTTTGCTGGGTGAGATACATCCGCAGTTGCTGCTGCATTTGGTGCAGAACCCATACCAGCCTCATTCGAGAACAGACCCTTCTTGATACCTGTTACGATTGCGCTGCCTGCAAAGCCGCCCATGATTGCCTGTGCATCAAATGCCTGACTAAAGATCTGCTGGAACACGCCCGGAACTGCATCCAGATGTGTAAAGAACATAATGAGTCCAATGAGGATATAGCCGCCAGCCATGACTGGAACGATCACCGAACTGATAAAGCCGATACGGTGTACACCGCCAAAGATAACAGCTGCTGTCAGCACAGCCATCACAATACCAATAATCATCGGCCAAATGGAATTGCTGTAATCTGGGATATAATATGAGATCGCTGTGGAAATATTGTAGGTCTGCAAGCCATTAAAGCCATATGCAAAGCATGCAATGATCAGCACAGAGAATACGCATCCCAGCCAACGCTTGCCCATACCACGCTGGATATAGTACGCCGGACCGCCACGGAATGCATCGCCGTCCTTTACCTTGTAGATCTGTGCAAGGGTGGACTCGATAAATGCAGACGCGCCGCCAATGACAGCCATCAGCCACATCCAGAATACAGCACCCGGTCCACCAGTTGCAATCGCCGCCGCGATACCTGCAATATTACCTGTACCAACGCGAGACGCTGTGGAGATCATCAGTGCCTGAAAGGAAGAAACCTGCTTTGTTCCCTCACTGTTACCGGACTTCTCTTTTAAAATTCGAAGTACATCCCCGATTCGGCGCACCTGGACAAAACGGGTGCGGATGGTGAAGTATACACCGGCACCGATCAACAAAAAGATCAGAATATAGGTGTACATAAAATTGTTTAGTTGTCCCAAATACTCGTTCAGCATTCAGTTCCTCCTATCTTTTTTCAAGAATATATTTATTATCATACAGGATTTTCTTTAAAAAAACAAGAAACAAAGCATATCTTCCCAAAAGGCTTGTAGAGACAGTATATTTCCCCACCATATTCATCTATTTTTCTGTGCAAAAACAACAAAAATCCATTCTACCAACAATGGCAGAATGGATTTCTATTCATTGAAACTCTTCAATTGATTTGCTGATGGTATGTGCAATTGGCTTCCACTCAATTTTACAGAACAGCGCAACCAGCGCGATCGGAATGTAGGTAAAAATAAAGAGTGGGAATGTGAACGTATACAGGATCTTTCGACCTACGGTTGTATTGATGCGCTTCCACTCTGTGATCACCGTTACAGTGCCAAAGAATAAAAGCGTAAAATAAAATCCACTAAAAGAAGATAAGATCGAAGCCAGCGTCACCTTCATAATTGGCAAGGCAACTGGTGTGCTCAGCATTGCACTGATAAAGAAAAACATATTGACGGCAACAGATGCCATTGTCAGCAGCATTGCTGGTGCAACGGTCATCAGCATATCATAGCAGGAAAAACTATGGCGCTTCAAGACGCCCAATGTCAGCTTCTTGCCGTAACGTGCAAACACCTGATAAAAGCCCTTTGACCAACGCAAGCGCTGGTTCCAAGACTGCTCAAAGGTAACCGGCTGCTCGTCATAGAAAACAGCGGTCGCACAGTAGCCAACGCGCTCGTCCTCTACTGCACAGTCAATTGAAAACTGGATATCCTCGGTCAAGAGGTGATACTTCCAACCGCCGCGCTCCTCGATGACTTTGCTCGAGACTAAAAAACCTGTGCCCGAAACAGCACAGTTCGTGCCAAGGATCATACGAGAGTTATTGAGGAACTTTGCCTCACGCAGAAACCAGAGTGCACTGCCCGCAGAGATCCAATTGGAATCGAAATTTTTTGAATTTCGATAGCTGGTCACAACACGATATCCGCTGTCAAACACCTTGTTCATCTCTGCAACATAGTTGGGGTCAAGCAGATTGTCTGCGTCAAAGATAAAATATCCATCATACTTTGCCTCTGCAAACTCGTTTGCGATCCGCTGGAATGCGTAATCAAGCGCATATCCCTTGCCAACCTGTGTGCGATTCATGCGTTCAAACACGATCGCACCCGCACTTCGTGCAACATCTGCGGTGTTATCTGTGCAGTTATCTGCAATGACAAACACCTCCAATAGCTCTGCTGGATACCTCTGTTTTTTTATACTGTGCACCAGCTCGCCTATGACTGCACTTTCATTGCGTGCAGAAATCACTGCCGCATACTTGTGCAGCTTCCCCGCTTGTGGGATAGACTGCTTTTTCCGATCATGCCACAGTGCTGCAACCACATAGAACAACTGATACGCATAGAACACTGTAAACATAGCGAAAATCAGCAGATTAAACCCTTTTATAAATTGTAACACGTCGATTCCTCCAAATGGCACCAGCCATTATCTAAAAACAGGCAGCATGCCTGCGCCCGGCTTTGATACAATCTTAATCTTTTCCGCCTGATATTATATCACGAATTTATCCAATAGCAACAAGTATTTATGCCAAAACGATTGCCAAAAAACAGTCAATTATCGGTAAATTGTGTATTGCTTTTTCCAAATCCGTACAAACCGCACAGGAATACTTATATTTTTGATACATTTTCCGCCTTAAACTCAGCATCATGCACAATTTTCGCCTATTTTATATATGCTCGTCAATCTTACAAAAAATCCTTATTTTTGACTGTTTTTGGTGAAATGAGTACACCAACGCCCACACCGATCAGCGCAGGAAGCAGCCATCCAAGGCTCACATCATAAAACGGCAACAGATTCAGAAGTGCAGTAATTCCCGGAATGACCACATGCACGCCCTCAAGCGCCGCCAACACACTGACAACACCTGTGCACAAAATCGCAGCCGGGTATACATACACAAAACGTCCCAGCCAGCGATGCGTAAACGCCAGCGCGATCAGCACGATCGCAACCGGATAGATTGCACCCAGCACAGGTACGGAGAGAGACAAGATCTGATTCAGACCCACATTAGAAATCAACATGCTTACAAATGCAAAAAAGCATGCCCACACCCGATAACCAAATACCGGGAAAATCTTTGCAAAGTAATCACCACAGCAGGAGATTAGTCCCACGCAGGTATTGAGGCATGCAATGCCGAAAATCAGCGCCAGAATGATCACGCCAATTGGTCCAAACAGCTCCATCACAATAGACTTGAGCACCGCAGTGCCGTTCTCTGCACCAGAAAACGCTGCACCAGACTGTACGCCAATGTATGTCAGTGCCGCATAGACCGCAAACAGTACAATTCCCGCGATCAAGCCAGCGCGGCAGGTCTCGCCTACAATCTGGCGGTTGTCCTCCACACCCTTTGCACGAATATTGAGCGCAATGATAAAGCCAAAGTTCAGTGCCGCAATGGTATCCATGGTCTGATATCCCTCAAGGAAGCCAGTGACTGCTGCGCCAGAAGCATATTTGCCAAGTGCTTCCCCCGGTGTTCCCAACGGATGCAGAACACAGCCCACAAAAATAACCACGATTAGCGTGAGCAGTGCTGGTCCAAGGATCTTGCCCAGTCGGTCGGTCAGCTTGTCTGGACGCAGAGCAAGCAACAACGCGATCGCAAAAAAGACGATGGAATACATGAGCTGTGCCATCCCCAGTGAGATCCCCTCAGGTAAAAAAGGAACCGTTGTCATCTCAAACGAGGTCGTCGCGGTACGCGGAATGGCAAGGCAAGGCCCAATGGACATATAAATCAAAAAGGTAAAGACGGCTGCAAATTTTGGATGTACACGCCCAGCCAGTTCGGGCAATCCATTAGACTCCGCGACGGCAATGACACCCAGTATGGGAAGTCCCACGGCGCTAAGACAAAAGCCGATCATCGCAGGAATAGAAGCCTCACCTGCTTGTGCTCCCAAAAACGGGGGGAAAATTAAATTTCCTGCTCCAAAGAACATAGAAAACAAGGTCACACCAACCAGGAGCCTATGTCGTGTTGTTAGTTTCATGCAATTCCTCCTTACCGCATAGATGCGGTTCATTTAAAATTCGTGTGTGCTCTATCATACCGCGTATTTGACAAGAATACAACTATTTTTCAAAGAAAACCTGATTTTTTCAAACTTGTAACCACTTTCCTCTTTTGTGCATAGCAATGAAATATCCATCTATGTCAGTTGCAGGAGGTCTTATAGTATGCCAAATATTTACTTATCCCCAAGTACACAAGATTTTAACCTTTATTATGATGGAGACGGCAGCGAAGAGTTTTACATGAATTTAGTCGCAGATGCGATGGAACCGTATTTGACCGCATCCGGTATCACATTCACACGCAACACGCCAGAAATGACGGCGGCTTCTTCCATTCGCGCTTCCAACGCTGGAGAATATGATGCGCATGTTGCATTACACTCCAACGCCGCTCCAGAAAGCCTTGCTGGACGCTTGCGCGGTATTGATGTGTACTATTACCCAGCTTCTGAGCGCAGCCGTATTTTAGCGGATCTTGCTGTCTCTCAGCTCCGCCGGATCTATCCATTGCCGGACGATGTGGTTGCGCGCCCTACCACCAGTATCGGCGAAGTCACACGCACCCGCGCCCCTGCCATTCTCGCAGAGCTTGGTTACCACGATAACCCTGACGACGCCACATGGATCCGCGGCAACATTGTACCAATCGCGCGTGCCATGGTCATGGCACTGACCCAATACTTCGGCGTGCCCTTCCTGGAGCCCGAACCCATTTTGTCTGCCACTGTTGATCTGAACGGCGGCAACCTGAACATTCGGGAACGTCCCTCCTTGGATGCACCGATTTTAGGACGCGCACCAGACGGTGCACAAGTAGCTGTGCTTGGCTCTTGGAACGGCTGGTATGTCATCCGATATCAGGATATCGAGGGCTATTCCCGCTCGGAATACATCACTTTGAATTACTCATAATGCAATTTCTCTTGTGTCTTTTCACACAATCTCATAATTTCACCAATTCATTCTCAAAAAGCATTCTTGCAAATTATCTGCCCCTGTTGTATAATGAAATACATTATGGAGGTGGATTGGAATGTATAAAATTCTTGAAAAAAAGACGCTCAATACTAATACCAAACAAATGATTATTGAGGCTCCCCATGTTGCGAAAAAGGCACTGCCTGGACAGTTCATTATCCTGCGCGTGGATGAAGAAGGCGAACGTATTCCGTTGACGATCGCTTCCTACGATCGCGAGCAGGGTACCATTATGATTATCTTCCAAGAGGTTGGTGCAACCACAAAGCAGCTCGGTCAGCTAAATGTTGGAGACTGTCTGCATGACTTCGTTGGTCCGCTCGGTCGTGCAAGCGAGCTGGAAGGGCTCAAGAAAGTTGCTGTTGTTGGCGGCGGTCTGGGCTGTGCAATTGCGTATCCGCAGGCAAAAGCACTGCATGAAATGGGTACAGAGGTTGACCTGATCGCCGGCTTCCGCAATAAAGATATTATTATTCTGGAAGACGAAATGCGTGCCGCTTCCACCCGTCTGCATCTCGTAACCGACGATGGTTCGAACGGACACAAGGCGCTTGTTACCGAAGTACTGAAGGAACTGATCGAAGCAGGTAACCAGTACGATGCAGTCATTGCGATCGGTCCTATGATTATGATGAAGTTCGTGTGTGAGACCACACGTCCTTATGGCATCAAAACCATTGTATCCATGAACTCGACCATGGTTGATGGCACGGGTATGTGCGGCGGCTGCCGTCTGACGGTTGGCGGCGAAACCAAGTTTGCTTGTGTAGACGGACCTGACTTCGATGGTCATCTGGTCGATTTTGATGAGTCCATGCGCCGCAGTGCTATGTACAGAAAGCAGGAGCATGATGCACTTGAACACAAATGCAACATGCATAAGATGGAGGTACAATAATTATGCCGAATATGTCTTTGACCAAGGTTCCAATGCCAGAGCAGGAACCAAATATTCGCAACAAGAATTTTGAAGAAGTAACCACTGGCTACACCCCAGAAATGGCGATTGAAGAAGCACAGCGCTGCCTCAATTGTAAGCACAAGCCTTGCGTATCTGGCTGCCCAGTTGGTGTACAGATTCCGGAATTTATTGCGCTGGTTGCTGAGGGCAAATTCCTCGAAGCGGCTGCAAAGATCAAAGAGACTTCTGCTCTGCCTGCTGTTTGCGGTCGTGTATGCCCACAGGAAACCCAGTGCGAGCAGAAGTGTGTACGTGCCATCAAGGGCGAGTCGGTTGGCATCGGTCGTCTGGAACGTTTTGTTGCCGACTATGCAATGGCACATGACACCTCCAAGCCGGAAAAGCCGGAACCAAACGGACACAAGGTTGCAGTCGTTGGTGCAGGTCCTGCTGGTCTGACGTGCGCGGGTGATCTTGTACGCAAGGGTTATGAAGTAACTGTATTTGAGGCACTACATACCGCTGGCGGCGTGCTGATGTATGGCATTCCGGAATTCCGTCTGCCGAAGTCCATCGTGCAGAAAGAAATCGACACCCTGAAAGAACTCGGCGTTACCTTTGTACTGAACTTTGTTGTCGGTCGTTCTGAAACCATCGATGATCTGTTTGCAGATGGCTATGAGGCAATTTTTGTCGGCTCTGGCGCAGGTCTGCCAACCTTTATGCGCATTCCAGGCGAGAACTACAACGGCGTTTACTCGGCAAACGAGTATCTGACCCGTGTCAACCTGATGAAGGCATACAAGAAGGATTCCAACACCCCGATCCACCGCGCAAAAAAGGTTGCGATCGTTGGCGGCGGTAATGTTGCAATGGATGCTGCACGCTGTGCAAAGCGTATGGGCGCAGAAGATGTATACATCGTATATCGCCGTGGTGAGTCCGAACTGCCAGCACGTCTGGAAGAGATCCACCACGCCAAGGAAGAAGGCATTATCTTCAAATTCCTGACTGCACCGCTCGAAGTACTTGGCGATGAGGAAAGCTATCTTGTAACTGGTCTAAAGTGCCAGCAGATGGAGCTTGGTGAGCCGGATGAGTCCGGACGCCGCCGTCCAGTACCAGTTGCTGGCAGCGAGTTTGTGCTGGATCTGGACGCTGTAATCGTTGCGATCGGCACCAGCCCGAACCCACTGATCCGCTCCACAACTCCAGGACTGGAGACTAACAAGCGCGGCTGTATCGTTGCCGATGAAGAAAACGGCATCACCAGCAAGGACGGCGTTTTTGCTGGCGGTGATGCAGTCACTGGCGCTGCAACGGTTATTTTGGCAATGGGTGCTGGTAAGCGTGCCGCGGCTGCAATGGATGAATACATTCAAAACAAGGCTTGATCCTCTGTTTCATTGCAAATAAAAATGAAAAAAATGCTCCTGTATGCAAACTGGTTTCAGAATGCACGCAGGGGCATTTTTCTTGTCTGGGTTTCTCCCCTCGTCTCATGCAACATGGATACACAAAAGAAATCGGCTTTTCTAATGTGCACTTTGTTTAAACTAAAGCCGATCCAATATACAATTTTTACAAACTTTACAAATCCCATTGACAACATAAAACCACATGCATATAATAGAACCATCTTATGAAACGGGTTTCAATCATTTGGAGGTTATATCATGGCAACGATTCGAGAAGTCGCAAAACTGGCTGGGGTCTCCCCTGCTACCGTATCCCGCGTAATCAACGGAACGGCAAAAGTTGACGAGCGCAAGCGACAGGCTGTTCTTGCCGCCATTTCTGAAACCGGTTTCAAACCAAACGAACTGGCACGTGCATTGTTTAAGCATTCTTCCAAGATCATCGGTGTCATCATTCCAGATATTGAAAATCCATTCTTCAGCGAAGCTGCAAAAGCAATCGAAACGGAAGCATTCACGCAGGGTTATAAAATCCTCTTGTGCTATTCTGATCACAGCCCTGAAAAAGAAGCAATCAACATTCAAATGCTGGTACAGATGAAAGCTGACGGCATCATCATTATGACAAACGGCGAGGATACTGGAAAAAATATCGCAAACTGCGAACTTCCCATCGTTGTCATGGATCGACGCTTTACCTCCGGCAAAAAGGTTGCTTCGATTGAAGCCGATCATTATAAAGGCGGCTGGCTCGCGGCAGAACATCTTGTGCAGTGTGGATGCAAAAAAATCATTTGTCTGCGCGCACCGCAGAAATATTCCAGCAGTCAAGAACGATATCGGGCATATGTGGATATCTGCGAAAAATATAACCGTGAACCATTGTTCCTAGACTGTGACTATTCTTATGAGAGCGGACTCATTGCAGCAAAGGAGATCATGGCATACTACCCCGACGCCGACGGTATCCTTGCAAGCAATGACATTGCGGCAATGGCAGTTTATAAGATCCTAACACAAGCTGGTTATAAAATTCCGGATGACATCCAGCTGATCGGCTTTGATGACATCAGCTTTAGCTGGCGTTTGACTCCCGAGCTGACAACGATTCATCAGCCCATTTGCGAACTGGGACAAAAAGCAGTACAGCTTATCTTACAAGACAGCGCATCCCAAAATCAAGAAAACCTAATTTTAGATGTTTCACTCATCGAAAGACAAACCACACACAGGACAAAAGGAGGATTCATCCAATGAAAATTGCAGTTGTCGGAAGCATCAATACAGACCTTACTGTTACAGCCGAGCGCATCCCCCTCAAGGGTGAGACCCTTCGCGGTGACAAGCTCCAATACATCCCCGGTGGAAAAGGCGCAAACCAAGCAGTCGCTATGGCACGACTCGGCGCAGAAGTCGAAATGTTCGGATGTGTTGGTGACGATGAAAACGGCAGAAAGATGCTGGAAAATCTGAATGCAAACCATGTGAAGACTGCGCACATCTGTGTACTCCCCAATGTACCAACCGGACTGGCGCTCATTACTGTGGGTGACAATGACAATACGATCGTTGTTGTCGCAGGTGCGAACAGCCATGTCGATCTCGCCTATCTGGATGAAATCAAGGACTCGCTTGCAGTGTGTTCGCTGGTCGTACTCCAGCATGAAATCCCGCTCGAAACCGTTTATGCCATCATTGATTTCTGTTCGGAGAAGGAAATTCCAGTGATTTTAAATCCGGCTCCTGCTTCCGCCGTTCCGATAGAAGTGATCGAGAAGGTAACCTTCCTGACTCCAAATGAGCATGAAGCACGTTTAATTTTCGGTGCAGAGCACACCACCGAAGAACTTTTGATGAAATATCCGGAAAAGCTCATCATTACCCAAGGTTCCAAGGGTGTTTCCGCTTGCACAAAGGATCAGGAAATCTTTACTGTACCTGCCAGAAAAGCCAAGGTCGTGGATACCACCGGCGCGGGAGATACCTTAAACGCCGCATTCGCGGTACGCTTCGCCAAGGGCGACGATCTCAAAACAGCACTTCACTATGCAAATGTTGCCGCAAGCCTGTCAACCGAGCGATTCGGTGCACAGACGGGCATGCCAACCGCAGACGAAGTCAGCAAAGAATTATAAGGAAGGCGGCACAGTATGAAAAAGCATGGAATCCTAAACAGCCAAATTTCCATGGTGCTCTCCAATATGGGACACACCGATCAAATCTGTATCGGAGATTGCGGTCTGCCCATTCCAGCAGAAACGCAGAAAATCGACCTTGCACTGCGTTTTGGTGTCCCCTCCTTTATGGATGTGCTCCAAGAAGTCGGACAGGATATGAAAATCGAAAAAATCATCTTAGCCGATGAGATCAAGACTCATAATCCACAAATCCTCAAGAAAATTTATGCATTCTTTGAAACCTCTGAAATGCCAACCGTTGAATTTGTGACACATGAACAGCTCAAGCAGATGACAAAAACCTGCAAAGCAGTTGTACGCACAGGCGAAAACACGCCTTATGGCAATATCATCCTGCAATCTGGCTGTATCTTTTAAGTAAGGGGGCGATTTTATGGAAATCATGATGAAAGAAATCTGTAAAGCCTTCGCAAGTAATAAAGTATTAAAAGACGCTGGATTCTCCCTAAAAACTGGCGAAATTCATGCCCTAATGGGAGAAAACGGTGCTGGTAAATCCACCCTTATGAAGATCCTCACTGGCGTTTACACCAAAGATGCCGGAACAATCCTTGTGGATGGCAAAGAAGTTTGCTACAAAAGCGCAAAAGAAGCAGAAAAAGCAGGCGTTGTATTCATTCATCAAGAGCTGAATGTTTTGTTTGATCTCACCGTAGAAGAAAACATGTTTCTTGGAAAAGAGATCAAAAACCGCTTCGGCGTATGCGATAAGTCCCGCATGCAAAAAGAAGCAAAAACGGTTTTGGAACGACTGGGTGTCAAGATCGACCCACGCCAGCGCATGAATGAGCTATCGGTTGGACAACAGCAGATGGTCGAAATCGCAAAAGCACTGATGGCCGATGCACAGGTCATTATCATGGACGAGCCGACCGCCGCACTGACTCAAAGCGAAACCCATGTGCTTTTTGATGTTGTGAAATCCTTGCGCGAAAAAGGCGTATCCATTGTCTATATCTCCCACCGTATGGAAGAAATCTTCGAGCTGTGCGACCGCATCACCATTCTGCGAGATGGTACATACGTCGGCACAAAGAACATCAAGGACACCGATATGAACGACGTGGTCAAAATGATGATCGGCAGAGAAATCGGCGAACGCTATCCCGCAAGAGACGTGCCCATCGGCGCACCTGTCTTGGAAGTCCAGCACCTCACCTGCCCCGGAACATTCGAAGATGTCTCCTTTGCGGTACGCGCGGGCGAAGTTCTGGGCGTATCCGGACTGATGGGCGCAGGCAGAACGGAAATCATGCAGGCGATTTTTGGCAACATGCCGCATGTGACTGGACACATCTTATTAAACGGCACAGAGATTCAGAACACAGATCCACAAGCCGCAATCAAAAATGGCATTGGCTTTATCACAGAAGACCGCAAGGTTGAGGGCTTGATGCTGGAAGAAAGCATTACCAAAAATATCTCCCTTGCCAATTTAAATCGCATTTCAAAGCACAGTGTACTGTCCAAAGAGCAGGAACAAAACCTCGTCAAACGCGGTATTGATGAGCTGCATATCCGTTGTTCTTCCGCTGAGCAAACCTGCGGCAGTCTCAGCGGCGGCAATCAGCAAAAGGTTATCTTTGCAAAGTGGATGTTTACCGAACCCAAGGTTTTGATTCTGGACGAGCCAACCCGCGGCGTAGATATCGGTGCAAAGAAAGAAATTTATATGCTCATCAACACACTCGCTGCACAGGGTGTGGCGATCATCATGGTTTCATCCGAACTTCCCGAAGTGCTTGGCATGTCTGACCGCATCATGGTTGTACATGAAGGACATGTCACAGGTACACTGTCCAAGGAAGAAGCAAATCAAGAAAATATTATGATTTTAGCAACAGGAGGAAATCTCAATGAATAAGACAAAAGCAGCAAGCCGCCTTCAAGATCTGGGGGCGCTAATCGCACTGATTTTGTTGGTTGTTGTAATCGGCATCATCAGCCCTGAATTTCGCAGCTTTGGAAACTTTTTATCGCTCCTTCGCCAATCCTCAATCAACGGTTTTATCGCGTTTGGCATGACCTGCGTCATCCTCACTGGCGGTATCGACTTGTCAGTTGGTTCTGTGCTTGCGCTCACCACCGCACTCTGCGCTGGCATGATCGCTGGCGGTATGCCAGTGGGCGCAGCAATGATTCTTTCTCTGCTTCTGGGCACTGCATTTGGCTATGTCAGCGGTCTTTTGGTGACCAAAGGACGTCTCCAGCCATTTATCGCAACCCTCATTACGATGACCGTATTCCGCGGCGTAACCATGATCTACATGGACGGCAAGCCGATCTCCAACTTGGGTGACAGCCTGCTTCTGAAAGCAGTCGGTAAGGGTAACCTGTTTATGATCCCAATTCCTGTTTTGCTGTTCATCCTTGTATTTATCATTTTCCTTTTCATCCTGCAAAAGACTACATTCGGACGTCATATCTATGCAACTGGCAGCAACGCCACTGCTGCACGACTGGCAGGCGTTAACATTGAGCGCACCAAACGCATTGCGTATGCACTTTCTGGCGCGATGGCTTCCCTGTCTGGTCTAATCCTGCTTTCTCGTCTAAGCTCCGCACAGCCAACTTTGGGTCAGGGTTATGAGCTGGACGCAATCGCAGCCGTTGCGCTCGGCGGTACCAGCATGAACGGCGGACGCGGAAAGATCTGTGGCACATTCATCGGTGTACTGATTATCGCAGTACTGAACAACGGACTGAATATTCTTGGCGTATCTTCCTACTATCAGGATGTTGTAAAAGGCATCGTCATTCTGATTGCTGTATTATCCGACCGTAAAAGATAAAAGGAGTATGTGAACATGAAAAAACTCTTTGCATTATTGACTGCTATGATGCTGACGCTTTCTGTTACAGCATGCAGCGTTTTCACCATCGATGGCGAAACTATTGGAAGTAACAGCAAACCACAAACGGACAGCATCGGATTTTCCATTTCCACCCTCAATAACCCCTTCTTTGTTACCCTCAGTGAGGGTGCAAAAACTGAGGCAAATGCAGCTGGCAAAAACCTCATTGTACTCGATGCAGGCGACGATGCTGCAAAACAGGCAAGCGACATTGAAGACCTGATTTCCAAGGGCATTGGTGTGCTGATTGTAAACCCAGTGGACTCTGATGCAGTTGCGCCCGCTGTCAGGGACGCGATTGCACAGGGCATCAAGGTCATCTCGGTAGATCGTACAGTCAATGGTGTTACCGTAGACTCTGCAATCGCTTCTGACAACGTAAAGGGCGCAGAAATGGCAACGGAGTATCTGATTTCCTTGACAGGCGAACAGGCAAAGGTTGCCGAGCTGGAAGGCGTTCCGGGCGCAAGTGCTGCAATCGAACGCGGCAAGGGCTTCCACAATGCAGCAGACAAGGCGCTGAATGTTGTGGCAAAGCAGACCGCAAACTTCAACCGCGCTGAGGGCATGAGCGTTATGGAAAACATCCTGCAAGCAAACCCGGATGTACAAGGTGTATTTGCACACAACGACGAAATGGCATTGGGTGCAGTCGAGGCAATCGGCAGCCGCAAGGTATTTGTCGTTGGTTTTGACGCAACAGACGATGCAGTCAAGGCAGTCCAGAATGGAAAAATGGCAGCAACTGTTGCACAGAAGCCTGATCTCATGGGTCAGACTGCGGTACAGACTGCAATTTCCCTGCTGTCTGGCGAATCGGTTGAAGCTGTGATTCCAGTTGAGGTTGAACTAATCACCAAGTAAATTTCGGTCACACCACCAATTCAAAGAAAAACCGCGCAGTCACAGAAAAAACTGTAACTGCGCGGTTTTGTTGTATTATCACGATGGAAAATATCCTTAAGGCAATACCGCATCATTCAGCAAGAGCGATTTTCTGAAAAATTTCTCGTCAGAAAAAGGCGTGAATCCGCAGGAATCCTTGGTGGATTTCAAGGATTCACAACGAATTTATGGCGCGAAATTTTCGCAAAGCGCCGCAGATGACATTGTGCGGTGTTGCCTTAATAAGAGATGACCTCATGTCCGGTCTCTGTGACAAGAACCTGAATCTCCCACTGTGCAGAAGGCTTATCATCATTTGTGTAGATCGTCCAACCATTGTCTGCATCTTGGAAAATATCAGGTGCACCCATGTTTACCATTGGCTCGATGGTAAACACCATACCAGGCGCCATGACCATACCCGTTCCTGCTTCTGCAACGTGGCTGACCCACGGCTCCTCATGGAATTCCAGTCCAACGCCATGTCCGCCGATCTCACGCACCACAGAATACCCATTTGCCTTTGCATGGTCGTTGATTGCCTGTCCGATATCGCCGAGAAATCCCCAAGGCTTTACCTGTTCCAGCCCCTTTTCTACGCATTCCTTGGTCACGCGCACGAGCTTTTCCCACTCTGGCAGTACCTTGCCAATGCAGAACATACGGGAGGAATCAGAAAAGAATCCGTCTACAATCGTAGATACATCCACATTGATGATATCGCCCTCTTGCAGGATCATGTCCTCTGATGGGATACCATGACAAACCTCATTGTTTACCGATGTACACACGCTGTTCGGGAAGCCCTCAAATCCAAGTGGTGCCGGAATACCGCCCATGCGCAAGGTCTCCTCATGCACCCAGCGATCAATTTCAGCCGTAGACACACCTGCACGAATATGCTCTGCTACATAGTCGAGCACTGCAATATTGACCTTTGCACTCTTGCGAATGCCTTCAATCTGTTCTGGTGTTTTGATCATCTTACGGGATGGAATTACATGCCCTGCCACAGACAGCGCAGATAATTTTTCATCAAAGTCTGCATGGCATTTCTTATATTTCTTCCCACTTCCACACCAGCAAGGGTCATTTCTTCCAATTGCTGACATATCCACATTTCTCCTTTCAGTCGTATAACAGTTGACACTCCCCATGTTTAAAGACAGGGGATTCTCAGTTCGCTGACCGTAGCCTGCACCGTGCGAGGTCTTACATGGTCTCCCTGAGCGTATTGGTTCGGGCGTGTCCCACCCTACCATATTTACGTCTACGCCAGTTGGCGCAGTCCTTCGTTTAAGATATTCTTTGCAGCATTGTGGTCTCTATTGTGAACAGTCTCACAACCAGGACAAATCCACTGACGTACAGCCAAATCCTTTACCCCTGACCACTGTGTACCACATACAGAACAAAGTTGACTGGATGGATAGAAACGGTCTATGACTTGGTAAAACCCAGTGTGTCAAAAAAGTCACTGCGCTCTTTTTATTTTGGAGCGAAGCGACCTTAAATTTTCAAAATCCAAGGACATGCGCCTTGGATTTTGCCCGCGACCCGCGCAAACGTGCGCGAAACCGGGGGTATCAGAGCCGGTTTCTACCAGAACTGGCTCTGTATCTAGGGGGACTGGGTTCCCCTGGAAAGGCTGTCAAAGTTCTTTGACAGCCTCAAAACCGGCATAGATATTCTATGCCGGTTTTGCGTTTTCAATTTCTTAGAGCATATGCGCGCGCAGCTCTTCGCCAGACTGTGCACACAGATATGCTGGTGCAATATCCAGCATGGTCTTGCCGCCGGACTGACCTTCCTGATTCATGCGATATGCAGCACGTGCACAAGCGACCAGAACGGAACCTGTAAACTCCGGATTGGAGTCCAGCTTCAAACTATACTCAATAATATGCTGGTTCTCCTCAGAAAATCCAGTCTTTCCTGCACGGATCACAAAACCGCCATGCGGCAGACCTGCGTGATCACGATCCAGCTCTTCCTTAGAGATAAAGTGTACGGTGGTGTCGTAATCTGCAAAGTAGTTCGGCATGTTCTTGATCTCTTGTGCAATGTGCTCGCGGTCTGCGCCTTCCTCTGCCACAACAAAGCACTCTCTGGTGTGCTTCTGGCGCGTGGTCAACTCCGGATTCTCACCTGCGCGTACAGATACAACTGCGCTCTCTACGGGGCAAGTATACTGGCGTGCATCCACAACACCTGCAATCCGGCGGATCGCATCTGAGTGACCCTGACTTACACCGCGTCCCCAGAAGGTATAATCCTTACCCTGCGGCAGGATCGCATTTGCATAGACACGGTTCAGGGAGAACATACCAGGATCCCAGCCGCAAGAGATCAGACCGATCTTGCCGCCCTTCTTTGCCGCAGTATCGACTGCTGCAAAATGGGTCGGGATATTTGCATGGGTATCAAAGCTATCCACAACATTAAACAGCTCTGCATACTTCGGGGTCAGATGTGGAAGATCGGTTGCACTGCCGCCGCAGATCACCATAACATCAATCTTATCTGTCATTTTTTCCGCATCATCTGTATGATACACCGATACACCCTTGGTCGCAATCTTGACCGAAGCCGGATCGCGGCGGGTGAATACACCAACGAGTTCCATGTCTGCGTTCTGTGCAATCGCTGCTTCTACGCCACGACCCAGATTGCCATATCCTAAAATACCAATTCTAATACCCATAGATTTTCCTCTCGCTTCCTGTGTCAATTGAAACCGACTGAACTGCTCCAATCGGATATCTCATGTACAAAAAATTAAATTCCAATTCTTATCTGCGGTATTTGCACCGGGGCGCAGCAACCACTTGTCGTTATTATACCGCATTTCCCCTTTTAAGAAAATGCCCCTTTGCAAAACAAAGCAAACAAATTTTTATTTGCTAATACATAAAATCTTGTTGTATTCAGAAAAACCAGCTCTCATTGCCATTGTTTTTTACCTTGCAATCTCTGCGTTTCTATTCAATTTTTAGAAAATGGTACTTGCCTCTTTCCATTTCATATAAAAGCGGATCATTTTTGTATTCTTGCAAAATATGCAGGATACGTGTACAATAGTGGCAGTACCGTACACTGAATGATACGGTATTCCTGGGGCAACACCGCACAATGTCATCTGCGGCGCTTTGCGAAAATCACTCTTGCTGAATTATGCGGTATGCCCTAGAAAAAACATAGAAAGAAGGTGGCTTTTTGGAGACCACACTACTTGAAGCACAATCGTTTTGGCCACATCTATCTGACGACCAGAAGAATTTGTTGCTTGAACGCGCGCATACCGCCCATTTTTCCGCGGGGGAAGCTGTAAAAACAGGAAGTTGCAGCTGTATTGGACCTTTATTTGTTGTACAGGGCATCTTGCGTGTCTATTTACTCAGTGCAGACGGACGAGAAGCGACCATCTATCGTCTGCGTGCAGGTGAAACTTGCGTGCTCTCGGCTTCCTGCGTACTTTCTGCTATGACATTCGATGTACAGATTGATGCAGAGACAGACTGTGACCTCTTCATTATTCCAGCTTCTACTTTCGCACAGCTCGTGGATGAGAATTTATATGTGGAAAATTTTGTTTATCGCAGCAGTACAGAACGCCTTTCCGACTTGATTCAAGCAGTAGAGCGCATGTTCTTTATGACCCTGCGCCAGCGCGTTTCCGCTTTTCTCATTGACGAGTCTGCAAGCAGTGGAAACAGTACGCTTTCCTTAACGCAGGAACAACTTGCACGCGCCATTGGCTCTGCACGCGAAGCCGTCAGCCGTATTCTCAAACAGCTTTCCCAAACGGGCAGTATCGAGGTATCACGCGGCGGAATCCGGATTTTAGATAAAGGGATGCTCTATCAGGAATTATCCGAAGCCGAAGTATAATGCATTTCCAAGAAAAAAATCGTATCGTTTTTGATACGATTCTTTTCTTTATAGATGGAATCTGCGTGCCGCTTCCTCCTGCATATACCGATGAAAGAAAATCACGAGCACGACAACTATAATAAAGGATAGCACTGAGCACAAAATGCTTGGCAGTACAACGCGCAAATCATGAAACAGCAGCAGAAGCAGCGGAACAATCCATCCGAGCACGGAGAGCGTTCCGATCCATGCCACCGCTTCCACCATTGGCACACGCAAAATCACTTTGAGCAGCAACAGTGCGCCAAGTGCCGAGATACACAGAATGGGAATGACCCACTCGATCGACCATCCACGCCATCCTGTCCCACGGTCCCATAAGACCGCCAGAACGGAAAACAAGATTGCCTGTGCCGTTAAATTCTGCATCAAAACGCGCCGTCTAGAAATACCGAGCATGACAGACAGCCACAGGCAGGTGACGGCTGCGATTACAATGAGCGGCCAATTGCTCACCGGATGCCATACACTTTCCACTTGCACACAGCTCAGCACGACAATCAACAGGCAAAGTGTAATAATACGCCGCGCAATGCGTGCGAGCTTATGGGGTGGGATCACGCGCGGAAAAATTTCAGTTTCCGGTTCTGGTGTTCCAAGCAGTTCCCCCTCGCATAGCGGACAGCACCGCTTATTGCCAGCGACTTTCACCTGACACAACGAACAATACTGCATTTACTTTTCCTCCCCATACATGGTATTGCTGCGAATTTCCAGCTGAATGCCATCAGATGTCAAACGATTGCAAAAACGTCGGATGACAGCTGGATCTCGCATGGTCGTGGTAAAGCCCAAATGCAATTTTCCATTGTAACTGCATGTGCACAGCTGTAAGGCATCTGTACCAACAAATACACCAAATCCCTTTACATAGGGCTGCATCTCTTCTGGAAGCTGGAAACGCCCAATATTGGAAAGCACGGCTGTTTCGCCAAAGTCTGAGAGCTTACCCGAAATAAACAGTGCCGGATATTTAATAAATAATGGGATCGGGCGCAATAAAAAATTGTGCTCCAAGGAAGCCAAAGCGTTGAGACGCGCCGCAAGATTTTCTGCGGTCAGTTCGCGCTTAAACGCTGCTGCTGTCTGCTCTATGATATCCTCAAAGGAACCCGCTCGTGTGCCAAAATCATAGGATGCACGGATAATGCTAAAGAAATTTCTGGTCGTATGGGACGGAAAATAACTGCGCAGATCAACTGGTACGGTTAAAACGACTGGCTTTTTCCGATCACGCACATACATACCGCCATGGATTGCCTGAAACAATACCGCTGCAAGATAGACCGTAAGCGTAGTCTGGTACTCATGCGCGACCAGCAACACATCTTTTACATCACATACACCCTCAAAAACTGCCAGCTCTTTCCCCCGATGCGGCAGGCGATAGGCGCGTATTTTCTGTGCTGTCCCTGTACTGTTCGTCTCTGTTTTATAGTACTTTTGGAAACCATCCTCCATCCGCTCATCCAGTGCAGCCTTGGGTTTGCGTTCGGTCTCGATCTTATATGCCTCTGAGACATATTCCGTTACCAATGTTTGCAGCATTTCAATTGCACCTGCACCATCTGCAACCACATGGAACACATCAAAGTTGATTTTATTTTTCCAATAGCTGACTTCAAACAGAGAAGAACGGCTATCTTGATAGAGCTGTGCGCAAGGCGGTGTATGCTCTGGAACGACTCTCACGTGGCGACTTGTCCGCTCCAAATAGTACCAGAATACGCCACGCCGCAGCACGGTGGATAGGTTGGGATATTGTGTCACCATCCGATCAAGCGCATGCTGCAAAATCTCTGGGTTTACTGGTTCATTTAATTCGCAGGTCAGTCGGAAGACTGCGGTATCCGCTCCGTGAACCGTCGGCGGGAAAATTTTCGCCGCATTGTCGAGGCGGTACCATTCTGGTTTGTGCTGTCTGCGCATTTAATTTCATCTCCCAAAAATTCTCGAATCAGCGCATGTGTACGCTGCACATGCACAAAGTGGGACGGCAGCGAAATAAAGCCATGCAATGCATCCGCCATTCTCACACACCGTACCACATTGCCTGCATCTGCAAGCGCCTTTGCATACGCCTCCCCTTCATCGCGCAATGGATCATATTCTGCTGTAATGAGCAGTGTGCGCGGCTGTCTGCTTAAATCTTTCATCAAAAGTGGTGCAAAGTATGGATTTTGATATGCTGAGTCATCCATTCCGGCATAAAGACGCATAAACTGTTCTACACGGTATGCGGTCAGCAAATACCCTTCCCCATTCTCATGCACTGAGGGAAAGGGCGAAGTTTCCGAATGGTCTGCTGCTGTTGCCGGATAAATCAGGATCTGCTGTGTGACCTCAAACTCTCCGCGATCTCGCGCCAAAAGTGACACCGCCGCTGCAAGGTTCGCACCTGCGCTGTCTCCGATCAATATGATATCCTCTGCACCATGCGTGCCCAGCTGTTCCCCTGCTCCATAGATGGCTTTGGCTGCTGCATAGCAGTCTTCCAATCCCATCGGGAACGGATGCTCTGGCGCACGGCGATATTCCACCGAAATCACGCGGCATCCCGTCGCCTTTGTGAGCGCCTTACACACCTGATTATAGGTATCCACATTTTCGAGCACCCAACCGCCGCCGTGAAAAAACAACAACAGACGGTTATCTGTCTGTTGCTTGGGCGCATAGATACGTACCCGAATCGGCGTACCATCCATAGATTCGATTTGATGATCCCAATGACGATAAAGCGCAGACAGTGGCGGTGCCTTTAATTGATATATGGCGCGCTCCACCTTATAAACCTTGTCTAAATCTGCGGCAGCCGGATAAGACAATACCCGAAGTGCCGCCCGCATATGTTTATTGATTGCCAATTGCGTATCCTCCCTTCAACTTCCTATCATTTGGAGTCTGGTATTTCTTTATACACCGATCTGTGGGCATAGATCGCGCACACAGCACATTTCACAGTCTGGCTTTTTGCGTGCGCTGCATACATCACGCCCATGAAATACCAATCGGTGACAGAAATCGCTGCCTTCTTCTGGCGGAATAATCTTCCAAAGCTCCATTTCCACCTTTTTGGGCTCCTTGATCCCGTCTACCAAGCCCATGCGGTTCACAAGGCGGATACAGTGTGTATCTGTTACGATTGCAGGCTTTCCAAACACATCGCCCATCACGAGATTTGCACTTTTTCTGCCAACACCGGGCAGGCGAAGCAATTCTTCAAAGGTTTGCGGAATGCCGCCATGATATTCATCCCGCAGCATCTTCATACACGCGCTGATATCACGCGCCTTACTCGGACCCAAACCGCAAGGATGTACGATCTTTTCGATCTCGTCTACATCAGCTGCCGCCAACGCTTCCACATCCGGAAATTTTTCATAAAGCTTTTCGACCACAACATTCACACGTGCATCTGTACACTGTGCCGCAAGACGCAGGCTGACCAGCAGCTTCCACGCCTCATTATAGTCTAGTGTACACGTCGCATCCGGATATTCTCTTTTTAAGCGCTCAATAATCTCCAAAGCGCGCTCTTGTTTCGTCATAAGCATCGTCCTCTTATTTTATGTCTTTGATTGGGCGCATACTCCCTATTATTTCATTCTCACACATCCTACGGTTTCTGTCAAGCCTTGAGCCTTACAATGAATTTTGTATTTTTCTTAAAAAATATCTTGCATTTTGGGAAGACCTCTGTTATACTAATTAAGACGCCGATGTGATGGAATTGGTAGACGTACCGCACTCAAAATGCGGCGGGGCAACCCGTGCCGGTTCGAGTCCGGCCATCGGCACCAATCGGTGGAAGGTATCCAATTTATGGATACCTTCTTTTTTCATTTCTTTCTATTCGTTTTGTAAATTATTCTGTTCCCATATCATTCGGTTCTTTCATACATAGAAATGCATAGAAAAAGGACAGGCATAAGCCTGTCCTTTATAAAAAACGATCTTACTTCGCCATGGAAGCAACTTCTGCTGCGAAATCGTCCTGCTTCTTCTCGATGCCTTCGCCCTTCTCAAAACGAACACACTTAACCAGCTTAATCTCGCCGCCCAGCTCCTTCGCAACAGCTGCGATGTGAGCCTCAACGGAAACCTTGTTCTCCTTAACGAAAGCCTGCTGCATGAGGCAGTTCTCTTCGTAATACTTACCGATACGACCCTCTACCATCTTGTGGATGATCTGCTCCGGCTTCGGCTTCGCAGCGGTCTTGTTCTCTTCCAGAGCCTGTGCGAGGAGGATCTCCTTCTCCTTCTCCAGAACGCCAGCATCAACCTCGGTCTTGTCCATATAAGGCGGGTTCATAGCAGCGGACTGCATGCCGATGTCCTTACCCAGCTCCTTAACAGTAGCATTGTCCTTCAGGTTGTCCGAAACCTGCAAAGCAACCAGAGTACCGATCACGCCGCCCATGTGGTTGTATGCAACGTTTACAGTGGTGTTGTCGAAACGCTCGAAACGACGGATCTGGATGTTCTCACCGATGGTTAGAACCTTTTCCTGCAAAGCGGTCTCAACGGTCAGCTCGCCCATCTTGCAAGCCTTCAGAGCCTCAACGTCAGCCGGGTTCTCCTTGATGATTACAGTTGCAACATCGTTTACGAAAGCCTGGAAGTCAGCATTCTTTGCAACGAAGTCGGTCTCTGCATTGACCTCAACGATCGCAGCTACGCCGCACTCGTCGCAAACCTTTGCACAAACAATACCCTCAGCAGCCACACGGTCTGCCTTCTTTGCAGCCTTAGCCAGACCCTTCTCGCGCAGCAGCTCGATTGCCTTCTCAAAATCACCGTCAGCCTCAGTCAGTGCCTTCTTGCACTCCATCATGCCTACGCTGGTCTGCTCGCGCAGCTTCTTTACATCAGCAGCAGTAAAAGCCATTTTTATTTCCTCCAAATAAAAGATTTTATAATGCAATAGAAAAAAGCAGGACGCGACTTACCGGCGCGCCGGGGGCGTCGCGCCCTGCGAAAAATACACAGTCTGTTGTGAGTATTGAATTACTCAGCAGCAGCTTCCTTCTCCTCAGCTGCAACTTCCAGCTGCTCGCCCTGCTTGCCTTCCAGTACAGCGTTTGCCATAGTCTGGGAAATCAGCTTGATTGCACGGATTGCATCGTCGTTGCCCGGGATTACGTAATCAACTTCGTCCGGATCACAGTTGGTGTCAACGATAGCAACAACCGGAATACCCAGCTTCTTAGCCTCAGCGATTGCGTTCTTCTCCTTGCGCGGATCTACAACGAACATAGCGCCCGGCAGCTTCTTCATTTCCTTAACGCCGCCCAGATACTTCTCCAGCTTTGCGATCTCAAGCTGCAGCTTGATAACTTCCTTCTTCGGAAGCAGATCGAAAGTGCCGTCTTCCTGCATCTTCTTGAGCTGGTTCAGACGGTTAATGCGGGTACGCATGGTCTTGAAGTTGGTCAGCATGCCGCCCAGCCAACGTGCGTTTACGAAGTACTGACCGCAACGCTCAGCCTCTTCCTTGATTGCGTCCTGCGCCTGCTTCTTGGTGCCTACGAACAGGATTGCATCGCCGTTTGCAGCGGTGTCACGAACGAAGAAGTAAGCCTCCTCCAGCTTCTTGACGGTCTTCTGCAGATCGATGATGTAGATACCGTTACGCTCAGTGAAGATGTAAGTTGCCATCTTCGGGTTCCAGCGGCGGGTCTGGTGACCGAAATGTACGCCAGCCTCCAGCAGCTGCTTCATAGAAATTACTGCCATGATAAATTTCCTCCTTGGTTTTTACCTCCATCTCGTTTCATCTGACAGGCGGCATCCGTTCCGAGAACGGGCACCCGCCGCGTGCATCGCGAGATGTGTGTATTCATACCCTGTCATCATAACATACTACAATCCGACTTGTCAAAGGTATTTTTACATTTTTCTTATTTTTTTCAAGAACAAAACCGTTTATGCGGCCTTGGCTCCGGACAAGGACGCTGATAGCGCACAAAAATAATATCTTCTCCTATTTTTTCGACCGAGTCCCAAGGGATGACTGCATCCTCCCCTCTGCCCAAAATCCCCAGAACACCGCAAGCTTCGGGCACGATAAATGCCGTGATCCTGCCGCTGTTGATATCGAACTGTACGTCGCTGACATACCCCATCCGCGCACCATCACACAGGTTAATGACCTCTCTGCACCGCAGTTCTGTCAAGGTGCAGCATTGACACATCATGCATTCATTCATCCGTTCTCCTCCTCTGGCAGTATCTTTGCAAAAAATGCATCGGTTGAGATCCCTGATGGACGGTTGTATCTTCCCAATAGATACAGACAGTTTGGATCTCTCGTAATCACATTATGCCGCTCTTCACAGCTGAGTGTGCAGCGAAATCCCAGATCTTTCATCATCCGCTCGGTTTCTTCACTGTATGCCCCAAACGGATAGGTATAGCACATAGGCGGCGTCAGCCCACCTTCTGCAAGCATGGTCTGAGCTTTTCGCGTATCTTCACATAGTAGTGCTTCATATGCCGCTTGATCCTCGCCGCGTTTTTTGAGGCATCCTTTGCGTGGTCCGGTGTCATGCATCTGATAGGAGTGATTGCCCATTTCAAATACGCCGCTTTCCTCCATCTCGATCAGGCGTGCCAGAGATAAATACGACCAATATGCGTTTTCCTGTCCATTTTCGGTGAACATAACAGTCTGATCTCCAATCGGTGAGATCACTGCGCACATATCTCGTTCTTTGAGAAGCGGATAGGCATACAGATAGTTGTTATAGAATCCGTCGTCAAAGGTGATCAGCACAGGTTTTTCTGGCAGTACACCCTGTCCATCTACATAATCAATGAGCTGTTCTACCGTAACCGTCTGATATCCATGCTGGATCAGATAATCCAGATCCCCTGCAAGTGCTGTGGGACTGAGCACATAGTCTCCTGCCCGCGCTTCATCTTTCAAAATACTGTGATACATCAAAATCGGTAAATCTACCTGCTCCTGTGCAAGTGCTGGTGTCGCTGTTTCATGGGTATTCCATGCAAACAAACCGCCGAGCACCAGCACCGTTGCCAACATCTGGCACAGGAGTTTTTTCATTCCGGTCTGCTCCATTTGCGCACCTCCCAATTCTTCTCTGTCACTCTATGCACAAACGAACAAAAAAAGAAGTGCGTAAGCCTAGGGCTTGTTTGAAAATAGAGAAATTGACGGATTTTTCGCAGGGAGCGAGCAGCCACAAGGCAAAAAACGCAGGAATCCTTGATGGATTTCGAGTATTTTTAACGCAGTGGATGCCGTTCCCTGTAGAAAAAGACAAATTTTCGATTTTTCAAACAGCCCCTAGCTTGCACACTTCTTTCACACCATATTCAATCTTTGCGATACTGTGCCGCACCATCTCGATAGAGGTTGCCGCCTATGCTGTCCATTGCAACGATTGCAGTAAAGTTCTCAACTGTGAGTCGCTTGACTGACTCACAGCCGAGATCTTCGTATGCGATCACTTCCAGCCCCTTGACGCTTTCTGCCTTGACTGCGCCCGCACCACCAATGGCAACCATATAAACCGCACCATTGCGCTCCATCGCCTCTGCGACCGCCTGCGAACGTACCCCCTTTCCGATCATGCAGATCAGTCCGGCATCCAACAGCTTAGGCGAATACGGGTCCATGCGTCCGGATGTTGTTGGGCCGACAGAACCGATTACCTGTCCCGGCTTTTCCGGCGTAGGACCTGCATAATAGACCGCCGCACCATCCAGTGCAAACGGCAGCTCCTGCCCTTCTTCCATCGCCTGTATAATCCGTTTGTGTGCTGCATCACGCGCGGTATATAGCGTACCTGTCAAGGTCACAGTATCCCCTGCACGCAGTTTCGGTGCCATTTCCTTGAGTTCTTCCGTGCGCAAATCATAATGTGCCATCTTTGTTCCCCCTGTTACTTGCCACCGCGCAATGCACCCAGTACCTGCGCCAATGTAGGACGCTCCCGCCCAGCACAGTATTCTTTGTAGTCACTTGCTGCCTGTGTGTGCTCCTGTACTGGCTGTTCTGCTTCCTGCGTATCATTTTCTTGCAGCGCGGTCTGCGTTTCCTGCTCTGGCTCTGGCGCAACCTGCGTCGCAACACGGCTGCGCAATTCCTCCATGATACCATCAAATTCGGTGAGTGCATCCATCGTCCGTGCATGTGCACGTTCCGTTTCCTGTTCGGCCGCGTCCAATGCTTCCCAGAAGGCTTCCTTGGTCTGCGCGATTGTTTGCAGCAGCTGCTCCGCCATACGCTCTGCTTCCTCGATCAGTTCACATGCCTGCTGTTCTGCGCGGCGCTCGATCTCCTCTGCACGCCCATGCGCACACAGCTCGATATCTGCGAGTTTTCCACGTGCTTCATCATACTCACCACATTTGGACAGAAGCGCGGCATTCTCTGTCTTGGTTTCTTCCAGCGTCTTTTCTAACGCCTCATATTCGCTGTGCAGTATATCCTGTTCCTGCTTTGCTTGTTTGATTTCATTCTTTGCCTGTGCCAATTCTTCTTGCAGTGCTTTAATTTTCTCGTCCTTTTTGCGAAGCTCAGCCAAACTTTCGTCATGGCTTGCAAGAAGTGTTTTTGATGCACGATTGGCTTCTTCGCTCTCCTGTCTCAGTTGTGCGGCTTCTTCCTGAATCTGTTCCAGCTGTTCTTTTATTTCCTGACGGCGTTTTGCCTCTTGTGCAATAAACTCCAATACATCTTCACGGCGAAATCCAAGTGCTGCCGTGCGGAAACCTATTTCTGATTGGCTCATAAATATCCTTCCCTGCCTATTTGTTTCAAATAATACACAGTTATTATAGCAAAACCACTCAAAAAATACAATGTCATTCAAATTATTTCAAAATTTTTCTGTTTCTGGTGACAAGCGATCAAAAATCCCATCTATATATCTTGCAATCAGCAATGTGTCGTGCTAAACTGTAAAATATCTTTTATTCATAATTGTGAAAGCAGGGGACAGGATTATGCTGACAGTCAATGATTTTCAACAGGCGGCAGCGCGCCTAAAAAATGTTGTCCACACCATCCCGCTGAGTACGTCTTCCACGTTCTCCGAGATAACCGGTGCGGAAGTTTATCTCAAATATGAAAACCAGCAGAAAACTGGCTCTTTCAAGGTACGTGGTGCTTATAATAAGATTATGAAGCGTTTTCTCGAGGGGGATCTCCCTGCGGTCGTCGCTTCTTCCGCTGGCAACCATGCACAGGGTGTCGCATTTGCCGCCGCTTCTGTCGGTGTACCCGCGACGATTGTTATGCCGCGTTCTGCACCAATTGCCAAGGTTGCCGCAACCGAAGGCTATGGCGCAAAAGTGATTCTACATGGATCTGTTTATGATGAAACCTATGCCAAAGCACAGGAAATCGTCGCAGAGACAGGTGCAGAGCTCGTTCATCCGTTTAATGATGAAGACGTCATGGCAGGGCAAGGTACCATTGGACTGGAAATTTTAAGCGATTTGCCCACTGTTGATATGATTTTCGTTCCCGCTGGCGGCGGTGGTCTGCTGTCCGGTATTGCCGCATGCGTCAAGCAGATCAACCCCCGTATTCAGGTCATCGGCGTACAGGCGGAAGGTGCTTCTGCAATCGTCAATTCTTTCCATCAGGGCGGTGTGATCCCAACTGAGAGCGCACACACCATTGCAGATGGTATTGCAGTCAAGCAGCCGGGTGATGTTACGATGCAGTATATCGACCAGTATGTAGACCAGATGGTCACCGTATCCGATGCAGAGATCGCCTCCACCATTCTGCTGCTCCTTGAGCGTGCTAAGCAGGTTGTTGAGCCAGCTGGTGCGGCTTCCCTTGCGGCAGTACTCAACCGCAAGGTGAATATTGAGGGCAAAAAGGTTGTCTGTGTCTTGTCTGGCGGCAATATTGACGTTTCCTTTATTCACAAGGTCGTAGAAAAGGGACTTGTGACACGCCATCGTCACATTAAATTCTCGACCATTATGCCAGATGTCCCCGGAGCACTGGAAAACTTTGCACATATCGTTGCGGAGCAGAATGCAAACGTCATTGTATTTAGCCATGACCGCGTGGCAGCCGATTTGGAAATTGGTGAAGCGATTATTGAGGTCGTGTGTGAGGTTGGCGGTGATGACCACGCCAACCGCTTGATGAAAGCCCTAAAAAAAGGCGGCTATCAAATTTTCAGCAAAACCAAATAATATGAAAAAACGGGATACACAGTCAAACTTGTGTATCCCATTCACCTTGTCGAAAAAGTCTTTTGACTGTTTTGCCTCGGAGCGAAGCGACCTAAAATTTTCAAAATCCAAGGACATGCGCCTTGGATTTTGCCCGCGACCCGCGCAAACGTGCGCGAAACCGGGGGTATCAGAGCCAGTTTCTACTGGAACTGGCTCTGTATCTAGGGGGACTGGGTTCCCCTGGAAAGACTGTCGAAGTTCTTCGACAGTCTCAAAACGGGATACACAGTCAAACCTGTGTATCCCGTTTTTATTACTTCTTCTCATTTGTGTTGTTTTTATTGTCTTGCATGTTATTTCTATTTCCGTCTGTGGCATCCTTTGCCGCGTCTCCAACATCCTTGACTGCATCGCCAACGCCCTTTGCGGCGTCTCCAACCATATCGCCTGCGTCATCCAGCATATCCTTTGCATCCTGTGTGACAGAGCCTTCCTTGGGCTTTTGGTCATTTGCTGGCGCATTGGCATCTCCCTGTACATTTGAGCCATTGTCTGGCACATTTGGGAGATCGTTCACCATATTGTCCTGGCTGTTCTGCTGCTCGGTACGGTCTGGCGCATTTGCTCCATTGTTATCCTGCGCTTTTCTGCCGCAGCCAACCAACATTGCCAATGATAAAACGATCAATAATGCAGATACAATTCTGTTTTTCATCATCATTCGCTCCTTCCGTTTTGCGTAGTATAACACGGAAAGCTGCGATTTATCCGGTAAACTCATAGAAATTTTTTCCATTTATTGCGGCTGGATGCGTTCTAAATGCCCAAGCACCGCCGTGCATACCAAACCGGTTACAAGTCCCATTGGGATGGAAACCAACAGCAAAAGCGGAAGATATCCAACTACATTGATCGTACCCAGCACCAAAACAGCTGCGCCGATCTGTCCAATATTATGCGCCGCCGCACCTGCAATCGAAATCCCCACGAGCGAAAAGTATCTGTCCTGTCCATAGAGCAGCATCTTCATCACAACCATTGCAAGCAAACCGCCAAATAAGGAAAACAGAAACGCCGTCACACTTCCCATAAACACGGAAGCAAGTGTCACACGCACCAGCAGAATGGCAAGCGTTTCGCGCACACGCAGACGCATCAGCGCAAATACAGTTACAACATTGGCAAGCCCCAATTTCATCCCAGCTATTGGAATGAGTGCCTGAATGGGGATCATTTTTTCCACCAGCGACAGCACCAGTGCAACCGCAACCAATACACCGCACAAGGCAATTTGTTTGGCTTTCATGCTGTCCCTCCTTTTATGTCGCAATGGCATCTACGCCCGTATCTGCGCCAAAAATACGCACAGTTACCCGTGTTGGCAGGCAAACCGCGATCTGACCCGCTCGCGTGAGTGTACCTGTACGCACGCATACTTGATCTGGGCAATTGGACTGTGCAAAACGTACTTGCTTGCCATCAATTTCGATCACATTGGTAACACCATTTCGCTCTAATGTAATGGTGTCGCGATATCCAGCTATGAGATGTACGGTCTGCACTACTTTGTTATCCTGCTTGATTTCACAAATCAGTGTATCTGCATTCTGAAGCAAAAACGGAACTGCCGCTAGGATCGCGAAAGATAGCACCACTGCACAAATGACGAAATCACCCTTGCGCAGTCCCCACTTATTGCCCATCGGTATATCCTGCCTGTGCGCCTGTAAATGTATACTGCGCACGCACTGCATCAGTTGGGATCACCTTGCGGTCTGCTGTGACAAATATAGCTTTGACATCATTTTGTGCACAGTATTCCAAACCGCGCTCCAGCCCCATGACAAACAGTGCAGTGGTAAGTGCATCTGCCTTGGCAGAATCAGCATCCACTACGGTTACCGCACGCAATCCATTGTCTGCCGGATATCCGGTCTTTGGGTCAAAGATATGGTGATATCGCTTGCCATTCTGTTCATAATAGCGTTCATAATCGCCCGATGTAACGACTGATTCATCTGTAATGGCAACTGTTGCTACATAGTCCGTAGATTTGTCTGGATTTGCGATACCAATCACCCATTCCCCTGTTTCATTGTTCGGATTCTCACCAACTCCTATGATATTGCCACCGAGCTGTGCCAAAACACGCAGGGTATCGCCCGCCATTCGACAGATCGCCGCCGCATCATTTGCCGCCCAGCCTTTTCCAATGCCGCCAAGATCAAGCTGTGCCCCATTTGTGAGCTGCACCTGATTATTTTCCAGCAGATGAATATTTTCCCAGCCTACCATTTTGCATGCTGCATCAATTTCGGCCTGTGTTGGCACATGTGCATCCTCTGTTCCGATTTGCCACAAATCAGAAAGCGGCGCGGTCGTTGGGTCATACGCACCCTGTGTCTGCTCTGCATAGTATACCGCCGTTCGGATCACATCATATAGCGCAGGATCGACTGTTACAACTGCTCCATTTGCTTCATTGAGTTTTGCCAGACCACTCTCGACGCGCTGGCGTGACATCAGCTGATCAAGCGCATTGATATGCTGTTCAATCTGTGTTTGTGCTTGTTGCGCAAGTTTTTTGTCTTTATCATATGTGGTTACTGTCATAAAGGTATCCATTGCATAAAATTCCGACTGACTTGATGCCAGATTTGCCCGACATCCAGAACTAAAAAGCAGAAGCGCACCGAGTGCCGCTGCGGTAACCAATCGTTTCATAGCATTCTCCCTTTGATTTCAAGGTTTTTGTGTTTTTCCCCATACAACAATAGGGAACGGCAACCCAAGCTACCATTCCCTTTATTGTCTAATGAAATCGTTAAATTGTCAACTGTATCTATACTTACACATAAAACAGCAAATCGCTGTAAGTTGGGAACGGCCAATATTCCTTCGCAACCATGCTCTCCAACGCATCTGCAATTTTACGGATCTCCTGCATTGCTGGCAGAACCTCATCGTAATAATAACGCGACTTTGTGCGAGCGCCAACGCTTCCTGGTGCAGCAGACAGTGTATTGTCCAGAACATGCTTTGCGCCTTCCACCTTGTCTGCAAGTATATCTCTTGCCTTGCTCAAAGCAGCTGTCTTTTCTGTCAGATCACGCACGAGATCCAACTCAACTGGTGCATCAATTCCGATTTGCATTTTGAACGAAACGCCCTGTGCAACTTCCTTTGCATAGCGCATACATGCGGGCAAGATCAGCTTTTGCAGCATATCCAGCATGGTCAGTGCTTCAATGTGAATGGTTTTGGTATACTCTTCCAGCAAGATCTCCTCGCGAGAGCCAACTTCTACTGGGGTATAAATGCTGTGCCGTGTAAAGAGCTGTAAATTCTTCTTGTCCGTATAGTGCGACAGTGCTTCTGGTGTGGACGGAAAGTTATGTAAACCACGCTTCTTTGCCTCTGCAAGCCATGCATCATCATAACCATTTCCATTGAATACAATACGCTGGTGTGCCTTAATTTCACGTACAATGAGTTCGGAAAGTGCCTTTTCAAAGTCCTCTGCCTGTCCCAGTTCATCTGCAAACTGTCTGAGTGATTCTGCAACCGCAGTATTGATGATGGTATTGGTACATGCAACATTGAACGCCGAACCTGGCATACGGAATTCGAACTTATTGCCTGTAAACGCAAACGGTGAGGTACGGTTGCGGTCTGAAGTATCCTTCGGGATATCAGGCAGTGCTGTAACGCCAATATCCATGCTGGTCTTTTTTGCATCGGTATAATTTGCTCCTGATACGATTGCCTCCACAACTGCGCCCAGTTCATCACCGATATACATGGAAATGACTGCCGGCGGTGCTTCATGCGCACCCAAACGGTGGTCATTGCCTGCACTTGCCGCGGACAGGCGCAAGAGATCCTGATACTCGTCAACCGCCTTGATGGTTGCCGTCAGGAACAGCAAGAACTGTGCATTGGAAGACGGTGTGCTGCCTGGCTCGAGCAGGTTTTCGCCACGGTCTGTGGACAGCGACCAGTTGTTATGCTTACCCGAACCATTGATGCCCGCAAACGGCTTTTCATGTAACAGGCATACAAACCCATTGCGGTCTGCCACCTTCTTCATTACTTCCATTGTCAACTGGTTGTGATCGACTGCAATGTTAGAAGTCTCAAAAATAGGCGCCATTTCGTGCTGGCAGGGTGCAACCTCGTTATGCTCCGTCTTAGAGTAAATACCGAGCTTCCAAAGTTCTTCATCCAGCTCCGCCATAAACTTCTTGACGCGCGGACGAATAGAGCCAAAATAATGGTCGTCCATTTCCTGTCCCTTGGGTGCTGGTGCACCAAAGAGCGTGCGTCCGGTCAAGATGAGGTCAGGACGTTTGGCATAATCGTCTTTATTGATGAGGAAATATTCCTGCTCTGGGCCCACTGTTGTATTGACACGCTTACACTCCTTACCAAATAGGCGCAGCACACGGCATGCCTGTACAGAAATCGCATCCATAGAGCGCAAAAGTGGGGTTTTTTTATCCAAAATTTGTCCGGTATAGGAACAAAAAGCGGTCGGGATACACAAGGTATTATCCTTGATAAATGCATAGGAGGTTGGATCCCATGCGGTATATCCACGTGCCTCAAAGGTCGCACGCAGTCCGCCAGATGGGAAAGAAGAGGCATCCGGCTCACCCTTGATCAGCTCCTTGCCGGAAAACTCCATGATGACACCACTCTCTGCGCCCGGCGTAATAAACGAGTCATGCTTTTCCGCTGTCACGCCAGTCATAGGTTGGAACCAGTGGGTATAGTGTGTCGCGCCCTTACTGATCGCCCAATCCTTCATCGCATTGGCTACAATATTTGCAACCGTTGGATCGAGCGCTGTGCCTTCCAAAATGGTGCGTCCGAGTGCCTTGAACACATCTTTTGGCAGGCGTTCTTTCATGATAGATTCATTAAACACCATGCTGCCGAATAGTTCGGGTACTTTGCTCATGGTATGCCTCCTATTTTAAGTACAAACAAATTTTCATAACCGGTTTGCATCTCTCCACAATCTATGATTTTCCATGCAAATCCATTATAAAATTCATTATATGCGTAAATTTTGACTTTGTCTAGCTCAGAAGCGTGTCTTGTGCTCAGTTTTCAGCAATCCACAAGGATGCCCTCTGTTCTGACATGCTTTCTATGCAATTTGTAAAAATCTGTCTTTTTCTTCCTGTTTTCTCTATAAAACCAACTTGACGTCCCCTATAAAACCGTTTATCATGGAGTTAAAATGCAAAAATAGGAGCTTTATTTATGAAACTTTCGTTTACAAAAATGCAGGGCTGTGGAAACAGCTATCTGTATTTTAATTGTTTTGACCAAACGATTCCAAATCCCCATGAACTTGCGGTACGTCTGTCTGAGGTTCACTTTGGCGTAGGCAGCGACGGCATTATCTTGATCTGCCCCTCTGAGGTTGCAGATGCGAAAATGCGCATGTTCAACGCGGACGGCAGCGAAGGCAAGATGTGCGGCAATGGCATCCGCTGCGTTGGCAAGTACCTCTATGATTCTGGTATGACAGACGGACGCACGGAAATCACCGTGGAAACCCTTTCGGGCATCAAGCATCTGACCCTATACCCAGAAAACGGCAAGGTACAGCAAGTGCGTGTGGACATGGGTGCTGCAATTCTGACCCCTGCTGAGATCCCTTGCACCCTGCCTGCCCAAGCCGGAACTCCACTGACCGTAAATGGTAAGACCCATTCTGCTACCGCAGTTGGTATGGGCAATCCGCACTGCGTTCTGTTTGAGGAAGCAGATGTAGATACACTGGATCTTGAGCGCATTGGTCCAGACTTCGAAACACATCCCGCATTCCCCGAGCGGGTCAACACCGAGTTTATCAACGTACTGGGTGCACAGGAGCTGAAAATGCGTGTCTGGGAGCGCGGCAGTGGAGAAACTTGGGCATGCGGTACAGGCACTTGTGCCGCAGCGGTTGCCGCTGTGCTCAATGGCTACTGCAAAAAGGATACTGATATTCTGGTACACCTGCGCGGCGGCGATCTCACAATCTGTTATACGGATGAAACCGTTTGGATGACAGGTCCAGCAGTGACGGTGTTTGAAGGAACGGTGGAAGTATGATAAAGATATTATTTTTTGATTTAGATGGTACGCTGACCGATTCTAAGGAAGGTATTACCAAATGTGTTGCCGAGGCACTGCACACCGTATGTGGAATCGAAGTCACCGACCTTGACAGCCTGACCTGTTATATTGGACCTCCACTTCTGGAAGGATTCATCGAAAACCATCATCTCGATCACGCCACTGCGGCACGCTGCCGCGATATCTACCGCGACCGTTATGGCGAAGTTGGCTTGTTTGAAAACCGTGTATACGAGGGTATTCCAGAAGTGCTCGCCCAACTGAAAGCTCAAGGCTTTACCCTTTGTGTTGCAACCTCCAAGCCGGAGCCATTTGCTGTGCGTATTTTAGAGCGGTTCGAGCTTGCGCAGTACTTCACCGTGATTTCCGGCGCGACGATGGACGGCACGATTGGTACAAAGGGTGAGGTCATTGCCAACACCCTGCGCCGCATTGGTGACCCTGATCATTCGGAGATCCTGATGATCGGCGACCGTAACCATGATATCTTGGGTGCACATGAATATGATATCCGTGCAATCGGTGTGCTCTACGGCTTTGGCTCTCGTGAAGAGTTTGAAAAGGCACAGGCAGATGCCATTGCGCAGACTGTCTACGACTTACCGGAGATCATTGCACAGTTCTAAAATCTCCAAGCATAATAAAAAAGGAATCCTTTCGGGTTCCTTTTTTATTATTTAAATTTTGTGGTGAATCTTACTTCTTCGCAGAAATGGTAACTGTACCGTCCTTTACCTCTACGTCAAAGCCAACCAACGCCTTAAACATATCTGCTGGTGCATAGGTCACACCATCTGCAATATATGGAGCAACACCATACTTTTCCGGAGCAGTCATACCTACCATGCCCTCCTTGCTCGATGCAGAAACGTACAGATCCTGACCGATTTCCAGTGTCATCTTGCGGGTATCATTTTCTATGGTGACAAATTCTTTGCCATCCTTCTGCTCATAGCTAACCTTGCAACCCAAAACTTCTGCGGCTTTACGCACTGCGATTACAGCCTTTCCATCCTTCATCTCTGCCTTTGTTACATAGGCTGCAACCTTCAGCTCAGATTCGTCTGACTTTGCTTTTTCAATCATTGTCTCTGGAGCCACCTCGGTTTTGCTTACAGTCTCTGTGTCAATGATTTCTACTGTTGCAGGTACTGCTGGCAGAACAACAATCTTTTCTGTGTATGCCTGACCTGGATAGCTCATTGCAACCATATCATACCATGCCAGAAAACGTGTGCCCTTTGTCAGATCCTCTACCTTGATCACATTTTTCGTTCTAGCATCAGAAATTGCTGTCTTACTATCTGCACGGATGATCATATCACCCGTCTGTGTAGCAATTGCATACTTCCCATCTTCTTCCTTGGTTACCGTGCCAACTTCATGCAGAGATGCTGGAATCTTATCGCCAACATTTACAAGAATCAGTTCACAAGCTGCCTGTGGCGGCAGGCTGCGGGTCATTGCTGGAGAGTAATATACAAACACCTTATCCCCAGCCTTGATTTCCCTCAATGTTGCTGGAACGCCAGTTTCATTGTTTACAACCATCGTATGCATATCCAGATTGAGCTGGATTTCCTGACCCGCTTCCGTTTTCACCAACATAGACGAAATCATGTCTGCTTCTTTCTGTATAGATGTAACAGAAGCCATTTCTCCTACACGTACAAGCTGTGCTTCCTGTGCCTCAGTTCCTTGTTCAGAACCCTCCTGTTGGATTGGCTTTGTGTTTTCCACCTTTGTAGTCTCTGCTTTTATTGCAAATGCACTTCCAGCGCACAACAAAGCAGCACTCAGACCCATTGCCAAAATTTGCTTCTTTTTCATATCATTCATCCTCCTCTATTGGGTTTTCTTATCTAGTTAGACGGCTGCATTTTGGAAAAGTTCCATTTATGTGGAAAAAGTCGCAAAAATTATTTTAGGGCTTGTTTGAAAATGGAGAAATTGCCGGATCTTTCGCAGAGAGCGAGCAGACACAAGGCAAAAACACAGGAATCCTTGATGGATTTCGAGTATTTTTAACGCAGCAGCTGCCGTTCTCTATAAAAAGGACAAATTTTTGATTTTTCAAACAGCCCCTAACAGGATCCATGTATTTTTGCAAGACTCTTATTGGAAGATTTCTTTTGTTTCTCTCAAATTTCCATGCCATCTGGAACAAAAATGGAACCAAGATCACCCGTCGGCTCTACACGCATTTCAATTTTATACGTGTCCTTCTTTCCACCCACTGGCATGTTGATTTGGATGCGTGCTATCTGCTGTCCAACCCCATTGCCTTCTACCTTCGCACTATAAGACACCTGCCCCAGCGAAGCGCCTTGCATAGTTTGGTTCAGCACAGCAGGTGCAAGCGAAAACGCATATATATCATTTTTCTGTGTCAATTCCAAAATTGCACTCACCGGAATCGTTTTGGGCTCTATGAGCGCAAGTTTGCTTGTCTTTCCATTTATAAACTGATGCCGCACCCCACCTTTTTGGTAGATGCCGACCATCAGTGCATCATTGTGACGCAGTTCCGCAGCGAGATCCTTGCCCTCTGTCACAGCCTTGCCTGTGTATGCAATTTCTGCTCCATTCGCTGCACTTACGGTTGCAGAAAGGGTGTAGCTTTGCGCCTTGCCCTGTTCTTGTGCACGCAGCTGTGTATAAGTATTGTTGTTGTCAAACAATGTCTTTGTATGGGCTGCCTTATTTGCATTCACGCTGCCCTGTGCGATCAAAGTATCGAGCAGCATGCCCTCGTCTGACTTTACCTCACGGCTCAGTGCTGTATAGCTCATTGCAACCATATGATCACGCAGAAATTTTTTACTGTCATAGTTGACCGCATCGATCACACCCAAGGTTTTTGCATAGTCCAGTGCTGTCTTATAGGTATAGCCATCGCCATCGGCGTATCCCAATGTACGCAGCAGAAACGTTGCATACTGCTGTGCATTGCAAAGCGCAGTTGTACCAAACTTTGTCTCACTCATACCAACGGTCAACTGGTTTTCATACAGCCATCCGACATAGGGTGCTGCCCACTTGGGCACATCTCGAAACGGGGTTTTATAGGTTTTGCTTTTTGCGGTATCCTCCTGACCAAGCAAACGCACCAGCATTACTGCCGCTTCTGCACGGGTCGGTGTGCGTTCGAGTTCATATCCATGCTTTGTGCCTATAAATAGCTCCATATCTCGCAGTGCATCTGCACAATGCGTAAAATCTGCCGCAAATGCGGTGCTGCTGAGTAGCGCCGCTGCAAAAGCGCCCGCAGTCGCTCTCTGTATCCATTTTTTCATCGTTGCTTCCTCCTCTTGCCACGCTGATCAGAATGTATTGCTTCCTAACGATCATATAGGCAATACCGCATCATTCAGCAAGAGCGATTTTCTGAAAAATTTCTCGTCAGAAAAAGGCGTGAATCCGCAGGAATCCTTGGTGGATTTCAAGGATTCACAACGAATGTATGGCGTGAAATTTTCGCAAAGCGCCGCAGATGACATTGTGTGGTGTTGCCTATACAATTTTGGGTATTCCAGCACCAAATTTCTATTTGTTCTCTCTATTGCCTTTGCAGGATTAATTTTATATAATTTTTATAGTTAGTTTAAGTTAACTTCCGTTTCTCACGCAAAATATTGCATGATTTCTTGGGATACAGTACATATTGACTGCATCGAACAAATTAGAACAAGGTGCTCATACGAATTTTATCTTGTTTGGAATCTGTCTGATATTGTATCATATCTGCACAATTCTGACAAAATAAAATTTTTCCATGTATTGATCCTGAACAAACCAAACACGCTAAACACAACAGGAGGAACGTGTTATGAACTTACAAAAATGCGCAGTCATCGGCACAGGCTTTGTCGGTGCGACTGCTGCCTATACACTTGCAACCAGCGGTCTTTTTTCTGAACTTGTGCTGCTTGACGCCAACCGCGCCAAAGCCGAAGGCGAAGCCGCAGACATCAGCCATGGTGTTTCCTTTGCGCAGCCCTGTGCTGTACATGCTGGTGACTACCAAGACCTCAAAGACTGTGGTCTGATTATCCTCGCCGCTGGTGCAAACCAAAAACCCGGAGAGACCCGTATTGATCTATTACATCGCAACGAAGCCATTCTGCAAAGCATTTTAAGCTCTGTGCTTCCCGTCGCACCGGACTGCATTCTGCTCGTCGTATCCAACCCCGTGGATCTGCTCACCTATCTTGCGCAAAAGATTTCTGGTCTGCCGCCCTGCCGCGTCATCGGTACTGGAACTGTGCTGGATACTGCGCGTCTCAAATATCTGGTTGGACAGCACCTTCATGTAGACAGCCGCAATGTCCATGCCTTTATCATTGGCGAGCACGGCGACAGCGAACTGGCTGTTTGGTCTTCGGCAAACATTTCTGGCATGGATCTTCCTGATTACTGCCGCATTGCAGGCAAGCCATTCTCCCAGAAGGTGCTTGACGATATTTACCAAAATGTACGTGATGCCGCCTATCACATCATCGACGGCAAGGGCGCAACCTACTATGGCATTGGCATGGCAGTCTTGCGCATTGCGCGTGCAATCGTCCGCGATGAACACTCTGTGCTCCCTGTTTCTTCTGTCATTGAAAACCGCTATGGCGTGCGAGAAATCTGTCTGGGACTGCCCTCTGTTGTCGGTCAAAATGGAATCGAAACGGTTCTTGATCTGCCACTAAACTACGATGAGAAAAAGCAGCTGGAATCCTCTGCCGGAAAGCTCCGTGCACAGCTTGACTCTATGAACCGATAAAGCAAAAGAATCCACCCGATTGGGGTGGATTCTTCTCATTTTCTGCCTTAACAGCATGCGACTGTCTTCTCAGACTTCTGATCTTCCTTCTTTTCGACTTAGGACTTTGTCTCGTCCTTCTTGTCACCCTCAGCCTGCACCAGCTCGTTTACGGTCTTGTAGCTGTCCAGATCGGTCGGGAAGGTTACCTTGACTGTATCACCAGTCTTGTTTGCTGCAACATTCATCTTGACAGCAGCCTCAATCTTCTGTCCAGCAACTTCCATGTTCATTGCCATGTCTGCCTTCTGGCTGTACAGTCCGCCCTCCTTAAAGGTCATTTCGATATCACCCTTGGTCAGATCCAAGCTCATCTTGAACATATCCGCGGTGATGCCCTGCTGCTTCATTTCCTCAGTAATTTCAACCTGACCGGTCATCTGGCTGAACAGCTCTGCAAATATACCATTGAATGCGTCTGTATTGTAGCTCATCTTATAGGTGTTGCCATCCTGAGAGATGCTGTCTACCATGCAAAGCGGAAGGGTTTTCATGCCAGCCATGCTCTGCAAATCTACGCCCTGCATTACGGTCTTAAGATCCAGATCCTGCTTTACCTTCTGATCCATAACCTTGGTGTAGGAAACGCCGTCCTTGACATACATTTCCATCGGGAGCTCAACCTTCTGGGTCTTGCCCTGTCCCATCGGAACGACCATAGCCAGAGAGCCCTTCACAGCCATCTGCATTTCTTCCAGCTTTGCCGGATCAGCCTGTACCTGAACGGTAAACTTGCCGGCTGTATCCATGGATTCATTTGCAACCTTAATGCTCATGGTAAAGTCTGCGGTTGCATCCGCAGATGTGGTTGCTGCAACTGCTGCATATGCCTTGTTGAAGTTGCGCAGGGTTTCAAAGGTCTTCTGTGTGGATGCTGCCTTGTCTGCCGCGATTGCCTTATCTGCAACCAGCTTTGTGAGCAGATCTGCCTCTCCGCTCTTCGGTGCAGTTGCAAGTGCAGTATAGCTCATTGCAACCACTTCGTCACGCAGGAAGTTATCAGCGTCCAAATTAAAGGGATCTACAACACCCTTTTCTGTTGCGAAATCAATCGCATTTGCGTATGTAAAATCTCCGCCTTCTGCGTCAGAATAACCCAGCGCACGCATCAGGAATGTGGTGTACTGCTGTGCAGTGCACTTGCTGCCCGGCTCAAAGGTAGTCGCAGATGCACCAGAAGTCAGCCCCTGCCCCTGAAGCCATGCAACATACGGTTTTGCCCATTCATAGCCATTGTCCATGTCCTTGAATGGGAACTTTGCAGCATTTTCTTCAAAATAGGTCTTTGCCTCTGCTTCCTTGCCCAAGAGACGTACCAGCATGGTTGCAGCCTCTGCGCGGTCTGGTGCACGATCAAGCTCGTAACCAGCCTGTGAGCCTTGGAACAATCCCAGTTCCTTGAGCGCATCTGCGCTTTTGGTAAAATCAGCCGCAGACGCACCAGATGCGAGCATTGCAGCTGCCAAAGAACTAATCACCATAGATTTCATAACTTTTTTCATTTTCAATGATCCTCCTCATGGATAACCTGTGCATTATTATAACACTTTAAACAAAGAAATCAACACATTTCCCTATTTTTCCCATATTTATTCCTGTTTTTTTATAAAAAAAAGAGAACAGCACGCCTCTTGTTTCAAAAAAAAACAAAAGTGCGTGCTGCTTTTCAAAAAGCATCTGTACCTTTATCCGATATGGGAAATTTGGATAAAGTTCCAATAATTGCTTGGAATGAACAATTCGATTCCCGTACCGCTCTTGGTGGTTTTGGCAGAAACATTATAAGAGACATTATGCAGCTTCATAGATAGGGTACGCTCTATAAGTGCACCTGTTTCCTCAAATTTCAGCTTCGCCGCACCTGCCGCCATTGGCATAATAACCGTGTTACCGCTTACCTGCACATCCCCCATCAGGCTGCGTGCTGGAACAGCAGACATCACGAGCGACAGCAAATTGGTCTCACGCAAGAGTGCTGCCACCTGATCATCTCGATAATTGCGATTACCCAGCGGAGAGATGAAAATACCGCCGCTATCGCGCACGACAGTTACTTTCTGCGAAACTGAATAACTTTTCCCCATCGCTACGAACAGCGTACCATGCAATACAGCCTTTGTGCCATGATCCACAAGACTTCCTTGCAGGCTCATTGTGTTTCCGGTCTCATGGTCAATGAGTGATGCAAACACATCCGCGGCATAAGGTACTGCGGCGTCTGTTTTCTTGAGCACTTCCAAGATTTTCTGGTTTTCTTGATACAATATCTCTGCCTTTTCCTTGGCAACTGCGCCCTCATTTACCAGCTGCATCAGCAGTGTATTCTTTGCCCCCTTCGGTTTGAGATCCAACGCCATGCGGCTCATCTGTACCGCATCATCGCGTCTGAAATCTCTGATATCACAAGAAAAATTATCTGCAAGCCCAATCTGCATACCAAATACCGGTGCGCTTTCATATCGGAAGTCTCCCTTTTTATCGGAATATCCAAGTGCACGCAGCATAAAAGTGGTATACATCTCGATGGTACAGGGTGCTTCCGGCTCAAACTTATTTGCGCTTGCGCCTGAAATCATCCCCTTTTGATAGAGCACATTGACCGCTGGTTTCTGCCAGTCCTTCAAATCTGTAAACGGTGCAGCTGGTGCTGTCTTCGCTTGCTCTTCCAATCCCAACAAACGCATCAACATAACAGCCGCTTCTGCGCGGGTGCAGCGTGCACCAAGGTCATATACCGGCTTTCCCTGTGTATCATACCCAATGCCCTGAAACAGTCCGAGCTGGTATAGCACATCTGCACTGCTCGTATAATCGATCGCAGGTGTTGTTACAAGGGTATTTTCTTCTGCTGGCGGCGGTGTCATTTCCGACACAACCGCACCTGCCGAGCCAGCCAAAATCCCCAATGTACACATTCCGGCAAGCAATCGTTTCATTTTACTCCTCCTCACTTTCACTTACTCACAACAACAAGGTGCGGATAGGCGAGATCAACACCTTCTTCATCAAATCGTTTCTTCACACGGCGCAATAAGTCCGCACGCATCGCAAAGGCAGCGGCATTATCTTTGCCCCAAAGCAGCGCACGCAGAACGACCGCAGAATCTGCAAGCTCTGACACACGCACGACCACCTTGGGCACTTCATTGTTACGCTCTTCCTCGGTACGGTGGTCTATGTAATCGGGGTGACTGCCTACAACCTCCGCCAAAAGCGCGAGCGCACGATCGATATCGGATTCATAGGTAATACCAATATCCATCGTCAGACAAACCTGTCTGTCTCCATAGTCCGCATTCTCCACAATTGAAGAATTCATCGTGCTGTTTGGAATGATAATCCGTTTGTTTTCAATCGTCCGCAGTACAATATGGCGAAGGGTAATATCTTCTACCGTACCCGTTACGCCTTGGGATACAACGGTAACCACATCACCAATCACGAACGGCTTAAACACCAAGATCATGACCCCGCTCGCAACTGATCCAAGTGCTTCTTGGCTGGCGACACCAAAGACAACTGCTAGCACACCACCGGCTGCCATCAATTTTGTCACCGCATCATTGAGCATTGGAATGCCTGAAACGACCACTGCAATCGCCGCAAAATAGACCAGAAACAATACCAGATAGCGTAAGAATGCAGCAAGCGTCGCGCCCGATTGGTTGCTTTGCTTCATGCGTGCAATCATCTTGAAAAATGCACGATTGATCATTTTAACTGTGACCATCGTGACCAAAATTGTCATCGTGATCAGCAGTATTTTTCCTGTAAACTGTCCGAGTTCCGTATGGTAAAAAAAGTTTACGATGGTTCTCCACCAATAATCTGGTACTACTGCTTCCACAACACTCCCTGCCACATCAGTGATAGCGTGTGCCGGATCGGTTCCTGCACCCTGCATAAATTGCGCCTCCTTTTCCAGCATAGTACAAGGGTCGCGCCAAATCGCACGACCCTTCATAAACATAGGTGTTTTTAAAACAGCCGCACCACTTAACAAACAATCACTCTGCTGCACCGCAGCAAAGTGATTGCGTATGATGCAAGTTTTAGTATGCAATGCCCCAAACGATCATCTTTTTCGCTGGCTTGCCGCAGATTGGGCATACATCGCCCAGATTTTCCTGCTCAAATGGCATACAACGAGAAGGCATACCAGTTTCTTCCTTTACCTTCTCTTCACAAGCAAGATCACCGCACCACATAGACTTGACAAAGCCTGTGTGCTCCTTGAGGATATTCTTCATATCTTCAATGGAATGTGCTTCATAGGTGTGCTCTTCACGGTTACGCAGTGCCTTGTCAAACAGTGCCTTCTGCACGGTATCGAGCAGCTGCGCAACCACTGTGGTCAGGTCCTCGAACTTCACAACGGTCTTTTCTCGGGTATCGCGGCGAACCACAACACACTGCCCTTCTTCCATGTCACGCGGACCGATCTCCAAGCGGAGCGGGAAGCCCTTCATTTCGTATTCTGCAAACTTCCAGCCCGGACGATTGTCGGACAGGTCAATCTTTGCACGGATTCCAGCCTTCTTGAGGGTTTCATATAGCTCAGTTGCCTTTTCTGTAACGCCCGGCTTATGGGATGCAACCGGAATGACAACGATCTGGAACGGTGCAATCTTCGGCGGCAGAACCAGACCCTCATTGTCACCGTGGGTCATAATGATCGCACCGATGAGACGTGTGGATACGCCCCAAGAGGTCTGATACATATATTGCAGGGTGTTGTTCTGGTCGGTAAACTGCATATCAAATGCACGTGCAAAGCCATCACCAAAGTAATGGGAAGTACCAGACTGGAGCGCCTTACCATCATGCATCATTGCCTCGATGGTGTAGGTATCTACCGCACCTGCAAAGCGCTCCTTTTCGGTCTTCTGACCCTTGAGCACTGGAATTGCAAGATACTCTTCGCAGAATGTTGCATAGGTATCCAGCATGCGCAGGGTTTCCTCGCGTGCTTCCTGCTCAGTTGCGTGTACGGTATGACCCTCCTGCCACCAGAACTCACGGGAGCGCAGGAACGGACGGGTGGTCTTTTCCCAACGCACGACAGAGCACCACTGGTTATACAGCTTTGGCAGCTCTCTCCAAGAACGGACGGTCTTTGCATAGTGCTCACAAAACAACGTCTCAGAAGTCGGGCGCACACAGAGACGCTCTTCGAGCTTCTCAGAACCGCCATGGGTCACCCATGCAACCTCTGGCGCAAAGCCTTCAACATGGTCTTTTTCCTTCTGAAGCAGGGATTCCGGAATGAACATTGGCATTGCCACGTTCTCATGTCCAGTCTCCTTGAACATGCCATCGAGCGTCTTCTGGATATTCTCCCAAAGTGCCTGTGCATATGGACGCATGATGACGCAGCCCTTGACCGAAGAATAGTCGATCATTTCTGCCTTTTTGACGATATCGGTATACCACTGGGCAAAATCTACGTCCATTGACGTAATTTCAGATACCAGTTTTTTATTATCTGCCATTTGTGCAATCACCTTTTCTGTAAAATTCAAAGCATGGGCGGACGCATTTGCGCCCACCCTATGCAAAACCTTTTATTTCAGTCGGGATTTAACCTCATATGCGAGCTTCTCGATGAACTCCTGAAGCGGCATAACAGTTGTCTTGCCATCGCGGCGATCACGTACTGCAACCTCGCCTGCTGCTTCTTCCTTATCGCCCAGAACCAGCATATACGGAACCTTTTCAAGCTGTGCCTCACGGATCTTGTATCCCAGCTTTTCGTTGCGCGCGTCAATCTCTGTGCGGAAGCCGAGCTCCTCAAGCTGACGCTGGATTTCCTCAGTATATGCACAGTTGCGGTCGGTCATCGTGAGCAGCTTGACCTGCACGGGTGCCAGCCATGTTGGGAATGCACCTGCAAAGTGCTCGGTCAGGATACCGATAAAGCGTTCGATGGAGCCAAATGCAACGCGGTGGATCATAACCGGACGATGCTTCTGGTCGTCTGCACCTGTGTATTCCAGTTCAAAACGCTCAGGCAGCTGGAAGTCGAGCTGGATGGTGCCGCACTGCCAAGTACGTCCAAGGCAGTCTTCCAGATGGAAGTCGATTTTCGGACCGTAGAATGCGCCATCACCCTCATTGATGATGTAATCCTTGCCCATTTCTTCCAGTGCAGCCTTTAGACCATTGGTCGCCATCTCCCAATCAGCATCATCACCCATGTGATCTTCCGGCATGGTAGACAACTCAATGTGATACGGAAAGCCGAACATGGAGTATACATCATCAATCAGCTGGCAAACGCCCTTGATCTCATCCTTGATCTGCTCACGTGTCATAAAGATGTGTGCATCGTCCTGTGTAAAGCAGCGTACACGCATCAGACCGTGGAGCGCACCGGACAGCTCATGGCGGTGTACCAGACCCAGCTCACCCACACGCAGCGGCAGTTCACGGTAAGAGTGCGGCTGATGCTTGTAAACGAGCATACTGCCTGGGCAGTTCATCGGCTTGATTGCAAAATCCTGCTCATCAATCACTGTTGTATACATGTTGTTCTTATAATGACCCCAGTGACCAGAACGTTCCCACAGGGTGCGGTTGAGCATAACCGGAGTGGAAATCTCCTGATAACCAGCCTTGCGGTGGATCTCGCGCCAAAAATCGATCAGGGTATTCTTCAAAATCATACCCTTTGGCAGGAAGAACGGGAAGCCCGGACCTTCATCCATCATGGTAAACAGACCCAGCTCCTTACCGATCTTACGATGGTCACGGCGCTTTGCCTCTTCGATGCGCTGCAAATATGCGTCCAGCTCGTCCTTCTTCGGGAATGCAGTACCATAAATACGCTGGAGCATCTTGCGGTTTGCATCACCGCGCCAGTATGCACCTGTTACAGAAGTGAGCTTGAGTGCATTCGCCTTAACACGCGCGGTGGAATCCAGATGCGGACCTGCACACAGATCGGTAAACTCGCCCTGCTTGTAGAAAGAGATGACTGCATCTTCTGGCAGATCGTCAATGAGTTCCACCTTGTATGGCTCGTCCTTTTCTTCCATCAGGCGGCGTGCTTCTTCGCGCGGCAGTTCAAAGCGCTCCAGCGGCAGCTTCTCCTTGCTGATCTTCTTCATCTCTGCCTCAATTGCATCAAGGTGCTCGTGTGTCAGAGAGAATGGCAGGTCAATATCATAATAAAAACCGTTGTCGATTGCCGGACCAATTGCCAGCTTTGCCTCAGGGTACAAACGCTTTACCGCCTGTGCCAGCATATGGGATACGGTATGGCGGTACGTCTCACGGTACTCTGGGTTTTCAAACGTATACTGATTATCAGACATAATAATTCAATCCTTTCTTTGGTTCTGGGGCGAACAGAAAAGCCCACCCCTAAATCATACAGATTTCAGGGGTGAGCTATTAAACCCACGGTTCCACCCTGCTTGCAGCTCTCGAATCAAGCTACCGCTTGGAGCTCGTAACGGGAGCGATGCGGCGTAGGATACTGCAATTTTCCCCTACGCGGCTCGGGAAGCGGTCACCTTTTTCTCACAGCCTGCCTGCGCTTTCAGCCCCGGCGCACGCTCTCTGCTTTGCTGTTTTCAGGGAAACAGGTGGTTTCCTTCAAAGCCTTTGAAATATAAAATCTAATTTAGATGATACACCAGCCTTGCATCTTTGTCAACCATGCGCATAACAAAAAAACAAAACGATTTTTACCGACAACACCGGAACAATTCACCAAAATTTACACAAATCCTGCACAGATTGGTTTACTCCTCTGTTTGCTCTGTCTCTGGGTGCTCCGCCTTTGCTTTTTCCATCCGTGCCTCTAGTGTGCTGACAAATTCCTGCTTTGCTGCATCGGTTGCAAACGCTGTATTGGGTACAATCAGCGCAGACAGATCATCCAAATACAAGTACACCTGATTTTGTGCACATACCACGCGCTTAAATGCCTGATATGGATGCAGTGAATCCTCGCTCTCACCCACCATCTGTACGCCATTGTCCAATAGGCGCAGTGTCTTTGCGCCGCAGATATGCTTATTCACCGCTCTTTGGATGGTTCTTTTCACATTCTTGCGTGCTGAGCGCTTAAACCATGCAGGCGCCACAAAAAAGCAAGCTGCCGCAACCAAAGCATATACCACAATGCTCAGAGTAGTCACACTATCAAGTACATACATGAGTCCAATGCCGCCCAAAAGCACCAAACCAGCCATGAGAAGGCTCATTTTGCGCATGGTCTTTTGCATCAGTGCATCATGGTTAATAAAATACATATTATAGTCAATAAAATCTTGCTCCTTGATTTCATATTGCAATTCCATTTGAATTCACTCCAGTTCTTTGTCGTTTATTAAATCTTATCATACCATACCCCCCCTCACAAATTCAATACAGAAAACTCGTATTTCTGTGCTTATTTGACACTCCCCACGGCTAAAGCCGTGGGATTCTCGGTTGGCTGACCGCAGCCTGCACCGTGCGAGGTCTTACATAGTCTCCCCGATCGTTGGGTTGGGGCGTGTCCCGCCCTACCGTATTTTCTGGCTGCGCCAACAGGTGCAGTCCTTCGTTTAGAATATTCTTTGCAGCGTTGCAGTCCCTATC
>JAHHRJ010000029.1 GCA_020025885.1 Butyricicoccus sp. | reverse complement strand
TAGACCCTTATAGGGTCTGTTCAAACCACCCGTTCAACGGGTGGTTTTGATTTTATTTGGAAATCAATCATGTACCAAAATAAGAAAAATGCATGTAATCACGCTTGGAAGTCCATGCATCGCCACCCCATGCAAAGCCATGCGCCGCAAATGCACGGACAACATCACCGCCAGCTGGGATGGAATAGGGGTCAAGGATCGGTGTCCAGTGAGAACCCGTAGTGATTTTGATGATTTTACCGTTTTTGTCAATGGAGCACTCCATGTTTTCCATGTAGTTTAAATCAATCGCAGTGCCTTGCCGATGCTCTGAGCGGGTGTTGGTGCGCCAAGTATAGCCGCCAGCGTCTTTGATCGGGAATTTTTCATCCCCCTCAAAGATTTCGTCAAATACAGCGTGTACTTCATCTACAATTGCCTTATGTACTTTGAATGTCTTGGTAGAGGGTGTTTTTTGTCCGCTGGAAAGCAGAGACCAAACTTTTACAGTCACTTCTTCCATGTTGGCTTCTGCAACTGCTTGTTCGATGTAATAACTACCGCCTTCCCCAAAAACTGCGGCTTTTTTCTCTGCAACTGTGCCGGATACGGGAATTGGCTCATCCATGAGCAGGAACTGTTCTTCCTCTTGGTTTAGATCCACTTCAGTTTGCGAGAAACTATCCACCTTTTCAGGTTTCGGGGTCTGTGTTGTCTGCTCTTTGGCAGGTTCTTTTTTGAATTCAACTTTTTCCGGTTCTGCTGTGGGGACGCTACCCATGATCGTATCATTGCCATTCATTTGATCAGAGGGCTTGAGCGGTTTTGCGTCAAAGGTATCAAAAAAACGATTTGCCATGATGAGAGATTGTTCGCGTGTTGCAGTGCCTTGTGGCTGAAGCAAGGTAACGGTTTGTCCAGACTGTTCAGGATCGTTGGAGTTGGTGGCTTCAATGCCTTTCATAATGCCAGTTGAAAGCATGACTTCTGTGGCACTGACTGCATAGGAACGCAGCTCTTTGCTGTCTGCAAATGATTTGGAAGATACGGTGATCTTAGGCTTGTCCACTTCACATTTTGTGCGGATATTATCCAAAATAACACAAAGGTCTTGGCGGCTGACTGAATCCTTGGGCGCAAATATATCTTGACCGCGTCCAGAAATGAGCTTCATTTCATAGGCGGTATTGACATCAGGGTCTTTGCAATCCTTGAAATAAACCTTTTTGGTGCGCGGCACCTTGGTTTGACGCTCTGCTTCATATAATCGGAGTGCAACTGCACAAAATTCTGCGCGAGAAATTGGGGTGCGTGCGTCCAGAGAGGCAAAGGTATCAGGGGCAAGACTGGCTGCTTGTGCGGCACGCACATCAGATTTTGCCCAAGAAGAGACACCTGTCAGTGCACTAGCAGACGATAGGCAGGAAGCCGCAAGGGTAGCTGTAAAAAGTGTACAAAGTATGCGAAGATGCTTCATTGGATAGAACTCCTCTCATAAGTAGGATGGTACAAGAACTTCAAAACTGAAGAGAAAGATTACAATTTGATTACAAGTCCATTACAGCATAATCTATAAAGATTGTCAATTGTATTGACAAAAATCAAAGGATTTTGTTCTAGGTATTTTGTGTGTTATCTGGAGAAGCGGGACGGTATGTTGGGGATAAATCTGTGCATGAAGTGGAAAAGTGATTACATAAAATAGCTTTAAAAAGAAATAAAGATGTTGTAAAATGAAACTTTTTTATAAAAAATGCAAGAAAAACAGAATAAATAAAAAGTTATACACACAATCCACAGGGTTATCCACAACGCATGAGAAAAAATAAAAATAACAAAATGTAATCAGATCATGCGGTCAAGCGTGCGGTAGCTGAGTGCTTCTGCAATATGGGTCCCACGGAGAAGATCAGAGTGGTCTAAGTCAGCAATGGTACGCGCAACACGAAGCAGGCGGTCATATGCGCGAGCGGTCAGTCCAAGGCGCGCAAAGGCAGCTTCCAACATTTTTTGACCATCGTCATCAACAGGACAAAAGGTAGACATATGTGCGGGTGGAATCTGTGCGTTGCAGCGAATCTCGACTTGCCCAAAGCGTGCAGATTGCAGCTGCCGTGCGGCGAGCACACGCGCACGAATGACAGCAGAAGGTTCTTCGTTGCGTGCGCCGCGAGAGGCAAGGGCTGCATAGGAAACGGGCTGCACAGAGACTTGTAGATCGATGCGATCAAGCAGCGGTCCAGAAAGTCGGCGCAGATATTTTCCAACATCCGGAGGAGAGCAAGTACAGCGCGGTGTGCCGTACCAGCCACATTTACAGGGGTTCATAGCGGCAATCAGCTGAAACTGTGCAGGATAGGTCACTTTTCCGGCAGCACGGGAAATGGAAACAACACCATCTTCCAGTGGTTGACGCAAGACCTCAAGCACATTGCGGTGAAATTCAGGCAGCTCATCTAAGAATAGAACCCCGTTGTGTGCGAGAGAAATATCACCAGGCAGCGGCAGACGCGAGGAGGAAGAAGAACCACCAGCCAGTGCTTGTGCAGATATGGTATGATGTGGGGCACGGATGGGACGTCCTGTGAGCTGTGCGGCTTCGCTGCCGCGTCCAACAGTGGACCAAATCCGAATGACCTCCAGCTGTTCGGACTCAGAAAGCGGTGGCAGGATACCAGCAAAGCGTTTTGCCATCATGCTTTTACCAGAACCGGGTGAACCAGAAAGCAGAATGTTATGCCCACCTGCGGCTGCAATCTCAAATGCACGTTTGACAGTTTGTTGCCCAAGCACATCGCAGAAATCTGGAATTTCCTGCGGTTTTTCGGTGGGCGCAGGAATCGCGCAGTCTGGAAGCGGAACACCACTTGACAAATGCATGAGCAGGGGTGAGAGTGATTTGACTGGGCAGATGGTGATACCAGAGGCGAAGGAGGCTTCCGCCGCATTGGCGGCAGGCACATATACTTTCTGAAAACCCGCATCCCGCGCAGCAAGCACCATGGAGAGCACGCCGCGGACGGGACGCAGTGCACCTGTTAAGGAGACTTCCCCAAGGAACATCGCATCCTTTGGCGGCGGGTTGATCTGCCCAGAGGCAGAAAGGATGGCGAGCAAGATAGGCAGATCATAAACGGGACCCTCTTTGCGCACATCGGCTGGTGCCAAATTGATGGTGATACGAGACACAGGCCAATCATAATTTGATGATTTGATTGCGGCGCGCACACGTTCGCCAGCTTCTGATACTGCCTTATCAGGCAAACCGACAATATCGAGCCGCGGCAGCCCTGTAGAGAAAAAACACTCAACTGAGACGATATATCCTTCAATGCCAGTAAGTCCAGCGGAGTGAACAAGTGAAACCATACCAATACCTCCCCGAAAATATGCAAGTATATGATAGTAATATAATATACTTTTACTGCATTTGCCAAGAATTTTCTGAAATCACGGGAGAATTCACAAAAATCTCATAGCGAATGGTTTACATACCATGGCTGGGTGTGATAAAATATTGACGGTAACGTATTTTGCTTTTAGAACCGCACAAGAAGTGCGTTGTTCTGCTTTTTTCGTCAATCCGTAATTTCCATCAAGGAGGATTTCAAAACATGGCAAGAAAAATGAAGTCCATGGACGGTAATACTGCTGCGGCACATGTGTCGTATGCATTTACTGAGGTTGCAGGTATCTATCCGATTACCCCTTCCAGCCCCATGGCAGACAACGTTGACCAGTGGGCAGCCGCTGGCCAGAAGAACATCTTCGGTACAACTGTAAAGGTCATCGAGATGCAGTCCGAGGCCGGTGCTGCTGGTACTGTGCATGGCTCTCTGGCAGCCGGTGCACTGACAACCACCTACACCGCTTCTCAGGGCCTGCTGCTCATGATCCCGAACATGTATAAGATCGCGGGCGAGCTTCTTCCCTGTGTCTTCCATGTTTCTGCGCGTACAGTTGCTTCCCATGCGCTCAACATTTTCGGTGATCACTCTGACGTTATGGCTTGCCGTCAGGTCGGTTTCGCTATGCTCTGTGAGACCAACCCGCAGGAAGTCATGGACCTGTCCGCTGTTGCTCATCTGGCAACTCTGAAGTCTCGTGTACCGTTCATCAACTTCTTTGACGGTTTCCGTACTTCTCATGAGATCCAGAAAATTCAGGTATGGGATTACAGCGATCTGGCTGAGATGTGCGATATGGATGCTGTTGATGCATTCCGTAAGCGTGCCCTCAACCCAGAGCATCCTGTAATGCGTGGTTCTCACGAGAACGGAGATATCTTCTTCCAGCACCGTGAGGCTTGCAACAGCTACTATGACGCTGTTCCGGGTGTCGTGGAAGAGTATATGGCTAAGGTTAACGCAAAGCTGGGCACTGACTATCAGCTGTTCAACTACTATGGCGCACCGGACGCTGAGCGCGTAATCATCGCAATGGGCTCCATCTGTGACGTAGCAGAAGAAGTAATCGACTACCTGACCGCAAAGGGCGAGAAGGTTGGTCTCATTAAGGTTCGTCTGTACCGTCCGTTCGCAGCAGATAAGTTCGTCGCTGCAATTCCGGAAACCGCAAAGAAGATTGCTGTACTCGACCGCACCAAGGAGCCGGGCGCACAGGGCGAGCCACTCTACCTCGACGTTGTAACTGCTCTGCGCAACGCAGGCAAGAACGACCTCGTTGTAACTGGTGGTCGTTACGGTCTGGGCTCTAAGGACACCCCTCCAGCTTCTGTATTCGCTGTATTTGACGAGCTGCAGAAGGATGAGCCGAAGCACATGTTCACTCTGGGTATCAACGATGACGTAACCCATCTATCTCTGGAGGAGAAGCCAGCTCCGAACACCGCAGCAGAAGGCACCACAGAGTGTAAGTTCTGGGGTCTCGGCGGCGACGGTACCGTTGGTGCAAACAAGAACTCTATCAAGATCATCGGTGACCACACCGACAAGTATGTTCAGGCATATTTCCAGTACGACTCCAAGAAGACCGGCGGCGTAACTGTTTCTCACCTGCGTTTTGGTGACAAGCCGATCAAGAGCCCGTATTATATCAATAAGGCAGACTTTGTTGCTTGCCACAACCCGTCCTATATCACCAAGCACTTCCCGATCGTGCGTGATGTAAAGCCGGGCGGCGTATTCCTCATTAACTGCCAGTGGACTCCTGAGGAGCTCGAGCATCATCTGGCTGCTTCTGAGAAGCGCTATATCGCTAAGAACAACATTCAGCTCTATACCATCAATGCAATTGACCTTGCAATTGAGATCGGTATGGGCAAGCGTACCAACACCATCCTGCAGTCTGCATTCTTCGCACTGGCTAAGGTTATGCCTTCTGAGGAAGCAATTCGCTTCATGAAGGACGCAGCAACCAAGTCCTATATGAAGAAGGGTCAGGACGTTGTTGACATGAACCATAAGGCGATCGACGCAGGTGCAACCGCATATGTTAAGATCGATGTACCGGCTTCTTGGGCAGATGCACAGGACGACGCAAAGGGCGCAGGTCTGGAAGGTCGTGAGAAGACCGTTAAGATGGTTGAGGACATCATGGAGCCAGTTGGTCGTATGGACGGCGATTCCCTGCCAGTATCTGCATTCACAGGCGACCATGTAGATGGTACCTTTGAGCAGGGTGCTTCCGCTTACGAGAAGCGCGGCGTTGCGGTTACTGTTCCGACTTGGAACCAAGATACCTGTATCCAGTGTAACCAGTGTGCTTATGTCTGCCCACATGCGACCATCCGTCCATTTGCGCTGACTGAGGAAGAAGCAGCTGCTGCACCAGAAGGCTCCAAGATCGTTGATGTAAAGGCTGGCAAGGGCAAGGGCGTATACAAGTACGCGATCTCTGTTTCTCCGCTGGACTGCATGGGTTGTGGCGTTTGTGTGGGTATCTGCCCAGTAAAGGCTCTGACCATGGTGCCGCAGGAGCAGGAAGCTGCTCAGCAGGATACCTTCAACTATATGGTTGCAAAGGTTTCCGAGAAGGAAGACATGATCTCCAACAAGACTGTAAAGGATTCTCAGTTCAAGACTCCGCTGCTTGAGTTCTCTGGCTCTTGCGCAGGTTGTGCTGAGACTGCATATGCTCGTCTGATCACTCAGGTTTGCGGCGATCGTATGTATATCTCCAACGCAACTGGCTGTTCTTCCATCTGGGGTGGTCCAGCTGCTACTTCTCCGTACACCGTTGACAAGAAGGGTCATGGTCCGGCTTGGGCAAACTCCCTGTTCGAGGATAACGCTGAGCACGGTCTGGGTATGTTCTACGGTCAGAAGGCAATCCGTGATCGTCTGATCGAGAAGCTGGAAGAGATGAAGCAGAGCGAGCACGCTTCTGCTGAGGCTAAGGCTGCAATCGAGAAGTTCCTCGAGACTAAGGACGACGGCGCTGCAAATACAGAGGCTACTAAGGCTATGGTAGTAGAGCTTGAAAAGGGCGCTGCTGCTGGCTGCACAGCATGCAAGGAAATCCTGGCTGATAAGGAATACCTCTCCAAGAAGTCTGTTTGGATCTTCGGTGGCGATGGCTGGGCATACGACATCGGCTTCGGTGGTCTGGATCATGTTCTGGCTTCCGGCGAGGACGTAAACGTTATGGTATTCGATACCGAGGTTTACTCCAACACTGGTGGACAGGCTTCCAAGGCAACTAACATCGGCGCTGTTGCACAGTTCGCTGCTGCTGGTAAGACCATCGGCAAGAAGTCCCTGTCTGAGATTGCAATGAGCTACGGCTACGTTTATGTTGCACAGGTTGCTATGGGTGCAAACCCGGCGCAGACTCTCAAGGCAATTGCTGAGGCTGAGGCTTATCCGGGTCCGTCCCTCATCATCGGTTATGCGCCATGTGAGATGCACTCCATCAAGGGCGGCATGACTAACTGCATGAAGGAAATGAAGAAAGCTGTTGATTGCGGTTACTGGAACATGTTCCGCTTCAATCCAGCACTGAAGGCTGAGGGCAAGAATCCATTTGTTCTCGAGTCTAAGGAGCCGACAGCTGACTACCGTGAGTTTATCATGGGTGAGGCTCGTTACTCCGCTCTGACCCGCTCTTTCCCAGAGCGTGCAGAGAAGCTGTTCGCAGCATCGGAAGAGGCTTCCAAGCAGAGATTTACTCACTTGCAGAAGTTGCAGGCACTGTACAGCATCGACTAAGAGCTGTCATATAAATCATAAAAGCCGTCCTTCAGGGCGGCTTTTATCGCTTGGGAAACAAAGTTCATAAAATGTTCCTTGTATTTTTGTAGGAAAACCTTTACACTAAAAACAGTACACAAGAATACAGAGGAGGAACTTTGAGTATGCGCTGGAAACAAATAGTAGCCATCGCTTTGTGCATCACTAGTATAACCGTTCCGGTTTTGTTTGGAATGGGACAAGATAAGAGTCAGGCAAGTGCAGCGGCAGCACTTAGCCCTGAGGCGCAGCCATATAATACCGTAATCCGTTGGGAAAGAGAGACACAAGAAAATAAAATGGGCGATGATATCCTGATGCTGAATGGATACAATGCAGATGGAGATGCAGTTGTCTCTATTCTGGAAAAGGATACCCCGATCATTACGGTTTCGACCTATGATGAAGCTGGACGCAAGACAGAAGTACACAGCTATGACAATGGAAAGCAGTTTATACATAGCACGTATACTTACAATGAGCAGGGCGATCAGACGAGCTGGCGGTATCAGGCACGCACGCCGGAAGGTGTGACAGATACCAAGCAGACATATGAATATAAATATGAAGCAGGTACGCTTTCTGAGAAAACGACTTACCAATCAGGTCAGCCAGTTGCGAAGGAGACGTATACACGAGAGCAGACCAAGCAGGGAACCGTAGTGCGTACCATTGCGCCGGGTGAGCTGTCTCCAGATCTAACCTGCTATGATGCAGATGGAAATCCGCTTTGGAGAGAAAAAGATACGTACCGCATGGTTTATTATTATGACCAGCAGGGGCGCGAGACAGAAAACTGCGTGATTGCAAACGGGATGCAGCAAAATCGCACGCTTACCCTTTACGGTGACGATGGGTTTGCATATCGCCGCATTTTGTATGGGAAATCCATTGATGATGTGATTAGTGTCAGTGAGATCGAGCAGCTCTCAGAAACACCACAAATTTGGCTGGATTTTGCACAGAAGCAGGAGACTACAGTAATCTTGGCACCTGAAGCACCAGATACTGAGGTGCAGGCAGTTCAGAAACCAGATTCTGAAGTGTCAGCATCGCAAGAAACAGCGCAGACTGTGAAATAAAAATGGAATGGCAAGTTGTTTTTGAGAATGTTTATGTAAAGTTATCAAAAGTGATTGAAATTTGATGGAATTTTCTATGAATATACTCTTGCGAATCTATATCCAAATGGTGTAATATTTTCTGGTAGCAATCGTATAAGATTCGCTATACAAATTGAAGAAAAGATAATCCTATCCGATCAGGATAGATGAAGGGGAATTTATAAAATGACTTATCAGGTAACAAATGATTTATTGACTGGAAATATGACCATTGACAGCGAGCATCGACAGCTGTTTCAGGCAATCAATGCGCTTTTGGATGCGTGTGCACGTGGACGTGGACGTGATCAGCTGGTGCAGACCATGTCTTTTTTGGAATCCTATATTGCACAGCATTTTTCACATGAGGAGCAACTGCAAGCGCAGACCCGGTATCCAGATGCAGCACGCCACAAGCAGCTGCATGAGGCATACAAGCGCGTTGTAAATGAAATTTGTCAGGAGCTTAAACGCACAGGACCAACCGTTGCATTGGTTGGCAAGGTTAATGCAAATGTGGGTGGATGGCTCGTTACCCATATTAAGTGTGAGGATGTTAAGGTCGCTGCGCATATCAAAAACAGCAAATAAAAAGAAACGCCCAAACGGGCGTTTTTTTATGGCAAAAATAGAAACATATGATAGAAAGCAGTAAAAGATATAGACGGTTATTACTTGTGCAGAAGTGCGCCAATTTGACTTTCGCCTAACACGATGATGCCGTTTGCGCGAAGTAACTGGGTTGTGACACCATCGCCAACAACACGGGTATGGTTAAAATGTCCATCGTAGATGACACCAGCGCCGCAGGAAGGGCTGCGTTCTTTGAAGATGGCATAACGGCAGTTGTATTCACGTGCAAGGCGTAAGGTCTCCTGTGCACCGCGGATGAACGCATCAGTCACATCTGTTCCATCGCGTGCGATGATCTTGTCGCCCAGTCGCTCAGCTGGTTCACGTGGGGTGTCCAATCCACCACGATGTTCTGGACAGACGGGAATCAGCATATGCTCATCCATAAGGCGTTCTAGCTCGGGACAGTAGGAGTGGGAGCCGTCATACCGGCAATTCATACCAAGCAGACATGCACTAACTAAAATATTCATCGTAAACCCTCCGTTAAATCTTTAATAACCGTGCCTGCAAGGATAAATCCTGCAACAGGTGGGACGAATGAAACGCTTGCGGGAACTGGTCTGCCGGCTGTACCCTTAGATTCATTTGGGCACAGCGCATAGCGCTCTGTCGGGATCTTCGCTGCTTCTTCGGTGGAGAATACAACCTTTAACCGCTTGATGCGGCGTTTTTTGCATGCTTGACGAATCACACGTGCGAGCGGGCATACAGAAGTTTTGTAAATATCTGCAACCTGAAAAGCAGTTGGATCAAGCTTGTTTCCAGTGCCCATAGAGCAAATGAGCGGAACACCAAGACGATCACAGGCTTCAATGAGATAGAGCTTGGCAGTCACAGTGTCGATGGCATCGATGACATAATCGAACGCTGACAGATCCAGCGTACTGTCAGGGGTCAGAAACATTTGAAGGGGGGTGACCTTACAATTGGGGTTGATATCTCGAATACGTGCCGCCATGACTTCGGTTTTGGGTTGTCCAACAGTGGAAGAAAGTGCGATGATCTGGCGGTTGCGGTTGGATACAGAAACCATATCATTATCAATCAGGGTGATCGCGCCAACACCAGCGCGGGCGAGCCCTTCGGCAGCTGCACCACCAACACCACCAACACCAAAGACTGCGACATGCGCGTGCGCCAGTCGCTCAATGCCCTCTGCCCCGAGCAGCAAGGCAGTGCGTGAAAATTCTTGCATCATAACATTAAATTCCTTTTATTTCGTAGAATAAATATACTTAGAAAACACCCAGCTTGTGTGGAGTGGGTTTCCTGCAAAATTATACTGCAAATCACGCGCAGATACAATCTTTTTATGCTGCATGATTTGGGATTTTTGTCAGAAAGACAGTATTAAAAAAGCGAAAGTATAGGAATCTACCCTTTGCAAAGCAATAAAATTGTGCTATAATAAACTTAAACGCGGCATTGCCGCGTAGATTTTTTGATTTTATAGAACGAATATGGGGAGAATGACATAAAACATGCACCCCAATCAATGATCTGGAGAGAGGACGCTCATGCAACTGCATTTTGGAAAATCAGGACTGCTGCGCCGTATGGTCGCTGTGGTCCTGTCTGTTTGTTTATTGGCTGGTGCAGCGGCGGCATCATCAGATGCGGCAGCACCAGTATCCACAGCACCTGAGACCGATTATCTTCCTATCCTCATGTATCACCATTTTGATGCACAGCCCGGAACATCAAAAATGATCGTTTCCCCAACACGCTTTGCAGAACAAATGGCGGCACTGAAAAACGCAGGCTATACTGCTGTAACCCCACAGCAGCTCATTGATTATGTGGATAAGGGAGTCGCACTGCCAGAAAAGCCGGTCTGGATTACAATGGATGACGGCTATCGAAGCAATGTTGAATACGCGGCACCAGTGTTGGCACAAAATGGACTCAAGGCGACGGTTTTCTGTATTGGTATTTCTGTTGGCAAGACCACTTACAAGAACATGGGTGTGCCGATTATTCCGCACTTTTCCTATGAAGAGGCAAAGCCGTGGAGCGATCAGGGTATTTTGACCATTCAAAGCCATACTTATGATATGCACAATGTATCGACGCTCGATAAGGTTGGATATCGCCGCGGTGTGTTGCCGCGTGCAGGTGAGGCGCTGGATGCATATATGGATGCGTTCCATACAGACTATTATAAGTCGAATGAAGCGATTCGCAAAAGCTTTGGTGCAGATAACCTTGCATTTGCGTATCCGTTTGGATTGCACAATGCAGTAACAGAAGGTATGCTGCAAACAATGGGTGTACGCATTACGGTTACTATCCGTGAGGATATCAACAAATTGGTACGGGGTGATGCTTCGAGCCTTTATGGTCTGGCACGATTCAATATTACAGAAGATATGACGGGTGCGCAGGTGGTTGCAAAGATTCAGGAACCAGCAGTATAATAGAATAAGATTAAAAAAGAGAGTGTATATCCTTCTCAGCTTGTCAAAAAAATCACGCTATTTTGTTTTGGAGTGAAGCGACTTAAAATTTTCAAAATCCAAGGACATACGCCTTGGATTTTTCCCGTGATGCCTATGGAAAGCGGTTATCAGAGTATGGATGGATATCTGGGAAAGGATGGAATTCTATATAGCTTTTGTGTTGTATATTTGGTAGAAGATTAGGGGCTGTCTGAAAAATCGAAAATTTGTCTTTTTCTACATGGAACGGCATCCACTGCGTTAAAAATACTCAGAATCCATCAAGGATTCCTGCGTTTTTTGCCTTGTGGCTGCTCGCTCCCTGCGAAAAATCCGTCAATTTCTCTATTTTCAAACAAGCCCTAATTGCAAGCTCAAAAATTAGTATATGATTGGGCAAACCATTTCTAGGAGAACCCAGCCGAATGAAATATAGAGCCAGTTTCAATCGAAACTGGCTCTATATGATTTTATTGCTTTTCAAGAAAAGATGCTGGAACGTTTTTTGTAAGCCAAACCCCATTTTCAGAACGGAAGAAGGCATAGCCAGCGCGTGCCATTGCGCCGCTGCGAATGCGGTAGAGTGCAAGACTGCCATGGCGAATACCAACCATGCAGGCAGTTTCTGGATCAGCAGATAGATGGACGTACAAGCGGCTTTTGGGAAGCAGACCCTGCTGGTCAATAGAAGCAGTATATTTCTGTCCTGTGCCATGCCACAAATATTCTGGAGGGGTCGTGATCTCTAATTGCACATCTACGGGGATGGAGTGCCCTTGGCTGGCACGAATCTGGGTGTGGTCGGTGTTGAACACATAACGCTGCTTGCTGTCCGTGCGCACAATCTCCTCGAGCATATTGAAATTAAATGGAACAAAATAGCTTATGCCAGAAACAAGCGCCTGCACATCAGCCCAGCCGTGTTCATCCAGTTTGATTCCGATGATATCCGGTTTATGACGCAGAACAAGGGACAAAAATTTGCTTTCTTTGGTGAAAGACATTGAGAGTGACTCCTTTCAATCCTGTTTGGGCGCGGCGGCATTTAATAGCTCTACAAGGAAGCCACGCGCATCCAGTAAGGTATTCAAGTGATAGTTTAAAACAGTGCTGTCTTCATCGAGCGGGGGATGAGGCGCATCTATGGATGGAAGCACAATCCCAAGCGCAGAGAGACGCTTGCAGCTTCTTTGGCAGGGGGTACCTAGGATATCCATGCCGCACAGTGCAGCAAGCGCCATATACATTTTCTCCGCAAGTTGATAGCACCCCTCAAGATAGGCAGCTTCTTCTTTGCGCTCTTTGCGATGGGGAAATGGCTGTTCGCTAAAAATCCGAATTTCATCGTGTAAACAGCGCATTTTTGCCTCGAAAGGAGCCAAAACGGGATAGTGCCCGTGCATGAGCAGCTCAGAGAGCGCAGGCGGATAGGCTTCTAGATATTCACGAAACAATCGCAAGATTAAGCTATGGTTGTTATAGGGCTTGATAACTGCATTGATGACAAACCCAACAGAAAGCCCGATGGAGGTATCCAGAAAACGATTGATTGCATATGCAACTGGTGTGCCACGCGTGGGGTCATAAAGACAAACGGAAACGAATACAATGCAGGTAAGTGGAACAGCAAAGCCGATGCGTAAGGGCTGACAAATCGGAATGAGCAAAATAAGTCCAAGCCCAATGGCGAAATAACGATCATTGGGAAACAAAAGGGTAAAGAGACAGCCAGCAAGTGCACCGCAGGTGATGCCTGCAAGCTGTGTTGTGGCAGCGGTGATCGCATCAGACAATGTGCGGCTCATTACAACGATTGCGCCAATTGCGGCGAAAATCGGAATGGCAGACGGTCGCAACGTGGCAAGAAACAGCGCAATAATCACAGCAAGCCCTGTTTTGACCGTGCGAAGTCCGATGCGATACTGTGGATGGGAGCGATGGGACATGAAAACCTCCTTAGGATTTTTACGCGCAAGAGATACCGTGTGTATCCCTTGAAATAAGTTTATGATACTACATAACGATAAGATAGGCAATGCTGAAACGGAAATTTGCCGAATCGAGTGGGTGTTTGGCAAATTCACATCCCGTTCATTGACTTTGCGTGCACGATGTGCTAAAGTCTATGTATATGAATTTGGAGGATGAAACGGAATCATTATATCAAAATAAAACCACTGATGAGGTGACAAACATGAAAAAGGAACTGGGTTATGGCGTAGCGCTGGTTGGTGCGCTGGCTGGTGCTGGTGCACTCGCTGTTGCACTCATGCGCAAGAAAAAGCGCGAAGAGATTTACCATGAAGCTGAGCTTAAGGCGATGAATGAGCTGGATGAAATGATGAACGAGAGCAGCGAAGATACCCTAGACTGCGATACTTGCTGCTGCGCAGAAGCATGCGCAGAGGCATGCGCTGAAACTGCACCGCAGGAAGAAGAAACCCAAGAAACTGAAGAGACTCCAGAGCCGCCTATGGCATTCTAATCGTAGTGCATGTAAGCAGGCGAAGCCTTTGTGCTCGCCTGCTTTTTTCACTTTTGGGGCAGCGACTAATTTATAAGGCAACACCGCACAATGTCATCTGCGGCGCTTTGCGAAAATTTCGCGCCATAAATTCGTTGTGAATCCTTGAAATCCACCAAGGATTCCTGTGGATTCACGCCTTTTTCTGACGAGAAATTTTTCCGAAAATCACTCTTGCTGAATTATGCGGTATTGCCATAAAAACAGTGTACAAGAAAAAAGGAGGACAACCATGATCCCATATGAAGGACGCGTATTTCGCCCGCCGTCTGAGGCGTATAGTTTAATTATACAGGTAACAATTGGATGCAGCCACAACAAATGCACATTTTGTGACATGTATAAAGAAAAATCTTTCCGCATTCGCAAACTCGATGAAATTAAGCACGATTTTGATATCGCCCGCCGTGCATATCGCCGCGTAGAGCGTATTTTCCTTGCAGATGGCGATGCGCTTATGTGCCAAACGGAGCACATGGCAGAAATTTTGTGTTATATTCGTGCGACGTTCCCAGAATGCGAGCGGGTGACCTGCTATGGCTCGCCAGCGTCTATTTTGGTCAAAAAGCAGCAAGACCTAGATATGCTGCATGAATTGGGGCTGGATATGATCTATATGGGTCTGGAGTCTGGCTCGGATGAAGTGCTGAGACGCGTCAATAAGGGAGAGACGGCGGATGAGATCGTTCGCGCTGGACTGATGGTCAAGCAGGCTGGCATGAAGCTGTCTGTTACCTGCATTGCAGGACTTGGCTCGCTGGAGTTATCTGAAGAACATGCGATCAAGACGGCACAAGCACTTTCCGGAATGAAGCCAGAATATATTGGACTGCTGACACTTCTCTTCGATTTACCGACACCGCTCATGGAAGACTGGCAGGCAGGACGATTCTATCTGATGAATCCAGTGGAAATTGCGCAGGAGACTCTGGTATTACTCGAACATATTGACTGCGAGGGAAGTGTGTTCCGCGCAAACCATGCTTCAAACTATGTGAATCTGGCGGGTACGCTCAATCAAGACCGAGAGGCAATGTGCCAAAAACTGCGTGCAGCGCTTGAAGGACGGGTACGGTTTAAGAATGAGGCATTCCGTGCACGATGAGCCTCCTGTGTTGAGCGAATCAGACAGGAAAAGTTTGAAATGTATGCTAAAAACTGGGACATTTTTTCATAAAATTCATATGACAAAGCGCATAAAAGATGGTATAATGAAAATAGTTCGGCATGATGTGAAGAACTTCCAGAACGTGTTATACGGCAAAAAGTTGCGATTTGATTGAAATTTGTGCGTATCTTATGCTATAATAAAAGCGTTTGGATCGAGAAGTTTATCCGCATGCATATGATTCTGTGTATATTGAAAAATTGTCTTGCGGTATTATTGTGCCGCATAAGTTTATTTTGTTTCGTTTGGAGGAGCAGCATGGATTCCATTTCACATACTCGCGTTGCCAACCTGTTGTTGGCTCATATTGAGGCTGAAACCGGCGTTACCTTTGACACGAACGCCTTTCGCTACGGCAATCTGAAACCAGACCTGACGGGTACATACCTGACCAAGCGGCATTACCCATCGATTATGTTTGAAGAGGTCAAGGATAAGATTCGCGCATTCTGCCAGAATTATACCATAGAGGATGTCAATGGACGTGACCTCTCGGTAGACCTTGGTGAGATCTGTCATTATCTAACAGACTTTTTTTGCTATCCGCATAATGATGATATCTATCCGCATAATTTGCTGGCGCACTACATTTATGAAAAGCGGGTTGCATTGTGTCTGAAGCGCAGTTTGACTGAAGCACACTTTGAAGGCTGGGTATCCGATGTGGTTGCTCCGTTTACGGTGGAAGCTCTGATTTCTCGCATTGAAACGCTGCATGCAAAGTATCATGCACTGCCGCGACATGGCATTGTTAGCGATATGGAATTCATCTGTCAGGTGACAACGCTTTGCGTTAAGGGCGTAATCAATATCGCATATGCATCTGGTGAGGAAAAGACCAGCGTAACTGCATAATCAATTGCCGCATAATAAAAGCGCATCTGAATGGATGCGCTTTTTCTTATAGGTTTGGGGTATTTAACAGCTTTTGTACAAGATCCTGCGGCAGATCGGGGAACAAAATCAATGGCTTTGGTTCTGTGACACGCTGGTGCAGATGGGGATATTCCATCCAGACCAGATCATGCCAAGAACCAGCCTTCCAGCCCGTGCGCGGAAATAGACCAACGCGCTGGAATCCCATTTTTTCGTGAAAGGCGATGCTGCTCCCGCCGGAGGTGGTGGCACAGGCATAGACATTTACAACATTTTGTGCATATAGGAGCGCAAGTATGGTGCGATAGAGCCGTGTGCCTAAGTAATGCCGTTGGCAATCAAGGGAAAGGTAAATAGAGAGTTCAACATCCCAATGAAAGCCCATGCGTGGATGAAAGGGGGCGGCATAAACATAGCCAACTGGTTTGCCAGCCTGTTCGGCAACCAGATAGGGATAGGCTTTGGTGATTGAACGAATGCGCTCTGTAAATTCCTCCACAGAGGGGACATCATATTCAAGTGAGATTGCAGTTTGGCTGACATAGGGCGCATAAATCGCAAGCAATGCAGGTGCATCCTCTGGAGCAGCCGGACGAATTGTGATTTGGGGTAACATGGGAGAAAAAACCTCCAATTAGAATTTAGATTACTGATTTTCTTGTTCGCATTCTTGTTGATGTAAAGCTCTGCGCTGAAAAGCCTTGCGCCGCGCTTGGCGTTTTTTGCGCTCGTATCTGCGCATACAAAGCGTGGGTTGATTGTTGTGAGGGATAGAGGAGGAAGATAACCATCCGGAAAACATGCAGACAAATACAAATGGGAGCAGTAGCCAGTATAAGTGATTGGGCTGCATGATCTCTTTGGCGCGTGCAACGTCCAGATCGCAGGGCAGCGCATACGGCATGGGGGAAAGTGCCTGTATTGTACCATCCTCATGCGTAAGCTGTATGGTGCGCAACGTTTCTTCGTTTACAGCCGGTGAAAACGACAATGCCTTTTTATCAAATTGTGATGGAACAATGACCGTAACAGGCGGCAGATCCGGCGGAGTCTCGTGCTGCTTGCAAACTTGCCCTGCAAGCCGTGCAATATCTTCACCATCTAAAGTGACAGCATGGAAGTTGCCGAATCCGTAGGTAAACAATGCGCGGATATCATGCCAAGCCGAATGTTTACCGCTGGATGCACCGAGGGTAACGGCGATGAGTGTCATACCGTCTTTGTGTGCCACCATGGTTTGTGTATGATGGGCTTTGGTGGTATAGCCGTTTTTGCCAGCAATGGCATAAGGGTCATAGAACGGGGAGTCCTTGCGCAGCATACGCTGTTTGGTATAGAAGGTACGCGGCTCAGCGTGCTTGTTGGTTGGTGGGATCGTGTAGGACTGTGCACCTGCAATCTGTAAAAAGCGTGGATGGTGTAAGAGTGCCTCGGTGATTTTGACAAGATCGCGAGCGGTCATCAGATGGGTGTCACCATCCAGCCCATGCGCATTTTCAAAATGCGTTCCGGTGCAGCCAAGCTCTGCCGCACGTGCGTTCATCATCTGGACAAATTCTGCCTGTGACCCTGCAACGGCTTCTGCAAGCACATTAGATGCATCATTGGCGGACTGCATGAGCACCGCATAGAGCATATCTTGCAGGGTCACAACTTCACCGGGGACAAGTGCAATGTGGGTGGAGTCGCGTTCGATCTGCACCGCGGTACTCGATACCGTAGTTGGTTCGGAAAGATCTTCCACTTGCTCTAAGACAATCAGCGCAGTCATAAGCTTCGTGACAGATGCAGGTCGGGCAGGCGTATCTGCGTTTTTCTCGTACAAGGTTTGACCGGATTCTACACAGTATAAAATTGCCTGCGCACCAAAGATCTGCTCCTGCATAGGAGGAATGGAAAGTGCAGCTGCATGGCTGGCAAACAGCATAAGTATGGTGAATACACAGCACAGGCGGCGAATGGACATGAGAGCGCTCCCTTCATAGGCGTTAGTTCCATGATACACCATTTGCCCTATGCGTTCAAGTGTGGAACGGGCAGAACATGTAATATGGTTGTAACGAATGCAAAATTTTGCTATAATAACAAAAACAAAGGATTCACAGATAGAAAGAGGGGAACACAGATGCAAATTTTGTGGTGGTGTATCATCTATCTTGTGATGATAAATGGACTTGGTGCATGTGCGGTGTTTCTGGACAAATGGCTGGCGCGGCATGGTAAACGGCGCATTCGAGAACGAACCTTGTTTTTATATTGCTGGCTGGGCGGTTGTCCGCTGGTATATGGCGCGATGAAAGCCTGCCGGCATAAAACGCTGCACCGTTCTTTTATGTGGGGGATTCCTGCAATTTTTGCGCTACAAATTGTAATCATATCAAGTATAATATACATTGGGTATAGAAATGGGGTATGGTTGGCATGACACAATTTTTGATCGTGCACTTTGTTGGTGCAGATTATGAGAATGTACACGATACACAGATCCGAGAGCGCTATGGCGTGCTGTCTGGTGCGGTGGGGATCGCGTGCAACCTTTTGCTGTTTGCAGCAAAGCTGATGATCGGGCTGATGACAGGCGCGATCTCAGTCGCTGCGGATGCATTTAACAACCTGTCAGATGGTTTGTCTTCGGTCATTTCTATTGTGGGATTTAAGCTATCTGGACGTGCGCCAGATGCACAGCATCCATTTGGGTATGGACGAACAGAATATATTGCGGGACTCGTCGTCTCTCTGCTCATCTGTGTGGTTGGCGTACAGTTTCTCCAAACCTCTGCGCAGCGTATCCTGCATCCGGAAGCGGTTTCCTTTACTTGGGTTGTGGCAGCGGTATTGCTGCTTACAATAGCGGTAAAGTTATGGCTGGGTGCGTTCAATCGCTGTATTGGTAGGCGAATCGAATCGCCGACACTGCTTGCGGCAATGCAGGACAGCCTGAATGATGTTGTCACAACGGGCGTTGTACTCGTTGGCATGATGGCAGGAACATTTACTATGATGCCTGTGGACGGGATCATTGGGGTACTTGTGGCACTCTTTATTATCTGGTCGGGCATTGGAATTGCACGGGATACACTGGATCCACTGATTGGGCAGGCAGGCGACCCTAAGATCGCGCATGAAATTGAACATACCGTTTTGCAGACTCCGGGCGTACTGGGTGTGCATGACTTGATCATTCATAACTATGGTGTGGGCAAATCGCTTGCATCTCTCCATGCAGAAGTGCCAGATACAGCAGATCTTGTGGCAGTGCATGAGCTGATCGATGAAGCAGAGCGCAATGTATGGACAAACACAGGGGTCTATGCGGTCATTCATATGGACCCCGTGCGTGTGGGAGATCCGCGCATTGATGCTATGCGAGAAGTAACGCTAGAGGTACTAAACAAGATCGATCCCGCACTGACCATGCACGATTTCCGTGTCGTTGAGGGAGAACGCAAGATCAATTTGATTTTTGAAGTTGTCGTCCCCTTTGGTTATACAGAGGCACAAAAAGAAGAGATTCACGCCCGAATCATCACCGGAATGCGGGCGCAGGACAAGAGATATCATCCGGTGGTCACATTGGAACACACAATGACGATATAAGCAAAGCATAAGGAGGAAGAAACCATGCTGCTGATTCAAAACGCGCAGGTAATGGACCCATATACAGGGCTGGATGCAAAAAGAGAAATTTTGATCGATGACCAAGGAATCATTGCGGCGATCGATACCACACTAGATGTGCCAGAAGGCTGTACAGTCTATGATGCGGCGGGCAAGACGGTTTGCCCGGGCTTGATTGATACCCATGTACATTTCCGTGATCCGGGACAGACAACAAAGGAAGATGTTGCATCTGGTATGCGTGCGGCAGCAGCAGGTGGATTTACCACCGTGGTTTGCATGGCAAATACCAGCCCGACCTGTGACAATGTGGATACTCTGCGCTATGTACAGGAGCAGGCACACAAAGCAGGCGATTTCGTGAATGTAAAACAGGCATGTGCCATTACAAAGGGGCTGAGGGGCGCAGAGCTGACCGACTTTGCAGGGCTGCTTGCAGAGGGTGCACCGGGCTTTACGGACGATGGACTCAATCTCACAGACATGAATCTGTGTATGACGGCGATGGAACGCGCAGTAGAGCATGACACGTTGTTATCATTCCATGAAGAAGATCGCTCTTTGGTGCTGTCTGCGGGCGTAAACTTTGGTTCGAAGGCGGCAGAGGAGCTTGGCGTACCAGGGGCAAAGGCAGCTGCGGAGGAAGCAATGGTTGCAAGAGATATTGCGCTCGTGCTGCGTACCGGTGCACGTGTGGTATTTCAGCATATTTCGAGCGGGTTGTCCATCGATCTCATCCGCGCAGGCAAGGCAATGGGTGCAAAGGTTTACTGTGAGGTGACACCGCATCATATTTCTCTCACAGAGGACGCTGTATGTGAGCATGGCACGTATGCACGCATGAATCCGCCACTGCGCAAGGAGGAAGACCGTCAGGGACTCATTCGCGGCTTGCAGGACGGCACAGTAGATATGATCGCAACGGACCATGCACCACATACCGCAGAGGAGAAAGCACGCCCATTTGCACATGCTCCATCTGGCATCACTGGACTGGAAACCGCATTTTCGGTGTGCAACACCTATCTGGTACAGACTGGGGCATTGACTCGCATGCAGCTGCTGGAAAAAATGTCGCGCAATCCAGCACAGATTTATCGCTTTGCTGATAAGTCGATTGCAGTGGGGCATCGCGCAGAGCTGGCTGTACTCGACTGGGAATGTGAAAAGGTATACACAAAGTATTATTCTAAGGGAATCAACACTCCGTATACAAATATGCCGCTGATCGGTTCCGTAATTTGTACGATTATGGGAGATCGAGTTGTGCACATCCAATAAAAACATGCATGAATTTTACAAATGTGAATTGATTTGCTGCACAAAATACGATATTATGGTGATAAGAAACAATGTGAAAAGGGGAGTGCGATATGACAGAACAGCAGAGAAAGCAGCACGCTAGAAAGTCCAAAAAGCAGATCCGTCGACAGCGTCAATTGACTATTGCTGGCGTAGTCGCTGCAATTTTCTTAATTATTTTTGGTATGGGCGCACTGTGGGGACATAGTCTTGGCGGTGTGAAAACAGAGGATATTGCAAAAACACTACAAGGTATGGGACAGGCTGTGCAGGTCGCTTACGATTATAACAACGTATTGCGCATGGAAGACCGAAATAAATTCTATGGTTGGAGCGAAGCAGAAAAGCAGAAGAATTTTACAATCATGTATCAGGGAACCATGCAGATCGGTTCAGATACCTCTGGACTGACCAAGGATGATATCACGATCGAGAAAAAGACGGTAACGGTCAAAGTACCAGCGGCAAAGATCTTGATCAATGAGATTAACCAGTCCTCAATCAGTGTATACGATAGGGATGATAAGAAGTTCCGTGAGATTCACCTCGAGGATTTTAATGGTTTCTGCAATGATCAGAAGCCGGTGGACGAACAGACTGCATTTGACAGCGGCAAGGTGGCAGAAGCACAAGAGCGATTGACAAATGTAATTACGTTGACCGTAAAGGCAATGGGGAAGTTTGAAACAGTTAAGGTCGAATTTGAAAAAGCTTGATATAACAAAAAATCGTGTACGTTCTGTACACGATTTTTTTGTTTGCAACAAGGAAAAAAACGAATTTTGTATTGTTTTCTTTTACTTTGCGAAAATTTATGAAGCGATGCTTGACATATTTCTGCAAGTGTGATAGGCTAAAGATAAATTCAATACCGACAAACGAAGTTTTTAGGAAAAAGCCATGCGCTTACCGAAGGAGTAAAACTCTCAGGTTTCTGCTTTTGGGCAGATCAGGACTATAAACGGATGTGGCTCTGGAGAATCTCGAATTACGGGTGCCGAAGGTGCAAGGCGTACTGCATATTGTGCGCTAATCTCTCAGGCAAAAGGACAGAGTGGATTTTTTAACCCAATGGGTGCTTATTTTTGTATTTCTTTTTTGAAAGGATCGGTAGGCAGGGCATTGGGTCGCAGAGCGAACCATCATCTTGTTTTTTCGTACTATAACGAAGGGACAGGATTGTTGGATTCGCTTTTTCTTTTTCTTTGGTTTGTTCGGGAATCACGAAAAAGGGGTAATAAATAATGGATATGGATCAAATGGCGGTAATTGTCAAACAAATCAGTGGCTTTGTTTGGGATAACTTATTGTTGTATCTCTTGATTTTCACAGGTGTGTTGTTTTCTATTCGCACAGGTTTTGTGCAATTAAGACATCTTGGAACAGGATTAAAAAGAATGTTTGGTTCATTTAGCCTAAACGGAAAAGAGGCAGACCATGAGGGTATGAGCTCGTTTCAGGCACTGACTACCGCGATCGCGGCACAGGTCGGCACAGGTAACATTACCGGCTGTGCAACTGCACTTGCATCTGGTGGACCGGGTGCGATCTTCTGGATGTGGATCTCGGCATTTTTTGGCATGTCCACTATCTACGGTGAGGCAGTCTTGGCACAGAAATATAAGACGGTGGGTGAAGATGGACAGGTAATAGGTGGTCCGGTCTATTATATCAAGGCACGCTTCCCAAACGGCTTTGGCAAGTTCCTTGCAGGATTCTTCTCCGTATCTATCATTTTTGCATTGGGCTTTGCAGGCAATATGGTGCAGTCGAACTCTATTGGCGATTCATTCCGCAATGCGTTTGGTATCAATCCGCTCTATGTGGGTATTGTATGTGCGGTGATTGCGTCGTTTATTTTCCTCGGCGGCGTGAAGCGGATTGCATCGGTAACGGAAAAACTGGTACCAATCATGGCAGCGTTCTATATTTTGGGATGCATTGTAATCTTGTGCATCAACCATGCAGCAGTTTGGGAATCCATTCAGGCAATTTTTATTGGTGCATTCCAGCCGCAGGCGATTGCAGGCGGTGTTGCTGGCGTAACAGTCAAGGAAGCAATGCGTTTTGGTGTGGCACGTGGTTTGTTCTCGAATGAAGCAGGTATGGGTTCTACTCCGCACGCACATGCACTGGCAAAGGTAAAGAAACCGCAGGATCAGGGCGTGATCGCAATGGTTGGTGTGTTTATTGATACGTTTATCATTCTGACTCTGACGGCACTGGTCATTCTGTCCTCTGGTGCGCTTTCTACTGGTGCAACAGGTTCTGTATTGGCGCAGACGGCATTTAATCAGGCGTTTGGTCAGTTCGGAAGTATCTTTATTGCAATTTGTATGCTGTTCTTTGCATTCTCGACCATCATTGGCTGGTACTTCTTTGGTGAAGTCAATGTGAAGGCGTTGTTTGGTCAAAAGGCTGTCAAAATTTATGCAGCAATCGTTGTCGTATGCGTAATCTTTGGCGCGTGCCTGCAAGTAGATTTGGTTTGGAATCTATCCGATCTCTTTAATGGTTTGATGGTATTCCCAAACCTTGTGGGTCTCTTAGCGCTCAGTGGCGTTGTAGCAAAGATTGCACACGAAGACCACGATTAACAATTTTATAATGTAAAAAGAGTGCGGTGTGGAATCTTATTCGGTTCCATCCGCACTCTTTTCTGTTGTTTCGTCTTCTGCCGCAAGATAGCGCTCTTCACATTCGCGCTGCGCTGCAATGAGCAGGTTGAGCGCATCTTCTGTGGCATGCAATAGGGTATGATACAACACTTTATAATCTGGCATGGAGATCACCTCACTTATATTTTAGGACGTATTGTCCAAAATGTCAATAGGACAATTTGTCCTGCGATATAGTGCAATGGGTGATGTATAATGCGACTACGAATCCGCGACTTGCGAGAAGATTCTGATTTGACGCAGCGCGAAATTGCAGATTATTTGATGTGTGACCAGTCCTTATATTCCAAGTATGAACGTGGAGAGCGTGTTCTGCCGCTAGAAGCTGCAGTAAAACTTGCGGCGTATTATCATACCAGTGTGGACTATTTGGTTGGGCTGACAGATATTTCAACACCTTACCCGCGCACCAAGTATAAGTAAATTTTATGCGATTTTCGCATAAATGTCAAGGCGCAAATTTTGTATGGCGTACAATATTTTTGAGGTGAAAGTATTGTACGATCGAATTCGGAATTTGCGAGAAGATGCTGACTTGCCGCAACGCACACTTGCAGAGCTTTTGAAAGTGACGCAGACAACATACTCCCGATATGAAAGCGGAGTGCTTGATATTCCAGTGGATGCACTGGTGCAGTTAGCGCGATATTATAACACAAGTGTAGATTATCTGGTTGGCTTGACCAATGAAAAAACACCATATTCCCGATGATAAGCGGTGTGGACGAAACGTTCATGCCGTTTTTCTTTTTTGAACCTGACAAATAGAGTTTGCAGATGGGATACAAATTCAGTATCATAGAAATAGCATAGAAAAGGAGGGATTTTGTGGAGTATCTATGGATTGCAAGCGTTACAGCAATGATTGCACAGACAGCGTTTTGGACGCTGCTGATGTATTTGAGCTTGTTTTATGCTTGCCGCAAAATCAAGCAGCCCATATTTTCGCGTCTTACACCATGGACACTGGCGGTGATCATAGTTTGTGTTATAGGAACATTTTTGCCACAAAAATTTGCGATTCAGTTGGGATCGCTTGCGACACAGAGTATACTGTATTTTTATATCTGGTATCAGTGTATTTTGGGGATCCGTCAAATGGAAACCGTGTATGGAAACTTAAATACACATGCCTTATTGCGTGCGTATTGGGTAGAGCTGGGGATGGTGGCAATTGCGCTCTATCTGCGTGCTGTGCCATTCTCTGATGCATTTACAAAGGCAGTATCGCCTATGGTTATTTTGGTGCAGGCCTGGAAAGCTTACTTGCTGTACCAAGCCTACCGTAATTATGTAATACGCCGAGAACAGCTTTCGATGCTTTCTGACGAAATATGAGGGTGGATATTTGAAAGTCGTTTGAAAAACGTGATATTTCGGGTTAAATTTTACCGATCACTGTGGTATAATCAAGAGAATAAGGCGATCGAACATATGGAGAGGAGGCTGGTTTGTGCGTAAGCCAATTCGCGCTGTGATCTTCGTGTTGTGGCTCGTAGTCACTGGCTATAATCTATATATTGAGCTGAAGCCGCATTGTGTGGTAGAAGTTCCAGAGAAGCTTCTGTTTGCAGCGGCATTTGTAATTTTATGGACGTTATTATATCCACCCACCAAACAACATATGAAAAAATGGCTTGCAGTGCTGTTTCTTTATTATATCTGGATGCTGCTGAATTTGTTGTTTTTTGATGCGGCATTTGGCAGAGAGCAGATACACTATGGGATCAATTTGAAGCCTTTTTATACCATTCGCAATTACCTGCGTGCCTATCAGCGGGGATATATTCCAGAAATTGCAATGATCAATGTACTTGGTAACCTTGCGGCATTTGCACCAATGGGATTTTTTCTGCCCAGCGTGTGCAGAATGATGGGCAACTTATTTTTATATTTCCCGACGATGTTTGCTATGATTTCGACCGTGGAGGTTTCACAGGTGCTTATGAACTGCGGCAGTGGGGATGTGGATGATTTGATTTTAAATATGGCGGGCGCGCTTTTGAGCTGGCTGATTCTTTGGCCGGTGTCGCGCTGGATCAATAACCGATTGAGGGGAGCACGAATATGATTCGGAATGTGGTAGTGGTTGGACTCGGATTGATGGGTGGATCGTTTGCAAAGGCAGTCCGCGCATATACCGATTGTAAATTATATGGCTGGAATCGTACCAAGGCAGTTACAGAAGCAGCAGTACAAGAGGGCACACTCGATGGCGTCGCAGATGATACGATTTTGGGTCAGGCAGATTTGTTGGTCATCAGCTTGTATCCGCAGTCCACAATTGATTGGCTCACGGAACACATGGAAAAGCTCAAAAAAGGCTGTATTGTTGTGGATTTCGTGGGTGTAAAACAGTGCATGGTGGATGTGCTGACACCATTAGCACAAAAACATGGCGTACATTTTGTGGGCGGACACCCAATGGCGGGTAAGGAATTTTCTGGATTTGCGTATGCGGAGGTGGATCTGTTCCGCAATGCAAGCATGATCTTGGTGCAGACAGAAAGCAGTCCGCTGTGGGCAGTAGATGCCGCTGAAGGTTTCTTTAATCAGTTGGGTTTTGGGCGCGTGGTGCGCTGCTCAGCACAACAGCATGACCATATGATCGCATTTACATCCCAGCTGTGTCATGTGGTTTCATCTGCGTATATCAAAAGTCCGGAAGCACTCAAACACAATGGATATTCGGCGGGCAGCTACAAGGATCTCACTCGTGTGGCAAAACTCAATGAAGATATGTGGACAGAGTTATTCCTGCTCAATCAGGAATCGTTGGTACAGGAAATTGATGAAATTATTCGGCATCTGACAGAGTACCGTGAGAGTATTGCGGCAGGGGATGCAGAGCAGTTACGTGCACTCTTGCGAGACGGTCGCATGATCAAGGAAAGCATTGGATAAATAGAAGAGTCCTGCACAGTGTAATGTTTCATGCACTCGTGCAGGATTTTTATGCTATATTTGCACTACTAGCCAGAAAAAACCTGAAATATGCTTATAAAATCGAGGATACAAAAGAAAACGCAAAAAATTAAAAATAATGCTTGCAATTTTAGAAAAAGCGTGTATAATAAGTATTGCTAACAACGCCGAAAAATGAATGCAGATGTGGCGGAATGGCAGACGCGCTAGCTTCAGGTGCTAGTGCTCGCAAGGGCGTGTGGGTTCAAGTCCCACCATCTGCACCAAAAAAAATCCGAACCAAATGGTTCGGATTTTTTGTTTTTTGATTTTATTATATCAAATCAATTTGCATTCATACCAAAAGGTGTAAGTGTATGAAGCTTTCTTTTCCATAAGCTTTCTGCGTCGATAATTTGAGAATCTGTAACTGTTTTTGGAATTATCAAATGTGGCGTAATACCCCTTGCTTTCGCTAGGGCTTGTTTGAAAATAGAGAAATTGACGGATTTTTCGCAGGGAGCGAGCAGCCACAAGGCAAAAAACGCAGGAATCCTTGATGGATTCTGAGTATTTTTAACGCAGTGGATGCCGTTCCATGTAGAAAAAGACAAATTTTCGATTTTTCAGACAGCCCCTAAGGGGATATAAGCCACATTGTGTTTTTCTACATATAGAGATTTGGTTCTTGT